>DAHUXA010000139.1 GCA_027307405.1 Hyphomicrobiales bacterium | reverse complement strand
GCCGCAGCCGGCGGAGCAAATGTTCGCGAGCGCCGAGATTCACGGTCTAACGCCGGAGGCGCGCCGACCAGGCATCAAGAATCCGCTCGCCACAATGGCAGCGCTAGAATCATGGATTCCAGGCGGAATAGCTCCATCGGTTAAAGTGCAGGCGATCATCCGCTACGCCAATCGTGACGTGTCGACGACCGTCATCGGTATTGACCCGCGGCGCGAGGAGCAAGTGTCCGAACTGCCCAAACAAATGCGCGGCGCGCCGCTTATTGCACTCTACCGCGCCACAAACGCAATAGTAGTCGGTGACCGTTTGTCGGAAAAGATTGGTGCCCGCATCGGCGCCAACATCACACTGCAGACCAGCCAGGGTGCACGCATCACCGCGCGGGTCGTCGGCTTTTTCCACACCGGCGTGCGCCAGCAGGACGAGAGCATGGCCTACGTGCTTACCAAAACTGGCCAAATTCTCACTCAACAGACTGGCCTGATCAACGAACTGCGGATACGGATCGATGACCCTTTGAAATCGCGCGAGGTTGCTGCGCGGGTGGAGAGTGATACCGGCTACAAGTCGGTGTCGTGGGAGGAGGCATATGAGGATCTGCTTTCGACCTTCATCATCCGCAATATCATCATGTATGCGGTTGTCGGCGCCATCCTTCTCGTGGCGAGCTTCGGTACCTACAACATCATCTCCACGATCACGCATGAAAAGGCTCGCGACATCGCCATAATGAAATCCCTGGGCTTGAGGGAGTTCACCGTGCGCTCGATATTCGTGCTGGAGGCGCTGATCATCGGTCTCGTTGGCGCGCTTGTCGGCTTCGTGCTTGGTTATTTGCTATGCCGCGCTCTCGGCGCAATCAAAATTTCCAATCCGTTCCTCGATTCCAACTATTTACCGCTATCCTACACTTACACACATTACCTGCTGGCGGGACTTGTGGCGCTTGTCTCCTCAGTTGCTGCTGGCTATCAGCCAGCACGCAAGGCTGCCGGGTTGCATCCGGTCGAAATCATCCGGGGCGCGACATGATCGTGAGGGGCGGGGTGCCACTCATCGAAGCGCGCGGCGTCACGCGCATCCTTCCGGGCATTGTGCCGACCACTCTTGTGCAAGGAATTGACCTGGCCATCCTGGAGAACGAGTTTGTCGCAATCACGGGGCCGTCCGGCTCGGGCAAGTCGTCGCTTCTTTATCTGGTAGGCCTGCTCGATTTGCCGACAACGGGCGAGGTGCTGATCCGCGGCCGTGAGACAACCCACATGGACGAAGAAGAACGGGCAGTTACACGTCTTACGTTGCTAGGCTTCGTGTTCCAGTTTCATTTTCTCCTACCCGAATTCACCGTGCTCGATAACGTAATGCTGCCGATGCGGGCGCTAGGGCGCTTGTCCCGCGAAGCAATGCGGACCCGGGCGCGCGATTTACTCGGCTCACTCGGCCTCGGCGATCACATCGACAAGCGGCCGGATCAGCTTTCAGGCGGCCAGCGGCAACGGGTCGCGGTCGCGCGTGCGCTCGCCAATGAGCCACCGATCATTCTTGCAGACGAACCGACAGGGTCGCTTGATTCAAAAGCCAGCGAACAGGTGTTTGAAGTCCTGCGCGATCTTGTGGACCGACATGGAAAGACCGTAGTGGCAGTTACTCACGATCTCGGTCTAGCCGAACGCATGAGCCGCCATATCGAGCTGCTCGACGGTCGCATCGTCGGCGATGAGCATCATCAGGCAGGAATCGCGGCTGGACGCTAGTCGATTGGCGTGAATTCGGCGCGCTTGAACTTTAAGAAGTTCTTTGCCGCTTACTTTGCGGCCCACTAAGCAGAGGACATGTCCACTGGTTCGGCAAGATAAGTTGCTTGGAGCGCGGCACTCGTCTTAGATCTGCTGCGGGTAGTGAGGCGCGTAAAATGAATACACCATTTCTCGCCGTCGCATTTGTTTTCGCTATTGGGGGTGCCGAAGCTATGCCGCTGTATCAGCCTCAGGCCAGCGTGATTGTTCCCGTCGCAAGCGGATGCGGCCTTGGCGTGCATCGCGGGCCTTACGACGGATGCTATCCAATCTATGGATACTACGCTGGCGGCTACCGCAAAAACTACTACACCGGGTTTGTTAGCCGCGGAGTGTGCAGCGGGCGCGGCACACATCTCGCGTGCAATTTCTTTGGAACATGCTGGGTAGCGTGTAACTGATCGGGACCGCAGCTGCCCTAAAGGTGCGGCGCGAGCGCATAGCTAAACTCTTCTCCGCAAGAGCATGTGAATGTCGTTATCTCCTTGCGGGAGTCCGGCCGGGAGTACGGTTCGAGAAGTGCAAACCGCATTTTCCCGCCGCATTGCGGGCACACAACGCGCGGCATTTTAATCGCAGCTATCCGCAAAGCATGCAGACGGCGAGTCAAAGCGCCGGCAGGATGCGTCGGGCGAAAGGTTTCTCTCGCCCGTGGTGGTGTTGCTTTTGTGGAGATGATCTTGAGCATGATCGATTTCCTCGGTTTGAGGCTGCAATGTTCACCGCGTAGCCAATTGCGCGCGCGGATTGACAAAGACATAGCCGCGCACATCACGTACATGCATCCGAGACAATCCACCGCCGGAGTTATAGTCGCGCACCAGCCACTGCCCGTTTCCGGCAGCAGATTCGATATACATCACGTGGTGATTGCGAACGGCCGCAAGTCCTGCGCGCGGACCAACCTCGCGCGGCAAAAGCCTTGCCCAGTTTGACGCAAGGTTGAGGCGGACATCCGAAAGTCCAAGATATTTGCGCAGTCCGCATCCGCAATAAGCGTGCGGGCAGCCATCTGGCCGTACGCCGATGATCGCGTTCGCATCTGCCATGGCAATCGCGCCATTGCCTGCGGCGTCCAGTATCGGAAGCTCACTATTCACATTGCAGATGCGCCGACCCCTGTTCGTGACGACACAGGAATCGGAGCCGCGATAAGAGAAGTACTGATGAGAGGGACCGTATTGGTAGTGATGATGCGCGCGGCGGGAGTGATAAGCGTCAGCAGATGAGGATACGAAAGTGACAAGTGACGTGGCCAGCATTCCCATGAGAGCTACGCGATACATAGTTTTCCTCTTTGCGTTCATGGAGAAAATTAGCGAACGAGCCACGCCTTGGGCTTGAGTTGCCTCTTTTGACGAGCGCGGGTCGCAAAACCACCTCCCGGAAAGACCTGCGCTTAAACGGACGACAACAAGAATTGTTCCGCGCAATCATTTCGTTATGTGGGCTGGAATGGCCTCGGGGCACGCTGGGCCGCGCGTACCACTCAAAAATCTCTTATAGAATAATGGGTTATTCCTTTACCGCGCCTGTCATTGCCGAGACATAGTGCTCGACAAAGAACGCGTAGAGAATGACCAGCGGCAGCGAGCCGATCATCGCGCCCGCCATCAGCGAACCCCAGCGGTAGATGTCGCCGTCCACCAACGCGGTCACAATCGCGACCGGCACGGTTTTGTATTGCGTCGAGGAAATAAAGGTGAGCGCATAGATGAATTCGTTCCAGCACAAGGTGAAACAGAAGATGAAAGCCGAGATCAGCCCTGGCACCGACAAAGGCAACACGATACGCAGCAGGATCTGCCAGCGGCTGGCGCCGTCGATCAGCGCACATTCTTCGAGCTCAAACGGGATGGTCTTGAAATAGCCCATCAGTAGCCAGGTCGAGAATGGAATGAGGATCGTCGGATAAGTCAGGATCAGCGCGAACGGCGTGTCGAACAGCCCGTACTGGAAGACCACGGTCGAAAGCGGAATGAACAGGATCGAGGGTGGCACAAGGTAGGCCAGAAAGATTGCGCCGCCGACCCATTGGGCGCCCTTGTAGCGCAGCCGCACGATTGCATAGGCGGCGAGCACGCTGGCGATGATCGACAGCGCGGTCGCGCACACTGCGACCAGCATCGTGTTCCAAAGCCAGATCGGGTATTCGGTCTCAAACAGCAGTTTGTAGATGTGCTTGATCGTGGGATTCCAGGTCCAGAACGGGCTGTAGGTGTCGAGATCGAGTAATTGCTCGTCCGGTTTGATCGACGTGAGCGCCATCCAGTAAAATGGAAACAGGAGCACAAACATAATCAGCGACAGCGGCAGATAGACCGTTATCAGCCGCCGCGGCAGACTGTGCAGATAGCTCATGCCTTCGGTCTCGTCGGCAAGCGGCGCCGAGCCTGTCAGCACGTCCCGCGGAGTGGCAACCTTGCCGGCGAGAGCGTCAGTCATTGCTCTCTCCCTGTTGCCACTTCCTGCGTTGCAGCCCGAACCACGAGACAAGAATCGCGGCGAGCAGGAACGGGATCATCGCAGTCGAGATCGCCGCTCCCTCGCCCAACTGGCCGCCCAGAATCGCCCGCTGATAGGACAGCGTCGCCATCAGATGGGTCGCGTTGACCGGGCCGCCGCGCGTCATCACCCAGATCAACTGGAAGTCTGTAAACGTGAACAGCACCGAAAATGTCATCACCACGGCAATGATCGGCGTGAGCAGCGGATAAGTAATGAAGCGGAACCGCTGCCAGGGTGTCGCGCCGTCGATGGTCGCCGCTTCATAGAGAGACGGTGACACTGTTTGCAGCCCGGCGAGCAACGTGATCGCCACGAACGGCACGCCACGCCAGATGTTAGCGAAAATCACCGACCAGCGCGCATTCCAGATATCACCAAGGAAGTCGATATTGGCCGTGATCAGGCCCATTTTCTTGAGTGACCACGAAATGATCGAGAACTGCGGATCGAACAGCCACCAGAACGCGATGGCCGAAAGCACGGTCGGTACGATGAACGGAACCAGCACCAAGGCGCGAAGAATCGCCTTGAAGGGCAGTTTTTCATTCAGCAACAGTGCGAGGTAGAGCCCGACCGCGAATTTGATCACGCTCGCGACCGCCGTGTAGAGAACGGTGTTGAACACCGCGAGCCGGAACGTCGCATCGCCCCACAGCCATTCGTAGTTTTCGAGGCCGATGAAAACGCCGCTCCGGCCGATCCGCGGATCAGTGAACGAAAGCCAGATTCCGAGGCCGAGCGGATACGCGAGAAACAAGATCAGGAACGCCGCCGCCGGCAGCATGAACCAGAGGCTCAGCCATTCGCGGTTGGTCTTGAGACGCTCCCACGCCGTCGCGTCACGCATGACGCGTTTGGTGCCGGCTTGTTCGAACGCAATCGCCATTGCGATCCAGAGTCCGTCTTGCAACGAGAAAATAACCGGCGGGACGCTTGCGGCTCCCGCCGGCTGTCTTGACTAGCGATAGATGCGCTTGAGCTGACGCTCGGCGATTGCGATCGAGCCCTTCACATCTTCGCGGCCCGTGCAGTAGTTCGCAAACATGTCGAGCACGACGAAGTCGGCAATCGCGGTCGCCGCCTTTTCGCCGACCGACCCGAGCCCGCCAGCGGTTAATGTCCGCTTCGCAGCCTGGCCGAACACCGTATTCTTCGGATCCGCGGTCCAGATCGGGTTCTTGTCGTAGGCATTGAGGCAGTGGGTGAGGTAGCCCTGCGCCGACTCGATCCACGGATTGAAGTTATCGGCTTCCAGCATGAAGGCCAGCAGCGCCTTACAAGCCTGAGGATACTTGGTGTAGGTCATCGCCATTGCCGGGTACATCAGATGCAGTTCGGTCGGCTTGCCGACCGGGCCGACCGGCCAATAAGCGTGGTCCATGTCCTCGGCAATCTGTTTCTTGCTCGCGTCTTTCTTTGCCGCGACATAGATCGAGATGCCGTTATCGGTCCAGTTGATTTCGCCGGCCAGGAAGGCCTTGTTGTTGGAAGCGTCGTTCCAGGACGCAACACCGGGAATCATCTCGGTGTAGAGCGCCTTGGCGTATTCCAGCGCCTTGGCCGTTTCCGGCGAGTTGATGATCACCTTGTCGCTCTTGTCGACGGTATTGCCGCCCTGCGACCACAGGCACCAGTGCACCCAGCCGTTGCCGTCACCGGATGCGTGACCGAGCGCAAAACCGCCCGGTGTATTGTTCTTCTTCATCGCCCTGGCATATTCGAGGAAGGCGTCGCTCGTCTCCGGGGGCTTGGAGAAGCCTGCCTTCTTGGATGCCTCGACGCGGTAGTTGATCATGTTGCCCGAGTAGCAGATCGGGATCGCGATCCACTTGTTGCCGCTCTTGCCGTAGGTGATGGCGCTCGGCACCCAGCCGCCGTATTTCTTGCCGAGATAGTCGGCAACATCGGTCACGTCGACGCACTTTTGCGGGAAGAGATGCGGCAACGAGTAGAGGCCCCAGAACAGATCCGGGCCGGTGCCGGTATTGGCGGCGACCGAAGCTTTCGGCTGCACGTCTTCATATGACTCGCGTGCAATATCGACTTTCACGCCCGTCGCTTTGGTGAAAGCCTCGATCAGCTTTACGAACGCGTCATCTTCCGACTGCACGAAGTATTTCCAGCGCAGCATCGACAGCTTGGCACCCTTTTCCGGTTTCCAGGGTGCGTTTTGCGCCCAGGCCTTTGCCCATTCAAGCAGGGCGGGGCCGGTCAGCGCCGCCGCGGCGGCGGCCGCAGTGCCGCCTTTAACCAGGGTGCGGCGTGTGAAAATGCTCATGGTCGTTCCTCCGTTTGTGGTTCTAGTTGGTCAGACGTTTCCCCGTCGTTTCATCGAAAAGATGAACGAGTCGTGGATCTGGTTTCAGCCGGATTCTTTCACCCGGCTTGAATTGATGCCGTTCTCGGAATACCGCGATGATTTCTTCGCCACCGAGCTTCGCAACGACTTGAAGCTCTGAGCCGGTGGGTTCGATGACCTGCACTTCAGCTTCTGCTCCGTCGTCGGCAAGCGAGAAATGCTCCGGCCTCACGCCGTACACGGCCGGGCGTCCATCATTGCCGGAGCCTGCAGAAGCGAGTGAGAACGTCACGCCAGCCGGCCCCTCGAAGTTGGCAGTGCCGTTGATGCGGATGTGGCCCTTGATCATGTTCATCGCCGGCGAACCGATGAAGCCTGCTACGAACAGATTGTCGGGACGGTCATAAAGTTCGAGTGGGGCGCCGATCTGTTCCACGCGGCCATCGTGCATCACGACAATCTTGTCGGCCATGGTCATGGCCTCGATCTGGTCGTGCGTGACGTAGATCGTTGTCGTTTTTAGGCGCTGATGCAGTTCCTTGATCTCGGTGCGCATCTGCACGCGCAATTTGGCATCGAGATTGGACAGAGGCTCGTCGAAAAGAAATACCCGCGGATCGCGCACGATGGCGCGTCCCATGGCGACGCGTTGGCGCTGCCCGCCGGAAAGCTGACGTGGAAAGCGCCCAAGCAGTTGCGACAGACCGAGAATCGCCGCAGCGCGATTGACACGTTCATCAATCTCGCTTTGCGGAGCGCCACGCAATTTCATGGAGAACGCCATATTGGCGGCGACCGTCATATGCGGATAAAGCGCGTAGTTCTGGAATACCATGGCCACGTCGCGTTCTTTCGGAGGCAAGTTGTTGACGACGCGGTCGCCGATCCGGATCTCGCCTGCGGTGATGTTTTCCAGACCTGCAATCATTCGCAGTAAGGTCGATTTGCCGCAGCCAGACGGACCGACCAGCACAACGAACTCGCCGTCGCGTATGGAAATGTCGACGCCATGGATGACGCTAGTCGCGCCGAATGCTTTCTGGACGTCGCGGATCGCGTCCGAAGCCATTCACTCCTCCCGGGGCCGCCGCCGCAGCCCAACGCGTTGTTTTTTTAGTTATTCTTGTTTGTTTTCATCATTTTAGCGGGGGCCCCAGCTTTGGAACGCCCGCCTCTGGCAAATCACCGGGCTTTCGCAGTCGGAAAAGCAAGCCCGACTTGCGTTGATGGGGCCAATTGCCGTGGGCGGCTAAAGCGCCATGCCGCCATCGACAAGATGCGGCTGGCCCGTGATGTAGCTCGATTCATCCGACGCCAGGAAAACCGCCAGGGCAGCCACTTCTTCGGCCGTACCGAGCCGTGCCATCGGCTGGCGCGCGATGAAATTTTCACGCACCTGCTTAAGGGGCTTTCCGGTCGTTTGTGATACCGCCTTCACCCGCTCCTCAAACGAAGGCGACACAATGGTGCCCGGGCAGATCGCGTTGCAACGGATGCCCTTTGTAATGAAATCGGCGGCTACCGCCTTGGTCAGCCCGATCACCGCCGCCTTGGTCGCGCCGTAGGCATAACGGTTCGGCAGACCTTTGATCGATGAAACGCCCGAAGACATGTTGATGATCGAGCCGCCACCGTTCTTCAACATGGCGGGCAAGAATGCTTTTATCGTGCGATGCATCGATTTGACATTGAGATCGAACGAAAAATCCCAGTCCTTCTCCGAGCATTCGAGCACCGTGCCCTGGTGCACGTAACCTGCCACATTGGCAAGCACATCGAGTGCGCCGAACTCCTTCGTGACCGTCTTGGCGAGCGCATCGACTGCTTTGGCTGAAAGCACATCGAGTTTCACGCATTTCGCGGCATTCAACCCCTTGAGCTTGTCGACCGAGACATCGGTCGCGACAACCTTCGCGCCCTCCGCAATGAATGCTTCCGCGATGGCGCGGCCAATTCCTTGACCTGCAGCAGTGACGAGCGCCAATTTTCCTTTCAGCCTGTCACTCACGGGAATGGCTCTCTCTTTTTCAGTGGTTGTCGCGCGCCACGTTTTTTTGAGCGACGCGCTGATATTTAACGGCCGGCTTAAGCACCATGCCGTCGGCCAGTTGATCGACCATGCCGCGCTGGATTTCCTGCCATGGCGTTTGGCTTGCCGGGTACTCATAACCACCATGCTTGATCAGCGCAGCCCGGCGACGCGATAGTTCCGCTTTCGAAACCAGAATATCGGCCGTACCTTTGCCGAGATCGATACGCACACGATCGCCGGTCTTGAGTAACGCAATTCCACCATTGGCCGCCGCTTCAGGCGACGCATTGAGAATCGACGGAGACCCGGACGTGCCGGATTGCCGTCCGTCGCCGATGCAGGGCAGGGACAGGATGCCGCGTTTGATCAAGGCCGTCGGCGGCTGCATGTTCACGACTTCGGCCGAGCCTGGATACCCGATTGGACCAGCGCCGCGCATGAACAGCAAAGTATATTGGTCGATTTTCAGTGACGGATCGTCGATGCGGTGATGATAGTCCTCGGGTCCCTCGAACACGACCGCGCGTCCTTCGAATGCATTTTTGTCCTGCGGATTGGAGAGAAAACGTTCGCGGAATTCTTCCGAGATCACGCTGGTCTTCATGATCGCGGAATCGAAAAGGTTTCCCTTCAATACCTTGAAACCCGCCTGTTTCTTCATCGGTGCCTTGTAGGGCTTGATGACGTCGGCATCCTTGCTGGGCGCCCGCCTGACATTATCGCCCATGGTCTTGCCGTTGATCGTCAGAGCATCGGCATGGATACGCTTGGCCTTGAGCAGTTCGTGCATCACCACCGGCAATCCGCCGGCGCGATAATATTCTTCGCCGAGATATTCTCCGGCGGGCTGCATATTGACCAAGAGCGGCACGTCGTAGCCGACCTTCTCCCAGTCCTCGATTGTAAGCTTCACGCCGATGTGCCGGGCGATCGCGTTGATATGGATGGGCGCATTTGTAGAGCCCCCGATGGCCGAGTTGGCAACGATAGCGTTCTCGAATGCTTTGCGCGTGAGAATGTCAGAAGGCTTGAGGTCCTGCTCGACGATCTCGACTGCGCGCACCCCAGTGTCGTAAGCGATCTGGCCTCGTTCCTTGTACGGGGCCGGAATTGCAGCGCAACCCGGTAACGACATGCCGAGCGCCTCCGCAAGCGCATTCATCGTCGAGGCCGTGCCCATTGTGTTGCAGTGCCCAGATGAGGGCGCCGACGATGCGACAATATCCATGAACTCGTCATAGTCGATCTTGCCAGAAGCGCGAAGTTCGCGTGCGTTCCAGACAATCGTGCCCGATCCCGTCCTTCCGCCTTGCCACCAGCCGTTCAGCATTGGACCGCCGGAGAGAACGATCGCGGGAATGTTCACTGTTGCCGCTGCCATTAGACACGCCGGCGTGGTTTTATCGCAGCCGGTCATCA
>DAHUXA010000138.1 GCA_027307405.1 Hyphomicrobiales bacterium | reverse complement strand
GGGTGACACGTTGCGCCACCTCATTGACCTTGTCGGCGATCAGGTCGCCGACAGAAGTGATATCGTGCGCGAGATCGAGGTGAACGCTGGCTATAGCATTGCGGACATGCTCAGCCTGGTTGACCAGGGTTTCGCGCTGGTTGCTCAACTCTGTGAGCAGATCGCGAATGCGGACTTCGTTATCGTTGTAAGCGCGCTCAAGAGCAGAGACCTCATTGTGCACCAGCGCTTCCAGTTCGGCGGCGCGCGCGAGAGCGCGTTCGACACCGTCCCCCATGGCTGCGACTTCGCGCCGGATAGCCTGACCCACGCTAACGATCGACTCACGTGCAGCCGTCTCCGGCTGCGCAAGGCGCATGGCCACTTCGGCCATGGATTCCGCGACCACGCGCATATCCTGGGCGCGGTTGAACATGTGAGCCAGCACGAAAAAGAAGATGACCGGCACGGCAATAGCGGCGGCGAGCGCGACCACCGCGGCAAGGCCGACACCTGTCGTCGCGAAAGCTGATCGTATTTCGGCGCCGTAGATGGTGATGAGGGCTAGTCCCCCAGCGATCCAAATGAAACTGCCAACGCCGGCGGCGACATAGGATGTGCGGCTCGAGCGCTGCCGCAGGGCTTGCAGAATCTGTCCGATACCCACGCGGTCATCATTGGCGGCGCGCCGCGGCGTGGTATCGCCGGTCGGCCAGCCGGCTTGTGTTGCATCCTGGGGGAACAGATCAGTGGTCTGGGGTGTCGACGGGCTGGCGGCATTAGTCTCGGCGACTGGCTCATCAACAGACATTCCGGTGCGCGGCTCCGGCGCGCGAACATTGAGGGCCTCCTGGATGGCAGAGAGTGCCTCTTCAGTCGCGTCTTTTGATTTCTGTGGACTTTTCGCCATATCGGTCGTCGCCTCGCCATTACGCCGGACTTTTCGCCGCGGCTCGTACCGTAACGATAAAGCGAGGCCCTGCCGCTAACGCGGCATTTCTACGGCCATTCCGGCCGCAAAGCTCCCCGATCTATCGCCCGAAACCATCCTATCGCCTTGGCAACACGAAAGAAACCACGCTGGTAAGGACTTTTTCATCATCGTTAACTGTTTGCTAACCATAGCGAACATGGTTCCCGACACGGTCAATGAGCGATCATGGGTGCCGAATTGAGGCCGCGATGGGGCCAAATGCGTGGCGCATCCAAGTTATGCGCTGTGATTACACCGCCTTAACCACCAACCACGCTTGCGCCCGACGGGAGGTCCCGCATTTACCTGGATTTGGTCCCGTTCAGGTCAAAATCACCGGCAACAAAAAGGACATTGGGAGGCCGGGATGGCGCAAGCCGCGGTCAAGATTTTCGAACAGGAAAGCGGGATACCTGAAAGTGCCGTACTCGATCGCGCCCATCTCGCGCGCATCACCTTCAACGACCGCAACCTGGAACGCGAGGTGTTGCAGCTGTTCAATCGGCAGGCCGAACTGCTGATGGGGCGTATACGTG
Organism: Hyphomicrobiales bacterium; assembly: GCA_027307405.1. Classification (GTDB taxonomy): domain Bacteria; phylum Pseudomonadota; class Alphaproteobacteria; order Rhizobiales; family Xanthobacteraceae; genus Pseudolabrys. The sequence goes on along the minus strand of DAHUXA010000138.1, from coordinate 8,659 downwards.
GGAGTGAACCGGCTGCGGTTGCGACGCTGGCGCATACGCTGAAGGGATCGGCCACCGGTATTGGTGCCGGACGTGTCGCTCGTGCCGCCGCCACCGCCGAAATGGTCGCGGGCAGTACGCCAGGCGATTGTAAGCATGCGATTGAGCAGCTCGCCCAGGCGGTTGTCGAGGCACGCACGCAGATCGCCGCGTTGTTGCACTTGGAATGACGGGGATGGCGTGTTGGCGCGAATGAATATATAGAAGCCCGCGCTAACTCTGACCCAGCCATTTCTGCTGCTCTTCCAAATGCCGAAAATTACTTATACCGACTCTGGCGGTACGGCCCGCACAGTCGAAGCCGAACTCGGTTCGACTGTGATGGAAACTGCGATCCGCAATAACATTCCCGGAATCGAGGCGGAATGCGGGGGTGCGTGCGCATGCGCCACTTGCCACGTCTACGTCGCCGATGAGTGGACCGAGAAGGTTGGCAAACCCTCGCAGATGGAGGAGGACATGCTCGACTTCGGCTACGATGTGCGTCCGAACTCGCGGCTATCGTGCCAGATTAAGGTGACCGAAGAGCTAGATGGGCTGCAGGTGTCGACACCCGATAAGCAAGCGTAAAACTTCGCGCGCGGAACCGGGCAGTAGGCGCGGTTCTTATCCGTTCAACGCGGAGACGACCCGTGGTCTCGATTAAGACAACCTGCTGTATCGCCGGCGGCGGACCTGCCGGGATGATGCTGGGCTTCCTGCTCGCGCGCGCCGGCGTTTCCGTCGTCGTGCTGGAAAAGCATGCTGATTTCCTACGCGATTTCCGAGGCGATACCGTGCATCCCTCGACGCTGGAGATGATGAGCGAACTCGGCGTGCTCAACGAGTTTCTCGAATTGCCGCATTCCGAGGTGCGGCAGCTTTCATTGCAGATCGGTGACGATCGAGTGGTTATCGGCCATTTCGATCATTTGCCTGTGCACTGCAAATTCATTGCCCTGATGCCGCAGTGGGACTTCCTAAACTTCATCGCCGATCACGCCAAGCGCTATCAAACGTTCGATTTGCGAATGCAAGCAGAGGCGACCGATTTGATCGAAGAAAACGGGCGTGTCGTCGGCCTGCACGCAAAGACGCCGGATGGCGGTATCGAAATCCGAGCCGATCTTATTGTCGGCTGCGATGGCCGCCACTCGACTATCCGCGTGAAGGCGGGACTTAAGAGTGACGACTACGGTGCGCCGATGGACGTCATGTGGTTTCGTCTCTCGCGCAAGCCAGGTGATCCTGATGAGACCTTCGGTCATATCGAAGGTGGCCGCATGATGGTGATGCTCAACCGCAATGAATATTGGCAAAGCGCTTATGTGATACCGAAAGGTAGTGCCGACGAAGTCAAACGCGCCGGCCTTGATAAATTCCGTACAACAATCGGCGAGATGTCGCCTTTCACGCGTGACCGGCTTGAGGAGATCGAAGGCTGGGACACAGTGATGCTATTGACGGTCGCAGTAGATCGGCTGCGGCGCTGGTACCGGTCCGGACTACTTTGCATAGGGGATGCAGCGCACGCTATGTCGCCGATTGGCGGCGTCGGCATCAATCTAGCGGTGCAGGACGCTGTTGCTGCCGCCAACATTCTCGCAGAGCCTTTGCGCCGCCAGACAGTAACGATCGAAACGCTCAAGGACGTGCAGAAGCGCCGCGAATTTCCCACGCGCTTCACTCAGCGTTTGCAAATCGTCCTGCAAAACAACGTCATCGGCCCCGCTCTCAGAGGCGAGCGACCAAAGGCACCGTTTTTCATGAAAGTACTGCAATGGCCGCTGTTTCGTCGCATCCCGGGCCGGGTGCTCGCTCTCGGCGTCAGACCGGAGCACATCCGTACGCCAGACTTGGCGCCTCGCACGCATAAGGCGGCTTAAGGCTTCATCCCTGCCGGCGCGACCTGCGAAGCTTTGAGTCCCATGTCATCCAACGCCTTGCGCACAAGGCCGGAAGCTTTTGCTTCCTCAATAAAGTCGCCCACATAATTGAGCGCAGCCGGCTTGTTCTTGGGCACGCAGACGGCAGTGCTTGAGTTGAGAAATGCATCGTCGAGGATGCGCGAACCAGCGATCTTGCTGACCAGTCCGGATAAAGATTCGCGCGATAGCGCAATGGCTTCAATTTTGCCGTCGCGCATGGCGGCAACTGCCGCGTCGACACCGGCGAAATCGATGTGAGTTGCATCGGCGGTCGCTTTCTTGGCAGCGCGGAAGGTCGCCGTATTGGCGACGCCACCGATCCCTATGCCTTTGGCATCTGCGTCCTTTACTGATTGTATTTTTGAACCGGGTGCGACCAGAAAAGTACTCTGCAGGAGATGATAGGCGTTGCCGAAGTCGACGAATTTCTTGCGCTCCTCGTCGACGGGAAGAAAAGCCACATCCCAACGATTGGCGGATGCCGAGTTCTGGATTTCACCCGAAGCCTGATGCGGGATGATCTCGAGTGGCACGCCGAGCTTTGCAGCGAGCGCTCGGCCAAAAGTGACGGCGACCCCACGATAGCTGTCGCCATCCTTGATGGCGAATTGAGCAGACGGCGATGGCGCGACGGCTATGGCCAGCCGCAGCTTTCCGGTAGGAGCGAGCTCTTTCAGTACGGCTGCATCGGCCATCGTCATTGTCTCACTTTGCGGGGGGTGCGACGGTCGCCGACTGGTTGGCGCGTTTTATCGCCTCGGCGACAAAGCCGGAGGCTTTCACGTCTTCCACGAAGGCGCGCAGATATTCGGCGCCGGCGACACGGCCTTTGGGCGTACCCATGGCCTGCTGGATTTCCATGAAATGGCCATCCATCACACGCACCTCCGGATGGTCCATCGCATAGGCCACGAGTGGCTGCCTCACCCCGGCCGCGACTTCGAGCTTGTCGTTGATGAACATGTCGATCATAGCGCGACCGCCGCCTGCCGGCGCGCGGACTACGGTGGCATTCTTGATCGTGCGTGTCAGAAAGAGGTCATAGGCCGACTTGAGTCCGACCGCGATGCGCACGCCGGGACGATCAACGTCTTCGACCACTTTCAAGGGCGAATCCTTAGGCACCATGTACGTGCCCTCGATGATGACGTAAGGCGCGCTGAATTCGATCTCCGCAGCGCGCACCGGCTCGATCGCGACGAAAGCGATGTCCCATTCACCCGTCCTGACTGCGTCGAATACCTTGCCAGCGGCGGTGTAGGTCAAGAGCTCGACTGGCACGCCCAGCCGTCGCCCAAGCTCGCGCGCGAGATCGGGCGTGATGCCCTTGGGCTCGCTGGTGACAGGGTCGGTCTGGGCGAGCACCGAATTGCCAAGATTGATCGCTGCACGCAACTTACCCGTGGGGGCGAGTTCTTTTATCACTGCTTCCATCGCCGGCTCGGCAAACGCGGATGAAATGTTGCAAGCCAGCGCAAGTGCCAGCAGTACAGTTCGGCATGATGCAATCACGAGTCCCCCAAACAAGATTATGATTTCTGTCAGCAGTGGCGGGAGCTTAGGCGATGTCGCCGCGTGATCCAAGACGGCTGGCAAAGCGCAAGATCGCGACGATGCCGGCGAAAACGGCAATCCAGACCAGCCGTGCGCCATAGCGATCATGCGGATTGGACAGCGTGCCACAGATGAAGGCATTTGCAACGAGCGCCAATCCGCAAGTGGTGGCTAGTTCTGCGACATCCGGAAGTTTCCGGCGATAGGCGATAAAAGCGATAACCGGCAGCAACGCCATTGCGATCAGCGCCACCGGATATTGCAGCCCATTGACGGCCACAAAAGATATTTCGCCCTTTTGCTGGCGCGCCAAGTGCATTGGCGACACTAGCCGTGGGATATATTGCTCAATGATGCGATAGGTATGCCACACATAATCAACGACCCCTTCGCCTGTGTGAACGGCGATCAACTGCCTGGCCGTGGCAGTCACCGCGGTCTTGGCCTGCAGGCCAGGATACTTCAATAAACTGTTGATCGCGATTGTTTGCATCTCGGCGCCGAGTCCTTCGAAACGGCCGAGCTTGTCGAACAACGGGCTGCCCCAGAACCAGACGTCGGCGTCGTCGGGAAGTTGTTCCTTGTAGGCACAGAGCAATAGTTTCGGATCGGGACAGTGATCGTTGAGATATTTCTTGACGATTCCATCTTGCAGCATACGGCCGAACGACAATGCGAAGCCGCCTGGCGTCCAAGTGAGTTGCTTCGCAACCACAAAGTTCGTTGCGAGCAAAAGCACGGCGCCAAGCGCTAGCGCCAGCAGGCCATGGCCAATCCGCACGAGGGGCATGCGATGCGGCTGGATCGTCCACAACAAAATGGCGGCGAGGATCAATACCAACAGCACGGCAACCGTTGCAGTGTGGGTTGCGGCGGAGATGGCGATGAGCGCAATCAGCGCGAAGTGCTCGCCACGTTTCAGGCTGCTGGGCCGCAGCAGCAAGAGATGGAGCGCAAGAACGCCAAGCCCGGCAAAAATATCGGTGAGAAGGATCGAGGTGAGCCACGGCAAGGTGGAGATTAAACTCAGTACTGCGACAACGCCGAGCAATAGCCATGGGCGTCCGCCTAGACCGTGCGCGCGCAACAGTACTGCGATCAACCAGACCGTAAGCGCGGCTTGCAGCGCCACAACCGGCCAGAAAGCGGCCGGTGCCCCGACATTGAGGATGAGGCCGTAAGTCACACTTCGGCTAGGGACGAGTGTGCCTTCATACCAGCGCGCGAGGTAGCCGCCTGTGTCGTATTGTAGCAGAGGAAAGCCATTCCAGATGGCTGGTGCCTGTAGCAAAAGCCAACTGGCAATGGCCGCAAAAAATTGCGGCTGAAAAGCCCTATTCCACCTATACATTAAGTTATTTCCCCAGCCCTCAAGTACACTGTTACCCGCTTGACGGACGCCATGACTAGGGCGAATTGTCGCGCATGTTCGTCGCCTTTTTCACCGAACTCAAAAATGCCGGCGTGCCTGTGACGCTGCGCGAATATCTGACACTGATGCAGGCGATGGATGCCGACCTTGCCTCGCGTCGAGTGGAAGATTTCTACTACTTATCGCGCGCGACGCTGGTGAAGGACGAGCGCAACCTCGACAAATTCGACCGCGTGTTCGGACACGTCTTCCAGGGATTGGAAACGCTTGACGGTGTGATTGAAGCCGACATTCCGGCCGAGTGGTTGAAAAAGCTCGCCGAAAAATATCTGACCGAGGAGGAGAAGAAGCAGATCGAGGCTATGGGCGGTCTCGATAAATTACTGGAGACTTTGCGCAAACGTCTGGCCGAACAGAAAGGCCGTCATCAAGGCGGCTCAAAATGGATCGGTACCGCCGGCACGTCTCCTTATGGCGCCTATGGCTACAATCCAGAAGGAATTCGCATCGGCCAAGATGCCAATCGCAATTTTCGAGCGGTCAAGGTTTGGGACAAGCGGGAGTTCAAGGATCTCGACGACGAGGTTGAACTCGGCACTCGCAACATCAAACTTGCGCTACGTCGCCTCCGCAAATTTGCGCGCACCGGTGCACCAGAAGAACTCGATCTAGACGGCACTATCAAAGGGACAGCGCACAAGGGTTATCTCGACATTCTGATGCGTCCGGAACGGCACAATTCTGTGAAGGTGCTGCTGTTCTTCGATATCGGGGGCTCGATGGACTGGCATATCAAGGCCACCGAAGAATTGTTCTCAGCCGCACGCTCGGAGTTTAAACATATGGAGTATTTTTACTTCCATAACTGCCTCTACGAGCGCGTATGGAAGGAGAATCGCCGTCGCTTCCAGGCGACCACGCCGACTTGGGACGTACTGCACACCTATCCGCATGACTACAAGGTGATCTTCATTGGCGACGCGTCTATGTCGCCATACGAGATCACGGCGCAGGGAGGTTCAGTCGAACACTACAATGACGAACCGGGCGGACTCTGGCTCGAGCGCGTAACACGGACCTATCCAGCCAGCGTGTGGCTAAATCCGTTGCCGGAACAGGAATGGGGCCACACTCATTCGATTGGCATGGTGCGTCAGCTTATGGGTGGGCGCATGTGTCCGCTCACCCTTGATGGGCTCGATCGGGCAATGCGCGAGCTGGTGCGTTAGTCCGCCGAATTATATTGCCGCCGCTGTTAACGGCCGTTCGGGACTTTGCCGAGCACGCCAAACTCTTCGGACTTGGCGCCGAAGGCGGCAGCTTGGAACCCCTCAGCGGCCAGCCCGCGCTTCAAAAGTTCGCGGATTGCCGCAGCTCGGCTCGGCATGCGCTTCTTGAAGCGGAAATCATCCAATACCGTCAATTCCTCGCCTGACAGCATGATTTGCAGCCGTTCACCACGGTTTGCGCCGTTCGCCATGATACCCCTCGCATGACATATCTTAGACTATACCTCAATATGAGTAAGTCACTCACTTTTACACAATATTGCAAGAGACGATGAAACGAGCAATGGGACAAAAGGTTCCAAAATGGCCGTTTGCGCCAAGATTGGTTGCAAAGAAACAGAATTGACGGTGTTGGGACGAGGTTTAGCCTTCAAAAAATGAAACATATCGAACCCAAAGAGACGACAAGCTTGGCGCCGCTTCTTTGCCAGCGCTGTGGTGGCCTGATGCGTCTGATCGGTAGTGAGCCCCACCCCACTGAGGCTAAGACCGACCTTCTGACCTATAGCTGCACGGCCTGCGAGGATTTCCTGGTTTTGCCGATTTCGATTCCTGCCACCAACGCCTGACGCAAGCCTTCCAAACGCAGTAACGCCGGGCATTTCTGTCCGGCGCTAGAGCACGCTCTTGAAAAATAACCGTTCTATGCGGCGTTGGCAGGGCGCAGACGTGTGGGGTCGTCGGGCGCCGCCTGCCCGCGCTGCAGCGCCATCGCCTCGCGCATGAGTCGAGCGAAATCCTTACGCGCGGTTTCCAGCGCTCCTTCCACCACTGAACACTGCATTTGCTCGCGCCGTAGTGATGCACTGAGTTCCTCGATCCTCTGCTCGGCCGCTTGCTTGTCGGCCGCGCGAGCCGAATCCAATGCGGCGACCTGCTCATTGAGCGCGGCGATCGTGTCCTCGGCGCGAGTTAACGCAGCCTCCTTGGCGGTATAGGCGCGGGTGAGAGCTGCGCTGCGCTCCATAAGTATGGCGCGCGCCTGATCCACTTCCGTGAATTGGGACTCGCGTTGGATTCGTTCCGCTTCGAGCTCGGCGACCCGTGCCTGCATGGCGTCTCGCTCCAACGCAAGCTCGCCAGCGCGCCGGTCATAAGTGCGAATCTCATCGGCGCGCGCAAGCAAATGCTCGCGCGCCTCGCCCAGAAGCTTTTCGCTCGCGGCGGCACGCGCTTGCAGCGCGTCGAACCTCATGCTTTGGGTCGTGAGCTCATGCTTATGGCGTTCATTGGCCTCATCGAGTGCTGCAGAGAGCCGTGCTCGTTCGCTACTTAGCTCGGCGAAATTTCCTTCCACGTGACGCAACCGGCCTTGTGTCGCCGTGAGACTCGCTTCGGTCTCGGCAAGCTTGCGGGAAAGGCGAGCTGCTTCGCCACTAATTTTGTCGAGCGAGATCTGCTGCGCGCGTTTCTCGTCTTCAATCATCAGCAGCCGCTGCCGCGCGCCATTGAGCTCAGATTCAAGAGCCGCTACGCGCTTGTCAGCCGCGGACAATCTTTCGTCGAGGCGTCGGTTCTCTTCGCGCAGCGCCTTGCCTTCGCCAGTCTCCTGAGCCAGCCGCGCTTCCAAATCGATGATCTGTGCGCGCCGGGCGGCAATATCGATGGCGATTTCAGCTTTCGTGGCTTCAAGCGCGCGGAGGAGGTTCTGGGTGGTAGTGAGTTCCTGGCGAAGCGCCGAGCATTCTTTCTCTGAAAAAGCTGCCTTCTTCTCCAACTCGGCGACTTCGTTGCGCAGCTTGCCATAGGCAGTGCGCGTATTGTTAAGCACCGTCTGCAGGCTAACTTTCTCGGACTTCTCAGCTTCGAATGCTCGCAACGCCTTGCTTACCGGATCGACAAGCTTGCCAACAGCGTTCTTGATTGTGTCTAGCTCGCCAATCTTGGCGTTAGCATCGAGCAGCAGGTTGCGCAGGGATTCATTTTCGCCGCCAAGCTGGACGCCTAGCGCAGAGAACAACTCCTCGTCGAGTTCGAGCGGATTTCCGGTCGGGTTAGCGTTGCTCGGCATTGGCTCAGCCGGTTTGTCATAAAGTCCGGCCTTGCGGGCAAAGAAGCCCCCGAATTTGCTCATTGACGTGATCCCCTTAACGCCGATTCGCCCGGCCGAAGCGACGCCGAATCACTTGTTAACCGATCCTAACGGAAACTAAATTTCGGTGGGTAAATAAAGGGTTAACAGCCTCCAAATTTTGACCAAAAGCACTATCGGTTCAAAGGCTTGGCAGGAGAGCGGGTGCAGTTGTGGTGTATCGCGATGGCGGGATAATGCTCGGACGCCCGGCGCATCATTGATGCGGGGAAAGTCAATCAGCCTGTGAATAACGTTGAGCTGGCGTTTTGCAGTTTGATCGCGGTTTTCGCCTTCGCAATGCAACAGACGTTTAGTCGAGTGCCGGGCCGGCGCGATGGCATCTCAATTTGGTTAGGATCGCCTGCTGATAAACAGACCCTCGCAAAGACGAAAGCTGAGTTGGGCGTCGGTGCCTTGCGGTTCC
>DAHUXA010000137.1 GCA_027307405.1 Hyphomicrobiales bacterium | reverse complement strand
CGTGCACGACCAGCTGATCGCAACACTCGGCGCCGACAGTCAGGGTATTGATCTCAATGCCGCCCCGCCGGTCGCCATCATGATGGTCGGCCTGCAAGGGTCCGGCAAGACCACGACCACGGCGAAAATCGCCAAACGCCTGACCGACCGGCAACACCGGAAGGTGCTGATGGCATCGCTCGACGTCCGTCGTCCGGCGGCAATGGAACAGCTCGCCGTACTCGGACGTGACGTGGAAGTCGACACGCTGCCGGTGGTCGAGGGTCAATCGCCGCCGCAGATTGCCCGACGCGCGATCGAAGCCGCCAGGCTCGGCGGCTATGACGTTGTCATGCTCGATACCGCCGGACGCACCACGCTCGACGAAGCCATGATGAGCGAGGCAACCGAGGTCAAGCGCGCGGTCAATCCGCATGAGGTGCTGCTGGTTGCCGATGCGTTGACGGGTCAGGACGCCGTCAATCTCGCCCGCTCGTTCGACGAACGCGTGGGGCTCACCGGTATCGTCCTGACGCGTGTCGATGGCGACGGCCGCGGCGGCGCTGCCCTGTCGATGCGCGCGGTCACCGGTAAGCCGATCAAGCTGATCGGCACCGGCGAGAAGCTGGACGCACTTGAAGACTTTGACCCTACGCGCATCGCCGGCCGCATCCTTGGTATGGGCGATATCGTTGCGCTGGTGGAAAAGGCCGCCACGAACATCGACGCCGAGAAGGCGATGCGTGCCGCCGAGAAGATGCGCAGAGGCGCCTTTGATCTTGGCGACTTGCGCGAGCAGCTCACCCAGATGCAGGCCATGGGCGGACTGGGCAGACTGATGGGGATGTTGCCCGGCATCAGCAAGATGAAGAACCAGCTCGCCGCTGCCAATCTCGATGAAAGCGTCATCAAGCGACAGATTGCCATTATCGATTCGATGACGCCGCAGGAGCGCCGTCACCCGGACGTGCTCAAGGCCAGTCGCAAAAAGCGCATTGCTGCCGGATCCGGCACGACGCCCGAAGCGATCAACAAGCTGCTCAAGATGCACCGCGGCATGGCCGACATGATGAAGATGATGGGTGGCGCCAAGCGCGGCCCCCTCGCCGGCTTGGCGCAGGCCATGGGCATGGGTGCCGGTATGCCTTCGCCTGAACAGATGGCCGAGCTGGCAAAGAAAATGCCCGGCGGTTTACCTGGCGCCGGTGGCCTGCCGCCGAACATGCCGACCTTGCCGCCGAACATGCCCGGGGTTCCCGGCTTACCGGGCCTGGGCGGAAAGTTTCCTGGATTGCCGGGCGGTCTGCCCCCCGGTTTCGGAAAGAAGAAGTGACCAACGATCAATATTAATAGAGTGAGAAAGGACTAAAGATGTCTCTTGTTATCCGTCTTGCCCGCGCCGGCACAAAGAAACGGCCGGTCTATCATGTCGTCGTCGCCGACAACCGCGCGCCGCGCGACGGCCGCTTTATCGAGCGCCTCGGCTATTTCAATCCGCTTCTGCCCAAAGAAAAGACTGACCGACTTAAGCTTGATCTCGACAAGGTACAGGCCTGGATGAAGAAGGGTGCCCAGCCCTCCGATCGCGTCATGCGCTTTCTCGATGCCGCCGGCATCATGAAGCGCCCGAAACGCAATAATCCGGAGAAGGCCGTCCCGCGCAAAGAGCGTAAGGCCAAAGACGAGGAAGCGACCAAGGCCAAGGAAGCCGGCGACGCGGCCGCCAAGACCGCGGCGAATGCCAAGGCAGCTGATAAAGCCGCCGCGGACAAGGCTGCGGAAAAACCGGCCGAAGCGCCGGCGGCGAGCTAAGGCTCGCCCCTTCTCGCCGTGGTCGACCGCATCTGCGTTGCCCGCATCGGTGCCGCGCACGGCGTCCGCGGCGAGGTGAAGCTGTGGTCGTTCACTGAAGATCCAGCGGCAGTCGCAAGCTATGGCCCGCTGGAAACGCAAGACGGCATGCAGCGCTTTGAGATCGAGGCGCTACGCCCAGCGAAGGATCACTTCGTCGCGCGCATCGCCGGCGTCGGCGATCGCGACGCGGCGGAGAAACTGCGTAATCTTGAGCTTTATGTTCCGCGCACGCGTCTGCCGAAGATCGAAGAAGCTGAAACTTTTTATCATGCCGACCTGATTGGACTCGATGTGGTGACGCCGGACGGCACGCAGGTCGGCACCGTGCACGCGCTGCATAATTTTGGCGCCGGCGATATCATCGAGATTATGCCGGTCGGCAGCGGCGAACCCGTGATGCTTCCATTCAACGAAATGACGGTGCCTAAAATCGATATCGAAACAAAGCAGATCGTGATCGTGCGACCCACGGAAATCGAAGCGCGGGAAGACTGATCATGTGGCGCGCCAGTGTATTGACGATCTTTCCGGACATGTTCCCGGGCCCGCTGGGGCAGAGCCTCGCAGGCAAGGCGCTTACATCGGGCGTCTGGTCTCTCGACACGATCGACATCCGCACCCACGCAACCGACAAGCATCGCACTGTCGACGACGCACCCGCCGGCGGGGGTCCCGGCATGGTGATGAAGGCGGACGTCCTTGCGCGTGCGCTTGACGCCGTTCCGCACGACACCCGGCCCCGCCTGCTGATGAGCCCACGGGGCACGCCCTTGACTCAGGCCCGTGTCGCCAAACTTGCGCATGACCTCGGCGCGGTTATCGTCTGCGCTCGTTTCGAGGGCGTCGACGAGCGGCTGATCAAGGTGCGACATCTGGAAGAGGTTTCGCTGGGCGACTTCGTGCTGTCGGGCGGCGAAATTGCTGCGTTAGCCCTGCTTGACGCCTGCGTACGACTCTTGCCCGGCGTCATGGGCAGGGAGGCGTCGGCGGCGGAGGAAAGCTTCGCCGATGGCCTGCTTGAGTACCCGCAATTTACGCGGCCACCGGTTTTTGAGGGCGAGCCGATCCCCGACATCCTCACGTCGGGAGACCACGGCAAAGTGAAAGCCTGGCGTCGTGCCGAGGCCGAGCGGCTCACGGCACAGCGCCGTCCGGACCTTTGGGCGGCTTATCTGGCAGGCAAAAAGCCTGAAAAAGGACCCAAATCCACAGGGTGACAAGCCGAATACTTTGTAATACAAGCTCGCCAACCCATTCAGACCAGGTCAAGACCGCGCGCCGGTTGCTGGCGCTGCCGACGGAGAATTCGCGATGGACATCATTCAGCAGCTCGATAAAGAGCAGGTCGAAAGGCTCTCGGCCGGCAAGGAAATTCCCGACTTCCAGCCCGGCGATACTGTGCTGGTCAACGTGAAAGTCGTCGAGGGCGACAAGGCCCGCGTGCAGGCCTACGAAGGGGTCTGCATCGGCCGCTCTGGCCGGGGGATCAACGAGAACTTCACGGTCCGCAAGATTTCGTACGGCGAAGGCGTCGAGCGCGTGTTCCCGCTCTATTCGCCGATGATCGACTCGATCAAGGTGGTGCGACGCGGCAAAGTGCGACGCGCCAAGCTTTATTATTTGCGCGGGCTGCGCGGCAAGAAGGCGCGCATTTCCGAGGCGCAAGGCGCTGCCGGGCCGGAAGGTGCCGAGGCCGCGCAAGAATAGCGGCAGCCAATCCGCAAACGCATCGAGGGGCCGCATGTCGGCCCCTTTTTCATGGACGGCCTTTCATTGTCGGAACGACAGCGATTGGCTATACAGTCTCCATGGTTTCCAAAGCTCAGCAGATCGTCCTGGTCGACCACGCGCGCCTGCCGTGGCGCTTTTTCGGCCGGCTGACGGCGGTACAAGCGGGACTTTGAAGGGCTCCGGCTATGCCGGATGTCTCACAAGCCGTTTCCCTTTTTACTCTGAGCAAAGTCATCAAGCCATGAAACCGCGTACGCTCTACGACAAGATCTGGGACGATCATCTGGTGGATGAGCAGCCGGACGGAACGTGCCTGATCTATGTCGACCGTCATCTCGTGCATGAAGTTACTTCACCGCAGGCATTTGAAGGTCTGCGCGCCGCCGGGCGCAAGGTGCACGCCCCGGACAAGACCCTCGCCGTTGTCGATCACAACGTGCCGACCTCCGACCGCAGCAAACCCAATCCCGATCCGGAAAGTGCCGAGCAGATTGCAGCGCTGGCGAAGAACGCGAAGGATTTTGGCATCGAGTACTTCAACGAGTTCGACAAACGCCAAGGCATCGTCCACATTATCGGCCCTGAGCAAGGCTTTACATTGCCCGGAACAACGATCGTATGCGGCGACAGCCACACGGCAACGCACGGCGCATTCGGTGCGCTCGCCTACGGCATCGGCACGTCGGAAGTCGAGCATGTGCTGGCGACGCAAACGCTGATCCAGAAGAAATCAAAGAACATGCGCGCGGTGGTGGACGGCAAGTTGCCTAAGGGCGTGACCGCCAAGGACATCATCCTTGCCATCATTGGCGAGATCGGCACTGCGGGTGGCACGGGCTACGCATTGGAATATGCCGGCGAAGCAATCCGCTCGATCTCGATGGAAGGGCGAATGACCGTTTGCAACATGTCGGTTGAAGGTGGTGCCAAGGCCGGCTTCATTGCGCCGGACGAAAAAGCTTACACCTACCTCAAGGACAAGCCGAAAGCGCCCAAGGGCAAGTCCTGGGACGAGGCCATGCGTTATTGGGAGACTTTACACTCCGACGACGGCGCACATTTCGACCGTGAGATCAAACTTGATGCGAGCAAGTTGCCGCCGCTGGTAACCTGGGGCACCAGCCCCGAACAGGTCATCACGGTCACTGGTCGCGTGCCGATGCTTGCCGAAATTTCCGACGAAAAAAAGCGCATCGCCGCTGAACGGTCGCTTGGCTATATGGGCCTGAAGGGCGGGGAGAAGATCACCGACATCAAGCTAGACCGCGTGTTCATCGGTTCATGCACCAATGCACGCATCGAAGATTTACGCGAGGTCGCGCGCGTGGTCGAAGGCAAGACAGTCAATTCGAACGTCAACGCCATGATCGTGCCGGGCTCTGGCTTGGTGAAGATGCAAGCCGAGGCGGAAGGGCTCGACAAGATTTTCAAAGCAGCCGGGTTCGATTGGCGCGAACCAGGATGCTCAATGTGTCTCGCCATGAATCCGGACAAGCTCGCACCCGGAGAGCGCTGCGCCTCGACATCTAACCGAAATTTCGAGGGACGCCAGGGTTATAAGGGCCGAACTCACCTTGTCTCGCCCGCGATGGCGGCCGCCGCGGCAATCGCGGGACATTTCGTCGACGTGCGGGAATGGAAATAGCCGCGGCAAGCCTTGCCGGCCCGCCGTTATTCCCACCAGCAGCGCATTTGCGGCACGATGACAGGACCACTGACGCGGTATTCCCTCACCAGCCAGGAGCGGCACTGCCGCACTGCGTTGGGTCCGGGATAGACGCCCCGACGATAGACAGTGACACGTGGTCGTTTGGTCTGCGCCGCGAATTCCCAAACTAGGGGTGGCTTGGGGTCAAAACGGTCGCACGCGAGCGCCGAGCGCTGACTGTCACAGCTAGCACCAGCCGATACCGGGGCCGCGACCCCGGCCGCCGAAGCGAGCAAGAAGCCAACGAGCGACAAATTGGTCGTAATCTTACGCATCCGCTCCTCACCTGAGGACGAACAACCGTTGCCCATCCAAGGCCATGCCGTCAACCGCTTGGTTGGTGTGGAAACCTTCCCTACAAGATTGGTATGACAAACCAATCCGACGATTGGCGGGGATTGGCGGCGCCTTCCCTGGCCGACATTGAGGTGCTGGCGACAGAGGCCTATGCCCGGCTGCCTGAGCGGTTCCGAAAATTGTGCGAAGGCCTTGTCATCCGGGTCGAGGATTTTCCTGCCGCAGAGGTCGTGGATTCAATGCGGCTCGAGAGCGACTTCGACCTCCTGGGTCTGTTCCATGGTGTCGGCTTACCCTTCCAATCGGAAACAGTGCCGGAGCTCATGCCCAATATGATCTGGCTCTACCGGCGGCCGATTCTCGATTATTGGGCCGAGCATGAGGACACATTGGGCGAGATCGTTACCCACGTGCTGGTGCATGAAATTGGTCACCATTTCGGGCTATCGGATGAAGATATGGAGGCGATCGAAGCCAGCGTGGAGTAGGTTGGAGCACCAATCTCGAAAAACGATGGTGGCCATCTAAAAACAGAATTGGTGGATGCTAGCCGATTGCGCCAGCATCGTGCTTCAAGGAGATTCGCGATGATCGTGACCGTTTTCCGTTCCCGCCTTATGCCCAATGTGCGCGAGGAATATGTCGCATTGGTCGACCGCATGGTCGAGCTGGCGGCAACCATGCCGGGCTACATCTCGCATAAGGGTTTTTTCGCCGAGGATGGCGAGCGAGTGACCGTAGTCGAGTTTGAGCATGAGGAAGGAATGCGGGCCTGGCGCATGAATCCAGAACATCGCGCAGCCCAGAAAAAAGCACGCGAAATGTACTATTCCGAATACAGCGTCCAGGTATGCAATCTTGTACGCGAATCCAGATTCAAGCGCGAGGAGCGTGCCGCTAGCTGACTCTGAGCTTTTCGAGACGGCGCCATATTGCATATCTGGGCATGCGCCGCCGCTATTGACCGAACCGCCGAACACCTTATGAAAAGGGCCATACAGCAGCGACGTCCGGGAGCGTAGGAGCGATGGAGAAATTCACCAAGCTTGAAGGCGTTGCCGCGCCATTGCCCATCATCAATGTCGACACCGACATGGTGATCCCCAAGCAATACCTGAAGACCATCAAACGCACTGGCCTGGGCAGAGGCCTGTTCTCGGAAATGCGCTACAAGGACGACGGCAGCGAAAATCCGGATTTCGTACTCAACAAGCCGGCCTATCGCAAAGCTAAGATTCTGGTTGCCGGCGACAATTTCGGCTGCGGTTCCTCGCGCGAGCACGCACCCTGGGCGCTGATGGACTTCGGAATCCGCTGCGTGATTTCCACATCATTCGGTGACATCTTCTACAACAACTGCTTCAAGAACGGTGTGCTGCCTATCCGCGTGTCGCCGGACGATCTTGAGAAGCTGTTCGACGATGCCGCCCGTGGCGCGAATGCGACGCTTACTATCGATCTCGAAAAGCAGGAAATCCGCGGCCCCGACGGGGGCGTAGTTCATTTTGAGATCGACGCCCATCGCAAGCATTGCCTGCTCAACGGCCTCGACGATATTGGCCTGACCAAGCAGAAGCAGACGAAGATCGAGAGCTACGAGGATAAGGCCAGAGCAGCAAGACCTTGGGCCTGATTGCCGGTACGTTCTTACGCCGGCAATCCTAGCCATATTCTTGGGACCTTTTCAGGACAATTGCGCGATTGCCTCCGCGATCGCGACGGTGCGTCGTGCCATCTCGGCATGCAACCGCTCGACCATGCGGCCATCTATGGAGACCACGCCTTTGCCCTTGTTCTCTGGCAGATCAAATACCGCAATCAACTTGCGCGCCTGTTCGACTTCGGCCTGTGAGGGCGAAAATGCCTTGTTGCAGGCCTCGATCTGATTTGGATGGATGAGCGTCTTGCCGTCGAAGCCAAGCTCGACCCCTTGCGCGCATTCCTTAGTGAACCCGTCGGCGTTGCCGATATCATTGTAAACGCCGTCGAGAATATCGATACCGTAAATGCGCGCAGCCGCGACGCACATTGAGAGCCAAGGCAACATTGGCGCTCGGCCCGGCACCAGGCGCGCGCGTGTGTCTTTGGCAAGATCGTTTGTGCCCATCACAAAACCAGAAAGGCGCGTTTCGGAATCGCGCGCCGCAGCCGCGATCGATAGGATGTTGAAGATGGCAAGCGGTGTTTCGATCATCGCCCACACGCGTGTCTTGTGATCGGTACCCATATCGAGCAACCGGCGGCCGATCAGCTCCAGCGTGTCCGCACTCGAGACTTTCGGCACCAGGATAGCATCAGGCGCAGCATGGGCAGCCGCGGAAAGATCGTCGGCATGCCACGGCGTATCCACGCTGTTGACGCGGATAAATACCTCGCGCTGGCCAAAGCCGCCGGCTTTCACCGCGTCTGCCGCTTGCTGGCGCGCGGCCTCCTTGGCCTCCGGAGAAACCGAATCCTCGAGATCGAGAATAATGCCGTCGACGGCGAGCGCCTTCGCTTTCTCCAGCGCACGCGCATTGGACCCCGGCATATAGAGCACGCTGCGGCGCGGGCGGATGGTCATCAGTGCAGTCCCCCGTTTTCAAACTCAAGCCTATCGTCCGTACAATCGATGCGCCACTCCCGGACTGGGCGGGTTGCCAACAGCGATCCTGCCGTGATTTTGTGAGCACCGTTCACCGACTTTTGACGAACGGTCAGCATGCCATTTCCTCAGCAACTCATCGACGGCTATCGCGCCTTTCTCATCGGACGATTGCGCCACGAGCAGGACCGCTATCGCGACCTCGGCGAAAGCGGCCAATCGCCGGAAATCATGGTGATTGGTTGCTGCGATTCACGCGTGTCTCCGGAAGCCATCTTCGATGCGCGGCCCGGTGAGCTATTCGTGGTACGCAACGTGGCGAATATCGTGCCACCTTATGCCCCGGATCAGCGGGCCCACGGCGTTTCAGCCGCCCTGGAATTCGGTATCGGCGCACTCAGAATCAAACACATCGTCGTGCTCGGCCATGCGCAGTGCGGCGGAGTCAGGGCTTACGCAGAGGACGCTGGGCCGCTGTCGCCAGGTGATTTTATTGGCAACTGGATGAAATTGATGGCGCCTGCGGCAGACAAGGTCGGACCGCGCGGCGCGTTGTCGCCGGCTGACTACCTGACGCGACTTGAGCAGGCAAACGTCGTCAACAGTCTTGAGAACCTGATGACATTTCCGCGCTTGCGTAAGCTGATCGAGCGCGGGCAGGTTGTGGTTCACGGCGCCTATTTCGGCGTGGCCACCGGCCAGCTCTCGGTGCGCGATCATGCAACCGGAAATTTCCTGCAGGTCGCAGCTGACGATTACACCCGGCTGTTCGCGCAGCCGCGTTTCTGACCAACCTCCTTACTACGCCTTAACCGTAATTGTTCTGATTCCCGTGCGCGATCTATTACGGCCCGGACAAATACGGTTACCGAGAATGCCGGGATTTGGCCTAACGCGATGGTAATTACCGACTGCTACACATAGTCGCTATCCACATTGCCAGGACGGCCTGACCCCGTGATGGAAGAGCGTTCTCTTATCGCCGAGATTGAAGGCACTTTCGCAAGCGGATCGGTCGAGAAGCAGGCGGAAATTGTTCGCCGTGTCACCGACCTGTTCCTCGCCGGCGCCGATAATTATTCCGACGAGCATGTCCATCTGTTCGACGGCGTCATTTCCCGTCTTGCGGAGAAGATCGAGACCAAAGCGCGAGCCGAACTCGCCCATCGCCTGGCCCCTGCCGACAATGCGCCCCCGATGACGGTGCGCAATTTGGCTCGCGATAAGTCGATCGAGGTCGCCGGTCCGATATTGAGTCGCTCGAACAGATTGACCGATGAAGACTTGCTGGCAATCGCCAGTGATGACAGTCAGGATCGGTTGCTCGCGATTTCGAAGCGCTCCAGGCTCAGCGAAAAAGTCAGCGACGCACTCGTGATGCATGGCAACCGCGACGTCGTCCTTTCGGTGACCAGGAATGAAGGCGCCCGCTTTTCTGACGCCGGCTACGGCAAGCTGGTTGATAGATCCATCAATGACGAGGTGCTCGCGATTTGCGTCTCCATGCGAAAGGATATTCCGCAGGCGCACTTTAACGCGCTCATCGCGAAGGCCTCGGAAGTCGTCTTTGAGAAACTCGTGGCCAGCAACCCTCATGCGGTCTACGAGGTGCACCGGGTATTAGCCGATATCACCGGGCAAGATGCTGGCGCACAGCCCAAGGCAAAACGCGACTATCGGGAGGCCGCGGCGCAATTTGATATTGTTCGACGTGGGGGGACTCCGGTTGATCCCGTCGTATGCGACTATGCCGCAAAGGGAAAATTCGAGGAAACGGTCGCCGCGCTATCGGCCCTTTGTCAGGTGCCCAGCAAGCTTGTCGAAAGCATCATGAACGACTCGCGTGCGGAAAGTGATTTCGCGCTCATCTTGGCAAAGGCCGCGGGACCGTCGTGGCCAACCGCAAGACAAATAGGCATCTTGCGCCGCAAGACTGTTCGCTATTCTCCTCAAGCCATCAAAGCCGCGCGCCGCAGTTTCAACCGCTTGCAGTGGGCGACTGTGGCTGATGCGCTTCTA
>DAHUXA010000136.1 GCA_027307405.1 Hyphomicrobiales bacterium | reverse complement strand
TTGCGGCAAGACTACATTGTTGCGCTGTATCGACGGCCTGCTGCCTCACGATTCTGGTGAGATCTGGGTGGATGCCGAGCGCGTCACCGAACCGATCGCCGGCGTCGCCAAGGTGTTTCAGCACTTCGGACTGTTTCCCTGGAAGACTGTGTTCGAAAACGTGGCGTATGGTTTGCGTATGGCCGGCGCGCCGAAGGCGGAAATCGAGCGAGAGGTGCCGGAATTTGTCAAGTTGGTGGGTCTCACCGGCTTCGAAAATGCATATCCCTATCAAATGTCCGGTGGCATGCAGCAACGCTGCGGTCTTGCTCGTGCCCTCGCGGTCGAGCCGAATGTATTGCTGATGGACGAGCCATTTGCAGCGGTCGACGCGCAGACGCGCGAAATTCTGCAATTCGAATTGTTGCACATCTGGGAACAACGACCGACCGCCATGATCTTCGTCACTCACTCTATCGAGGAGGCGGTGCTACTCGGACATCGTGTAATCGTGCTGAAGGGGCGGCCCTCCAGCATTCATGAGACCATCACCATCGACCTGCCTCATCCACGCACCCGAGAGACACTACGCGAGCCGCGCTTCGGCGAACTGCGCGAGCGGGTGTGGGGCACGCTGATGAGGGAAGCTCGCGAAGCCGAATTCCATCTCGAACGCTAAATAAGAAAATAGTGAAGCCTAAAGGGAGGATTCCATGATCCGAAAGACCATCGCATTGATGGCCGGAGGCGTGCTGTTGGCGGCGTCGCTGGCGGGCATCAGTTCGGCTGCGGCGCAAGGCAAAAAGATCGTCGTCGCGATTCCGGGCATTCCGCCGATTTATTCGGTGACCATCGCTTTCGTCGCGGAAAAACAAGGGTTCTTCAAAAAGCATGGTGTAGATGTCGAAATCCGTCCGTTTGACAACGGCACCGCGGCCGCACGCGCGGTTGTGGCTGGTGACATCGACATGGCCTGGTCGCCGACGCCGCCAGTAATTAACCAGGTCTCGAACGCCGACGTTCCGCTCGTCGCGCTTTACGGCATGCCCAACCCTGATTGGGTGATCGGCACCACCGACGAAGGCAAGACCTGCAAGGATCTCGTCGGCCAGGACGTTGGCGTCGATTCGATCAATGGCGCGCGTTCGGTGGCGTTGCGCTCGATGCTTACAGGTTGCCCGGGCGTGAAGATCGAAGACACCAAACAGATCGCGCTGGGCTCCACCCCGGGACCTGCGCTCCTCGCTGGCCAACTGCATTATGCCGTCCTGCATCTCGACGACCTTGCCGAGATCGAACATCAGGGCAAGAAGCTGCATATCTTGTTGGCGATGAAGAATACCAACCCAACGAGCCACTATCTCATCATGGTGGCGCGCAAGGACAATCTGGCGAAGAATCGCGACGCCATCGTGCGCACCGTCGCCGGCATGATCGAAGCTGCGCGCTTCATGCAGGACCCGAAGAACGCCGATGTGGTTGCCGACGTGGCAGCCATCACAGGACACAACAAAGCGGTCAATAAGGCAGCCCTCAAGGCGTTCCTCGACATCGACTTCTGGGCCGCAAAAGATGACGGAATGCCGCGTGACAAGATCGAGGCGGTTGCGGCCCTGATGAAGAAAATCGGTTCCATCAATCCCGACAAGCAGCCCGTGAGCTACGATAAATTCGTCGACGCCAGTGTCTGGAAAGACGCCAACGCGATGGTGAAGTAGAGGACCTGCGGCGAAGTAGCCCGTCACCCTCAGGCGGCCGCTGAAGCCAGCCTCGAGGGTGACTGCGTCGCTGATATTGGATCAAAGTCAGTGCCCACATATCTCCGTCGCCACGCGCCGTTCTGGATCAGCATCTTCGCAGGCATAACCCTTTGGGAAATCGCCGGGCGTAGCACCAGCGCGGCCTTTATGGTGCCGTTTTCTGAAACCGTGGTGCGGCTCTGGCAATTGGTGAAAGGCGGCGAATTCCTTTCGCAGCTGCTTGATTCCGGCAAGCTGTTCCTGAGCGGTTTCATTCTGGCGCTGGTCGTCGGCATGCCAGTCGGCATGCTGTTGGCGCGCATTCGTACTTTGCGCATCGGCGTCGAGCCCTACATCATGATCCTGTACGCCACGCCAATGGTGGCCCTGATCCCGTTCATTCTTTCAATGATGGGCTTCGGGTTCGCGCCCAAGCTGCTCGTTGTGTTCCTGTTCGCGGTTTTCCCGGTGATCTACAACACCGTGGAAGGCGCACGCAGCATCAAACCCGAGCTGATCGAGGTCGCGAAGTCCTTCCGCTCGAGCGAATGGGCGCTATGGCGCGAGGTGATGCTGCCCTACACCCTGCCCTATACGATGACCGGAGTCCGCCAGGCCATTGGCCGCGCGCTGGTCGGAATGATCGCAGCTGAATTCTTCCTGTCCGCCACCGGTCTTGGCCAGCTTATCATGAGTGCCTCGCAGAATTTCGACACTGGCGGCGTCTTCGCCTCAATCCTGATCATCGGCCTGCTCGGTATCGGTTTGACGCGGCTCGGCCTCGTCATCGAGCAGCATTTCGCGCGCTGGAGACAGTAGCGATGGCCGAGCAAGCCCTCTCCACGCCCGTTACCGCCGCTCACAAGCCGTCGGTATCTGCGAGCCGCTGGTCCGGCACCATAATGCCGCGATTGATTACAGGACTTACGATCGTGCTCGTGTGGGAGTGCGTTGTCCGTGCCTACGCTCCGGCTTACGTGGCAAAGCCGAGCACCGTGGTGCTCGCAATTCCGACAGTGATAACCGACCCGGCCTTTCTGCAGGCGCTTGGTTCCAGCATGACGGCGGTGGCCGAAGGGTTGGCGATCACGATCGTCGTCGGCACAGTTCTCGGTCTGCTCATGGGCCGCAGCACGACATTCGATCGGATATTCCGCGTGTACATCAATGGCTTTAATGCCATGCCGATGATCATCGTGTTGCCGCTGTTTTCGTTGTGGTTCGGTTATTCAAGCGCGGCTCGCGTCGCCACCATTATCTTCGCTGCCATATTCGCCATCACCATGAATGTGGCCGACGGAGCGCGCTCGGTGCCGCGCGAATATTTGGAGGTCTCCCGCTCGTTCCGGTCTGGTCGCCTGCGGATGCTCACCGATATCGTCTTGCCGGCTTCGATGCCTTATCTGCTCGCCGGGTTTCGGCTTGCTGCCGGCCGTGCGTTGATTGGCGCGGTTGTGGCGGAATTCTTTTTGTCGGTCGGCGGGCTTGGTTATTACATCCTCTACAATTCGCGCTCCTATCACCACAATGAAGCTTTCGTCGGCGTGCTGCTGCTTGCGGCCTTTGGCGTCGGCTTCGAATTGCTGGTGAACTGGGCGACGCGGCGCTTCATGCCATGGTACCGCCGCGACGAAAAAACGAGCTGACGCGCCCCACTACGTTTCATCATAAGGAAATATCGCATGCCATCCGACCCCTTGCTTAAGGCCGCGATCACGCATTGGGGCCCGCGCTTCGTCGCCAACGGCGTGGTCCTGACCGATTTCGAGGAAGTTACCGGGTCGATCTCCTCCTACAATGAGTGGTGCGGTGCGTGGTCGGCACGCGCCGCACACCACGAGCAACTCGGACGTGACGCACTGGCGAAAAAACATTTTTTGACCGCAAGCGAATGCTTGCAGCGCGCCGGCGTCTACTATCACTTCGCATCGTTCCTGTTCGTGCACGACCAGGCACAGATGAAGGCCGCGCACAAGAAGCAGATCGAGTGCCGGCAAGAGGCGCTTCCTCACTTGAGACCACCCGGCGAGCGGGTCGAGATCCCCTATCAGGGCAAGACGCTGGCGGGGATCCTGCGCAAGCCGGCGTGGGCTGAAAAGCCGCCGATTGTGGTGATGGCGGTCGGACTCGACTCGACCAAAGAAGAAGGCGATGCCTATGAAGCACCTTTCCTGGCGCGCGGCATGGCGACGCTGATCTTTGAAGGCCCGGGCCAGGGCGAAGCGCAATATGATTTCGCCATTCGCGGCGACTATGAAGTACCAGTGAAAGCCGTCATTGATTTCGTGGAAAAGCGCTCTGATCTTGATGCCAGACGTGTCGGCATGTGGGGCGTGAGCTTGGGCGGCTATTACGCGCCGCGTGCCGCGGCCTTCGATAAACGCATCAAGGCCTGCATCGCGCTGGGCGGGCCGTTCAACTGGGGCGCGGCCTGGGATGGATTGCCGGAGCTGACACGTGAAGCCTTCCGCGTGCGCAGTCACTGCAAGTCGCAGGAAGAAGCGCGCGAAAACGCGGCCACATTATCGCTCGAAGGCGTAGCGCAAAACATCACATGCCCGCTCTTCATCGTGAATGGGCGGCTCGACCGCATTGTGCCCGCCGCAGATGCCGAACGCCTGGCGCGCGAGGCAAAGGGCCGGTCGAGCTGATGATGATCGAGGATGGCAATCACATTGCCACCAACCGTGCCTATCGCTGGCGCTCACAAAGCGCGGACTGGATGAAGGAACAACTCAGATAATCTGGAACCCACGCGCTCGCGAATGCAGCCGTTCGATTCCGGTATCCGTGATCAACACCATCTCGCCAGTCTGAACGCCGGCCTTGCCGTCGTGAGTGACGACGTTTGGCTGGATCACCACAGTCTGACCGGCGCGAAATGGCTCCGGTGGTACCGGCCCGGCCGGGCGGCTTTTGCAGCCGAGGATCGGCGGCAGATAGCCGCCACCGTAGCCGTGCAGAAGATCGTCAAGGATGGTGAAGCCGGCCTCCTCAATCACACCGGACGCCTCGATCACCTGTGACGGCGTGGCGCCAGCCTTGAGCACGGCTGCGATTGCATCGAAAGCCGCGTCGGCGGCTGCATGCAATTCGCGGTAAAGTTTGCTCGGCGTGCCGAGTGCAAAACTACGCAGCACTTGTCCCGGATACTCCCAGAACGCCGCGCTGATTTCCGCCACCACCACATCGCCTGCCTGTACACGCCGCACGCGGGGAAACTGACGGGGCACGCCGAGATCCGGCGCATCCATGCCCGTGACGCCGATGTAGTGGATGACGTTCGTTGCGCCCTGCGAAATATAAGCGCGCTCGACCAGATCGCCGAGTTCGCGTTCATTCATGCCGGGCTTCAAACCATCACGAAGCGCGGCCATGCCAAGATCGCTGAAGTGCGCGCCGATGCGCAACCAGTCCAACTCTTCACCGGACTTCACCTGGCGCAGGCGAATGTAATCGCGATTGAGGCTCTTTAGTTTTCCGAATTTCGCCGAAAGCGCCGCGTGCTGTTCGGCGCTGATCGGCCCGATCGTCGCTACGCGATCTTGTCGGGCACCACGCCGCTCCAACACCCCAATCGCTTCGGCAATCGATGATTCATGGCCCCACGCCACATCGGCTTTATCGGCGAGGATCTGCGCCTGAGGTGCATGATTGACATACTGGACAAACAGCGCGTCACGCTTGCCAGGTGTCAGCACACCAACCGCCTCGGCGGTCACCGGCCATTGCGTCAGCCACTGCACGACTGAACCGAAGCGATTGGCACCGCAAAATACGAGATGATCGCAGTCAGCCTGCGCCACCAGCGCATCAATGGCCGCCCGCCGGCGTTTCATTTCCACGTCGGAGAAACGCGGATACTCGGCTTCAACGATGCGCGCGAGATGTGGAGGAAGCGTCACGTGGCTTTCTTGGGCAGAGCCACGATCATGTCGAGCTCGATGCGCGCGCCGGGTGACGACAGCTGGTTGATGCACACCGTCGTGCTCGCCGGCCGCCAGTCCCCGAAATATCTAGCCATGGTCGCGTGCATGGCATCGGCGTCGCGGAAATCGGTCAGATACTTCGTCACTTTTACAACGTCGCGCCACCCGGCCCCGACCTCGTCGAGGATCGACTTGATCGCTTCCATCGCGCGCGTGGTCTGTTCCTCAATCGAGTGCGGGTGCACGTGTTCGGCGTCCACATGCGGATGCTTGTGGTAGAGAGGCGACGGGGTAGCGCCGGACAGGAACATCAGGTCGCAGGCGCCGACGATCCTAACCGCCGGGGCATAGGGCATAGTGTGCGCCTCCTCCGGCTTCGGGTGTACGGGCTCGAGCCGGAAGCTCTGCTGCGGCTTTGTCATGACGGTCATTGCGGGCCTCCCATCGGCAGATAATTTCACGCCATTTGGGACCGAAAAACCCGCAGAAGCAACTGGCGTAACTGCTCGCTTCGCGTGTTGATCGCCGTGCGGGACGCGCTAACGTGCGCCCCACAGGAGATCAGAATGCCCTCCACGATCCTCGACTCTGCTGTATTCCGCGACATTTTCACCACCGAACCGATGCGAAATGTGTTCTCGGACGAGAACCGCGTGCAGAAGTATCTCGACTTCGAAGCGGCGCTCGCGCGCGCCCAGGCCAAGCTCGGCATCATCCCGAACGACGCAGCTGCCGAAATCGTCCGCCACTGTTCGGCCGACAAGATCGACATGGCGAAACTCAAGGAGGCAACCGAGAGGATCGGCTACCCGGTACTGCCGGTCGTTCAGCAACTCGTGAAGCTGTGCAAGGACGGGCTCGGAGAATGGTCGCACTGGGGTGCCACGACCCAGGACATCACCGATACCGCTACCGTCATGCAAATTCGCGAAGCGCTTGCCCTCGTCGAGAAAGACATCGACGGCATCTGTGATGGGCTCGCGGCACTTGCAAGGAAATACCGCGACACGCCCATGGCTGGCCGTAGCAATCTCCAGCAGGCCGTGCCGATCACCTTCGGCTACAAGATGGCAACAATGCTGGCCGCCTTTGAGCGTCACAAGCAGCGTTTGAAAGAGATCAAACCGCGCGTGCTGGTGGGGGAATTTGGCGGCGCCGCCGGTACGCTGTCCTCGCTCGGAAAGGACGGGTTGAAAGTCCAGGACGAGTTGATGAAAGAACTCAAGCTTGGCCAGCCTGAAATCTCCTGGCACACGGTCCGCGATCGCATCGCTGAGGTTGGTTGCTTCCTGGGTCTGGTGACCGGGAGCTGCGGCAAGATCGCTTTCGACGTAAAGCTGCTGATGCAGACTGAAGTGGAGGAAGTTTACGAGCCGTTCCATGCCGGTCGCGGCTCCTCTTCGACGATGCCGCAGAAGCGCAATCCGATTTCTTCAGTTTACATCACCGCGCAGACTGCGATGGTGCGGCAGCTCGTCGCCGCATTGCTGGACGCTCAAGTGGAAGACCACGAGCGGTCGACTGGACCATGGGAAATCGAATGGATTGCGCTGCCCGAAATCTTCATGCTCTCGGCCGGCGCGCTCGCGCAAACGCGTTTCCTGGTCGAAGGCCTGCAAGTCAACGAGAAGAAAATGCGCGAAAATCTCGACATCACCAACGGCCTGATCATGTCGGAAGCGGTGATGATGGGCCTCGGCGCGGACCTGGGTCGCAACAAGGCGCACGATCTCGTCTATGACATCTGCCGTGAGGTTGTGAAAACCGGACGCCCGCTGATCGACCTGCTCGCCGAGAACAAGGAGATCAGCAAGCACGCCGACCGCAAGAAATTGGAAAGGCTTGTCGACCCGGCCAACTATCTTGGCGTCGCCGGCGAAATGGTCGATCGCGTGCTCAGGATGCGGAAATAACTCACTCAGGCTTCGGCATCGTTCGCCAAATTGCCAATGCCACGGCAAGGGTGGCGATGCCAATCAGCATAAACAATGCCGGCACGGTCGCTCCATATTTCTGCATGACCGCTACGATGATCGTCGCGCCGGTCATAAAGGCTGCATTGAGAACATTGACCGCGGCGATCGTACGTGCGCGATGATCGGCGCCGCTCCAGACCTGCACGGCGGCAAAGGCCGGTACAATGAACAGGCCGCCGGCAATCGCCAGCCCACACAAATCTATGGCCACGCGAAGGCCCAGGAGCGACGCAAACACAAAGGCCGGACCTTGCAGCGATAGGGCAGGACCTGCACCGAATGTCGCGAGTCCAAGGTCAAGCGCGAAGACGCCGAGTAGTATTGCGCCAACAAGCGTTGTCCTGAGGACGATGCGGCCACGCGCGATTACCGCCGCCAAGCCTGAACCGACACCAACTGCGATCGAAAACACTGCGAGATAGGCTGTAACCGTCTCTTCGTTGCCGCCAACTATCGTTTTGATGAGGGGCGGCAACAGTGACAGCACCACGATGCCGACCAGCCAGAACCAGCTCGTTACCATTGCACCCCACCACAAACGTGGATCGGCGCGCAGGTACCGGATCATCGCAGCGGTCGAGGTGACAACGTTGATTGCGACTTTCAGCCCCGGAGCGCCCTCGCCGGTCGCCGGGATCAATAGCGCCGCTATCCAGCACGCGATCGCAAAGCTAATGACCAGTGCGGCAAACAGCCCCGCCTCGCTACCGTTGCGCGCGGCCAGTCCCCCCGCGAGTGTCCCCAAAAGAATGGCAACAAAGGTTGCCCCCTCCACCAGCGCATTGCCGGCGGGTAGCTCCGTACGATGCAGATGATCCGGAAGAATTCCGTACTTTATCGGACCAAAAAGCGCCCCGAGAATGCCGAAGCCGGCTAGCGCAATAAACAGCAGTGGAAGCGAGGTCTGCACGTAGCCCCACACGGCCAGGGCGGCCACGAAGATTTCCGCAAACTTTATTCGCTGCGCCATCCATGCCTTGTCGTAACGATCTGCAAGTTCGCCACCCAGTCCGGACAAGAAAAAATAGGGCGCGATGAACACCGCGCTTGCAAATGTGATCAAGGCTTCAGGATCGCGCGTGCCCGACTGGAACAGGATGACAAAGACCAGTGCGGTTTTGAGGAAATTATCATTGAATGCCGCAAAGAACTGGCACCAGAACAGCGGTGCAAATCGTCTCGACAGCAACAGCGGCGGTGGCATGCCGCCGTATTATTGCAAAGTTCCCGGCCCGTTGCGCTGGCCTGGGCGCAAAAAAATCAGGCGGCCTTTCGGCCGCCTGACCGATTTGTCCTGTAGGTCTGATCAGAGCCGAACTTTCTTCTCGTAGGATTCAACGGCCATTGCCCCAAAGCCGAAACAGAGCGCAATGCCGATGGCGATTGTAAAAAACGTGATCCACATGGCGTGCCTCCATGAGCTGGAATAGCCCCACGGGGGGAGTCCGGCGGTGGAAACGCGCCAATCGCGCTATGGTTCCGGAAAACGCACGCTCAAGATCTAAGCCTGATCGAACCCTGCAAATCGGCGAGTAAAATGCGTAAATCGAGTTCCCGGAATTCCAGATAAATTCGACGTAACCAGCGCTGTAGTTCGACGTGCGCGGCAATCGGTATTCCGACGGCATTTCCCATATTCGAATCTGCGAATGAAAACGGCGGCGTGTCGATATACCGGCGTAAGCCAGGCGCCAGCACTGGCAGGCGCACTATTCCCGGATTTCCACTGGCAACAGGGTACTTGTCGCGATGCTGGGCAGGTCCAAAAATTTCATTATGCACCGGCGCCAGGATCGCCCGCGCAAAGCGAGCACGCAGGTTGCGGTAAGCCTCGACCGATGTTTGATCAGGGGTCGCTGTAAAAAGTATCGCTACCGCGACCGAACGCAGGCGCGCTTCGTCGATAAAACCGATCTGATGTGCGACCGAAAAAAATGATTCAAACGACTCGTGACCGATATCGACGACCTTGGTGGTGTCCTCGTCCGCGATCAGCCGATCGAACAGCGCCATTTGACCGTTGATGTCTCGAACGGTCGCGAGCGTGGTTTTTTCCGGCAGGAATTGCGCGAGCGTCCTTTCGCCGGCATTGAGATCGAAGGTCGCGACAGAACGGCCCTCTTGCAAATAGAAATCCGCGAGCAATCGCGCAAGCAGGGTTTTGCCAACGCGTGGACGTGGCGATGCGACAATGGTGATGGAGCTGCGGAGTGACATCACCTGACCGGACGCCGCCGCTCAACCGGCGCATTTGGATTAAGGGCTAGCCAGCCACCTGACGGACGTTGCTGTCCATCTTCGGCGACACCAGATCGACAAGCTTCACCCGGTCGAACTCACCCCAGACATTGCCGAGCCAATGGCGGACATAACCGCGTAGAACGAACGAATAGTTTGCCGGCTCGCTCTTCGGGCCTTTATTTCCGACAAATGAAACGAATGGAACGCTGGCCACTTCTACCTGTTCGAAGGCCATCTCGTTGAGCTTCGGAATGGTGATCTCTTCGGCGCCCTTGATCTTCTTGAAGTATGAATTGTAGGTCGCCGGATCCCACTCGAAGAACGTGGTGTTG
>DAHUXA010000135.1 GCA_027307405.1 Hyphomicrobiales bacterium | reverse complement strand
CGAACAAGCCAAGCAGCGCGGCCTCTCCGAACACATCGGCGAAGTGCTGGTGCCAAAGGAAAAGGTCACCGAGGCAAGACGCGGGCGTAAGGTTGAAACCGAACGCAAGTTCTTTCCCGGTTACGTGCTGGTGAAGATGGATTTGACCGACGAGGTCTATCATCTCATCAAGAATACACCGAAGGTCACCGGCTTCCTTGGCACCGACAAGAAGCCGATGCCAATTTCTGATGCAGAGGCTGATCGCATCCTGCATCAGGTGCAAGAGGGTATTGAGCGGCCAAAGCCGGCGGTTTCGTTCGAAGTTGGCGAACAAGTTCGCGTGTCGGATGGCCCGTTTGCTTCTTTCAATGGTGTGGTTGAGGAAGTCGATGAAGCCCGTTCACGTGTGAAGGTGGCTGTGTCGATCTTCGGCCGCGCCACACCGGTCGAACTGGAATTCGGGCAAGTGGAGAAACTGTAGCGCCTAAGCGAGATGGCCGGGCAGACCCGGCCATGACAAGTGAGAGCAACGTGGGAGGTGAGGCGGTCGCCAACCGTCAAGACCCGCACCACAAACGGAGTGAGTTATGGCAAAGAAAGTCACTGGATTCCTCAAATTGCAGGTACCTGCCGGCGCCGCCAATCCGTCGCCCCCAATCGGGCCGGCGCTTGGCCAGCGCGGCCTTAACATCATGGAGTTCTGCAAAGCGTTTAATGCGCAGACCCAAAAGATGGAAAAGGGGGTTCCGATCCCGGTCATCATCACGACCTATCAGGATCGCTCCTTTACCTTCGAGATGAAGACACCTCCGGTGTCTTATTTCCTCAAGAAGGCGGCCAAACTGGAAAGCGGATCGAAAACCCCGGGCCGCGAACCGGTTGGACAGGTCAGCAAGAAGCAGGTGCGCGAGATCGCCGAGCAGAAGATGAAGGATTTGAACTGCGATACCGTCGAGGCGGCAATGAAGATGGTCGAAGGCTCGGCGCGTTCGATGGGCCTCGCGGTGACGGAGTAATTCATCATGACAATCGGAAAGCGCACGAAAGCAATTCGCCAAGGCATCGACCGCGAAAAGTCCTACCCGATCGGGGAAGCGGTCAAGCTGGTGAAAGAACGGGCGAAGGCCAAGTTCGATGAGACCATCGAGATCGCGATGAATCTCGGTGTTGATCCCACGCATGCGGACCAGATGGTGCGCGGCGTTGTTACCCTGCCGAATGGCTCAGGTCGCACATTGCGCGTCGGCGTGTTTGCCCGCGGCGCCAAGGCCGACGAGGCCAAGGCCGCAGGTGCGGATGTGGTTGGCGCGGAGGACCTGGTCGAGAAGGTCAACAAGGGTGAGATCGACTTCGATCGCTGCATCGCCACTCCGGACATGATGCCGCTGGTCGGCCGTCTCGGTAAGGTTCTTGGTCCTCGGGGCATCATGCCAAACCCCAAGGTCGGCACGGTGACCATGGACGTCACAAATGCGGTCAAGGGCGCCAAGGGCGGGTCGGTCGAGTTCCGCGTCGAGAAGGCCGGCATCGTGCAGGCGGGCGTTGGCAAGGCCTCCTTTTCCGAGGACAAGCTGGTCGAGAACATCAAGGCTTTTGCGGACGCCGTGCAGAAAGCCAAGCCGGCCGGGGCCAAAGGCCATTACATAAGCCGGGTGGCGATCTCCTCGACTATGGGCCCGGGGGTCAAGGTGGAAATCCCGAGCCTCTTCGGCGCTGGCGCTGCGCACTGACGGAACCGGGAGCCAAGGGCCATTTTAGTGGGTATTTTCGCGAAAAGGCACTTGGCAAAACGCCTGTAAAGGTCTACATCAACTGCTCGGGCGTGCCGGCCCAATTTGTCGGCACGCCTTTGCGCGTTCCTACAAACCTATGGTGAGCGGAACTTATTCCTTTTGGAAACCCGACTGGGAGCTCAAAAGGGAGGAAGCCCGACGCCATTGGAGATGTCAGACGCGCAAGGTCGTCCCGGAAACGGGCCGGCCAACCTGTCCAAGACTGCCGGTGCCGAAGGCCCGCAAAGGCCGACGCTTAATTCCCTAAAAAGGGGCCAGCACAGATGGGGAAGCGACCCGAGTTTGCGTGACCGTGCGGTTGCGCCAATGAGGTTCGAACCTCGAAGACCCGATTGCGGCCGCAATGCCGTTTCGGGGGGCAGGCTTTCTGAACGTCGTCCTGCCCCGGTTCGCTACGCGTGAACTTAGCGGGACGGCTGGTAGCAACCCAGCGGCTCCCGCGTCTCATGCGGGCCAGCCGTCAAACCGGAAAGAGCTTGCAGTGGATCGAGCGGCTAAAGCGGAGTCCATCACTGAACTGAGTGGGGTCTTCAAGACCTCCAACGTCGTGGTGGTGGCTCACTATTCCGGCCTCACCGTTGCCCAGATGCAGACTCTGCGTAAGCAGATGAAGCAGGTGGGCGCGCAGGTGAAGGTCGCGAAGAACCGTCTCGCCCAGATTGCGCTCAAGGACACCGACGCTGCTTCCATCGCGCCCCTACTGAAGGGGCCGACTGTGCTCGCCTATTCGGGCGACCCGGTGGCGGCACCGAAGGTGGCTATCGATTTCGCCAAGACGAACGAGAAGTTCGTCATCCTCGGCGGATCGATGGGCAAGACTTCTCTGGACCTGAATGGCGTCAAGGCGCTCGCCGCCCTGCCGTCATTGGACGAATTGCGCGCCAAGATTGTCGGCCTGATCCAGGCGCCGGCGACCAAGATCGCGCAACTCACCAACGCTCCCGCGGCGAAAGTCGCGCGGGTGGTCCAGGCGTATGCCTCCAAGAGCGCGGCGGCCTGACGGCTCCATTCATTAACTCTGGTTCGAACCGATAGGAATTGAACAATGGCTGACCTGCAAAAGATCGTCGACGAATTGTCTGGCCTCACCGTCCTGGAAGCGGCGGATCTGGCCAAGATGCTGGAAGAGAAGTGGGGCGTTTCAGCTGCCGCCGCGGTGGCGGTTGCAGCCGGCCCAGCCGGTGGCGGCGCGGCTGCCGCCGCTGAAGAAAAGACCGACTTCACGGTCGTTCTCGCCAGTGCCGGTGAGAAGAAGATTGAAGTGATCAAAGAGGTGCGCGCGCTAACCGGGCTTGGCCTGAAAGAAGCCAAGGATCTTGTTGAGGGCGCGCCGAAGACCGTCAAGGAAGGCGTGGCCAAAGACGAGGCTAACAAGATCAAGGCCACGCTCGAAAAGGTCGGCGCAAAGGTGGAATTGAAATAGTCAGTGACTATTTCCATTCCATCCCCGGACAAGCGAGGCGAAGCCGAGCATGAACCGGGGATGCAGAACTTAAGACGTGGATGGCCGGGACAAGCCCGGCCATGACGAGGTCGAGATACCGAAATCCCCGGGGCACCCCGGGGGTCTCGGGGCAGGAGATAAAGGTGGCCGGCTTAAGCCGGACTCCCAGGCGGTCGTAACCGGCAAGGTCCGGTGGCGATGAAAAAAGAAGTGTGCGGCGGTTCGGGTCAGACCCGAATCACATAGAACCGGACGGCCCCGACGCCTGTCCTGATGGTCGCGATGGATTGCGGCTGTTCGGAGAGGCGCCCGCGCCGCCGCTGAAATCGAATCGAGAGAGAAAAGATGGCGCAGACGTTTACCGGTCGCAAGCGCGTAAGGAAGTTTTTCGGGACAATTCGGGAAGTGGCGGAGATGCCGAACCTCATCGAGGTTCAGAAGGCGTCTTACGACCAATTCCTGATGGTGAAGGAGCCGGTGGGCGGCCGTCACGACGAAGGACTGCAAGCCGTATTCAAATCGGTATTTCCGATTTCCGATTTTTCGAATTCGTCACAGCTTGAATTCGTCAAATACGAATTTGAGCCGCCGAAATATGACGTCGACGAGTGCCGCCAACGTGGCATGACCTATGCCGCGCCGCTCAAGGTGACGCTGCGGTTGATCGTGTTCGATATCGACGAGGAGACCGGCGCCCGTTCGGTCAAGGACATCAAGGAACAAGATGTCTACATGGGCGACATTCCGCTCATGACCAACAACGGCACCTTCATCGTCAATGGGACTGAGCGTGTCATTGTTTCGCAGATGCACCGCTCGCCGGGCGTCTTCTTCGACCACGACAAGGGCAAGACCCATTCGTCGGGCAAGCTCCTGTTCGCCGCTCGCATCATTCCGTACCGCGGCTCCTGGCTCGACATTGAATTCGATGCCAAGGACATCGTCTATGCGCGCATCGACCGCCGCCGCAAGATTCCGGTGACGTCGCTGCTCTACGCGCTTGGTCTCGACGGCGAGCAGATCCTGAGCACCTTCTACAAGCATGTGAACTACAAACGCGCCAAGGACGGTTGGCGCGTACCGTTCGATGCCAACCGGCTGAAGGGCTACAAGGCGGTCAACGACCTTGTCGATGCCGACAGCGGCCGTGTTGTGGTCGAAGCCGGCAAGAAGTTGACGGTGCGCCAGGCGCGTCAACTCGCCGAGAAGGGCCTTAAAGCGCTCCGCATGACCGACGACGAGCTGATCGGTCACTACGTTGCCGAGGATCTGGCAAACGGCCGCAGCGGCGAAATTTATATGGAGGCCGGCGAAGAAATCACTGAGAAGAATCTCAAGATTCTGATCGAGGCCGGCTACAAGGAATTGCCGCTGCTCGACATCGACCATGTGAATGTCGGCGCCTACATCCGCAATACGCTGTCGGTCGATAAGAATATGACGCGCGAAGATGCGCTGTTCGACATCTACCGCGTCATGCGCCCGGGCGAGCCGCCGACTGTTGAGACGGCAGAGGCAATGTTCCGCTCGCTCTTCTTCGATTCCGAGCGCTACGATCTCTCGGCCGTCGGCCGCGTGAAAATGAATATGCGCCTTGACCTCGACGCGCCCGACACAATGCGGGTGCTGCGCAGGGACGACATCATCTCCGTCATTCGCACGCTGGTTGATTTGCGCGACGGCAAGGGCGAGATCGATGATATCGACCATCTCGGCAATCGCCGGGTGCGCTCGGTCGGCGAGCTGATGGAAAATCAATACCGCATCGGCTTGCTGCGCATGGAGCGCGCAATCAAGGAACGTATGTCGTCGGTTGATATCGACACTGTCATGCCGCAGGACCTGATCAACGCCAAGCCGGCGGCGGCCGCGGTGCGCGAGTTCTTCGGTTCCTCGCAGCTGTCGCAGTTTATGGACCAAACCAATCCGCTATCGGAGATCACTCACAAGCGGCGCCTCTCGGCGCTCGGACCGGGTGGTCTGACACGCGAACGTGCCGGCTTCGAAGTACGCGACGTGCACCCGACCCACTATGGCCGGATCTGTCCGATTGAGACTCCGGAAGGTCCGAATATCGGACTGATCAATTCGCTCGCGACCTATGCGCGCGTGAACAAATACGGCTTCGTCGAGACGCCTTATCGCAAGGTAAAGGACGGCCGCGTCACTGACGAGGTGGTCTATCTCTCCGCAATGGAGGAAGCCCGCAATGCCGTCGCGCAGGCCAACGCGACGATCGATGGCCGTGGTCGTTTTACCGAAGATCTGATCGTGTGTCGCCAGGCCGGCGACGTGCATCTGGTGCCGCGCGATAAGGTTGACTTCATGGACGTGTCGCCGAAGCAACTTGTGTCGGTTGCTGCGGCACTCATTCCATTCCTGGAAAACGACGACGCTAACCGCGCGCTGATGGGCTCGAACATGCAGCGTCAGGCTGTGCCGCTCGTGCGCGCGGAAGCGCCCTTCGTTGGGACTGGCATGGAAGGCGTCGTCGCACGCGATTCCGGCGCATCGATCGCCGCGCGCCGCACCGGCATCGTCGATCAAGTGGACGCGACCCGTATCGTCGTCCGCGCGACCGACGAGACCGACCCGACCAAGCCGGGCGTCGATATCTATCGTCTGATGAAGTATCAGCGCTCGAACCAGAATACCTGTATCAATCAGCGTCCGCTGGTGAAGGTGGGTGATCGCGTCGACAAAGGCGACATCATCGCCGACGGTCCGTCGACCGATCTCGGTGAGCTCGCGCTCGGCCGGAATGTGCTCGTCGCGTTCATGCCCTGGAACGGCTACAACTTCGAGGACTCGATCCTGCTCTCCGAGCGGATCGTAAAAGACGACGTGTTCACGTCTATTCACATCGAAGAATTCGAGGTGATGGCGCGCGACACCAAGCTTGGCCCCGAAGAAATCACCCGGGATATCCCGAACGTTTCGGAAGAGGCGCTCAAGAACCTCGACGAGGCGGGCATCGTCTACATCGGCGCCGAAGTGCACGCCGGCGACATCCTTGTCGGCAAGATCACGCCGAAGGGCGAAAGCCCGATGACGCCGGAAGAAAAACTCCTGCGCGCCATCTTCGGCGAAAAAGCTTCTGACGTTCGCGACACCTCTTTGCGCGTTCCGCCGGGAGTGCAGGGCACCGTTGTTGAAGTGCGCGTCTTCAACCGACACGGTGTCGAGAAGGACGAGCGCGCGCTCGCGATCGAGCGTGAGGAAATCGAACGGCTTGCCAAGGACCGGGATGACGAGCAGGCAATCCTCGACCGTAACGTTTACGGCCGTCTCGCAGAATTGCTTGAAGGCCGCACCGGCATTGCGGGTCCGAAGGGTTTCAAGAAAGACAGCAAGATCACCAAGGCGGTGCTGGACGAATATCCGCGCTCGCAATGGTGGCTGTTTGCTTCGCCCAACGACAAGCTGATGGCTGAGATCGAAGCGATCCGTAAGCAGTACGATGAGTCAAAGAAGCTGCTCGAGCAACGCTTCCTCGACAAAGTCGAGAAGCTGCAGCGTGGCGACGAGCTTCCGCCCGGCGTGATGAAGATGGTCAAGGTCTTCGTCGCGGTGAAGCGCAAGATCCAACCCGGCGACAAGATGGCCGGCCGTCACGGCAACAAGGGCGTGGTGTCAAAGATCGTGCCGGTTGAGGACATGCCATTCCTCGAAGATGGCACGCAGGTTGACATCGTGCTCAATCCGTTGGGCGTCCCAAGCCGCATGAACGTCGGTCAGATTCTGGAAACCCACCTCGGCTGGGCATGTGCCGGCCTCGGGCTCAAGATCGGGCAGGCGGTTGATGCCTACAATCTCAAGCACGACTCCCGTCCGCTCAAGGACATGCTCAAGAAGGTCTATGGCGACGACGAGACCATCAAGTCGCTGAATGAGGACGGTCTGATCGAGCTCGGCGGCAACCTGCGCCACGGCGTGCCGATTGCTACGCCGGTGTTCGACGGCGCAAAGGAGGCCGACATCGAAAAGATGCTCGACCTCGCAGGCCTCGATCATTCGGGACAGGTGACCGTATTCGATGGTCGAACTGGCGAGTCGTTCGATCGCAAGGTTACGGTTGGCTACATTTATATGCTCAAGCTGCACCATTTGGTGGACGACAAGATCCACGCTCGCTCGATTGGCCCTTACTCGCTGGTGACCCAGCAGCCTCTCGGCGGCAAGGCGCAGTTCGGCGGCCAGCGTTTCGGCGAAATGGAAGTGTGGGCGCTCGAAGCCTACGGAGCTGCCTATACCTTGCAGGAAATGCTCACCGTCAAGTCGGACGACGTCGCAGGCCGCACCAAGGTTTACGAGGCAATCGTCCGCGGCGACGACACGTTCGAAGCGGGCATTCCGGAAAGCTTCAACGTGCTGGTCAAGGAGATGCGTTCGCTCGGTCTCAATGTCGATCTGCACAATTCGAAACAGCAGCGGCAGGGGCCGGAGACGGCCGAAGCGGCAGAATAGTCAAGCGTTGCGGAGCGGCGAGGGCGCCGCTCCGTGGTTGAACGATCAACGACAGGTGGGGAACCCGCGGTTCCCGGTCGAGGAGAAGACGATGAATCAAGAGATCATGAATCTTTTCAGCCCGCAGGTTCCGGCTCAGGTCTTTGACCAGATCCGGATTTCGATCGCGAGCCCGGAAAAGATTCTGTCGTGGTCTTACGGCGAAATCAAAAAGCCGGAGACGATCAACTACCGTACCTTCAAGCCCGAGCGCGACGGTTTATTCTGTGCGCGCATCTTCGGGCCTATCAAGGATTACGAGTGCTTGTGCGGCAAGTACAAGCGCATGAAGTACAAGGGCATCATCTGCGAGAAGTGCTCTGTCGAGGTGACGCTGTCGCGCGTCCGGCGCGAGCGGATGGGACACATCGAACTTGCGGCGCCCGTTGCGCACATCTGGTTCCTGAAATCGCTGCCGAGCCGCATCGGTCTGCTACTGGACATGACGCTTAAGGATCTCGAACGCATCCTCTATTTTGAGTACTACGTCGTACTTGAGCCGGGGCTTACTCCGCTCAAGGATCGCCAGCTCCTGTCTGAGGACGAATACCTCAAGGCGCAGGAGGAATACGGCACCGACAGCTTCACCGCCACGATCGGCGCCGAAGCCATTCGCGAAATGCTCAAGGGCATCGACCTGGAAAAGATGCAGGCCGAGCTGCGCGCCGAAATGGGCGAGACTGACAGCGACATCAAAAAGAAGAAGATCGCCAAACGGCTCAAGCTGATTGAGGCTTTCATTGCTTCCGGCAACAAGCCCGAGTGGATGATCCTGACGGTCGTGCCGGTAATCCCGCCCGACCTGCGGCCGCTCGTGCCGCTCGACGGCGGCCGTTTCGCCACGTCCGACCTGAACGATCTTTATCGTCGCGTCATCAACCGCAACAACCGCCTGAAACGGCTAATCGAGCTGCGCGCGCCGGATATCATCATCCGTAACGAAAAGCGCATGCTGCAGGAAGCGGTCGATGCGCTCTTCGACAATGGCCGTCGCGGCCGCGTCATCACGGGGGCCAACAAGCGTCCTCTGAAGTCGCTCGCAGACATGCTCAAGGGCAAGCAGGGCCGCTTCCGGCAGAATCTGTTGGGCAAGCGCGTCGACTATTCCGGTCGTTCGGTGATCGTGGTCGGCCCCGAACTCAAGTTGCATCAATGCGGTCTGCCGAAGAAAATGGCGCTCGAGCTGTTCAAGCCGTTTATTTACTCGCGGCTTGACGCAAAAGGCCTGTCAACCACGGTGAAACAAGCCAAGAAGCTCGTGGAGAAAGAGAAGCCGGAGGTTTGGGATATCCTCGATGAGGTGATCCGTGAACATCCGGTGCTGCTCAACCGGGCGCCGACTTTGCACCGCCTTGGTATCCAGGCCTTTGAGCCGGTGTTGATTGAGGGCAAGGCGATCCAGTTGCATCCGCTGGTCTGCGCGGCCTTTAACGCCGACTTCGACGGCGACCAGATGGCCGTGCACGTTCCGCTGTCGCTCGAAGCGCAGCTGGAGGCGCGCGTGCTGATGATGTCGACGAACAACATCCTGCATCCGGCGAATGGTCAGCCGATCATCGTGCCGTCGCAGGATATCGTGCTGGGGCTCTATTATCTCTCGCTGTTGAGCGAAGGGATGCCCGGCGAGGGCAAGACTTTCGGCGACATGGCTGCAATCGACCATGCGCTGCATGAGAAAGTCATAAACCTGCACACCAAGATCAAGTATCGCTGGGAAGGCGTGGACGAAAAGGGCAAGTCCTTCAAGAAGTGGTATGACACCACGCCCGGTCGCGTCGTGCTCGGTAACGTACTGCCCAAGAGCTCGAAGGTTCCGTTCGACATCGTCAACCGCTTGATGACCAAGCGCGAGATATCGTCGATGATCGACATGGTCTATCGCCATTGCGGTCAGAAGGAGACGGTTATCTTCTGCGATCGCATCATGGCGCTCGGCTTTTATCACGCGTTCAAGGCCGGCATCTCGTTCGGCAAGGACGACATGGTTGTGCCGGAGTCGAAGTGGAAGATCGTCGAGACGACGCGCGAGCTCGCGAAAGAGTTCGAGCAGCAGTACAACGACGGCCTCATTACCCAAGGCGAGAAATACAATAAGGTGGTGGACGCTTGGTCAAAATCCACTGACCGTATCGCCGAAGAAATGATGCGAGAAATTTCTTCCACCAAGAAGGATTCCGAGGGTCGAGATCTGCAGGTCAACTCGATCTACATGATGGCGCATTCCGGCGCGCGCGGTTCTCCGGCGCAGATGCGTCAGCTTGCTGGGATGCGCGGCCTGATGGCCAAGCCGTCGGGCGAGATTATCGAAAGCCCGATCATCTCCAACTTCAAGGAAGGCCTGTCGGTGCTCGAGTACTTCAACTCGACGCATGGCGCCCGCAAGGGTCTGGCCGACACCGCCTTGAAGACGGCGAACTCAGGTTACCTCACGCGGCGTCTGGTTGACGTGGCGCAGGACTGCATCATCACAGAA
>DAHUXA010000134.1 GCA_027307405.1 Hyphomicrobiales bacterium | reverse complement strand
GCGCCGATGCCGGCACCCACGAACCCCGATTCTGATAAAGGCGCATCTCGCACGCGCTCGGGGCCGAATTCTTCGAGCAGGCCGCGGCTGCACGCATAGGCGCCCCCATACCGGCCGACGTCCTCGCCCATCAGAAAAACACGCTCGTCGCGCTTCATCGCATCACGAAGGGCCTCGCGCACCGCTTCGCGATAAGTCATTTCGATCGTTCCGGATCGGGCCGTTTCTTGCTGCATGGCTCTCACCGACCGGCCGTCGCGGCACTCTCCGCATATGTGAAACGGGTGAGTTGCTCGACGGGCTCCCAGGTTCCTGCTTCGGCAAAGGCGACAGCCTCCGCGATCTCGGCATCGATCTCGGCTTCAAGACGGGGCACTTCGTCCGGATGAATCATGTGATTGGCCTGTAGCCATCCTTGGAAGCGCACGATCGGCTCCTTCGGGCGCCACGCTTCGATTTCGGTCTTCTCGCGATAGAGCTGAGGATCGAACATCGAGTGCGCACGCAGCCGGTAGGTCCGGCATTCCAGAAAATAGGGCTTATGGCTCTCACGCACTGCGTGAACCGCCCGACGGGCGGCTGCCTCGACGGCGACCACATCCATGCCATCGACTGCCTCGGAGGCGATCCGGTAGCACGAGGCCTTGCGCTGAATATCTGTTTCGGACTCGGAGAGCGCCAATGCAGTTCCCATGGCATACAGATTGTTTTCGCAAACAAACAGCACCGGCAGGCCCCACAAAACCGCCAAATTCATGCTCTCGTGAAATTCGCCTTCAGCAACGGCGCCTTCCCCAAAAAAGCAGGCAATGACGAGGTCATTGCCCTGCATATGGTCAGCAAGCGCGAGACCAATCGCCAGCGGCAAACCACCACCGACGATGGCGTTACCGCCGTGGAAGTTCGTGGCCTGATCGAACAAGTGCATCGAGCCACCGCGCCCATGGCTGCAACCTTCCTGCTTCCCGTACATCTCGGCCATAACCGTAGTCATCGGTACACCGCGTACCAGTGCATGCCCATGCTCGCGATAGGTTGCGACAATTCGGTCGCGTTTCTCCAACACCGGAATGACGCCGACCGCGACCGCCTCCTCGCCATCGTAAAGATGCAGGAAGCCGCGGATCTTCTCTTGCGTGTAGAGCTCGGCACACTTGTCCTCGAAGCGGCGGATACGGATCATTTGCCTCAAGAGCTCCAACATATGCTCTCGCGATAAATGCGGCTTGTCGGTTGGTGCGGTCATCGCTCCTCGCTTTCCAGCGTTGAGATGTCGCCTTCGGGCAGGCCGAGCTCACGGGCTTTAAGCAAGCGGCGCATGATCTTGCCGCTGCGCGTTTTGGGCAGGTTCTGCCGAAATGCGATATCTTTGGGCGCCACAGCTGGTCCGAGACGCTGCCGCGCGTGGCCGAGCAATTCCTTGCGCAGCGCCTCGCTTGGCTCGAAACCGTCCTTCAGCGCAACGTAGGCCTTGACTACCTCGCCGGCAGTTGGCTCAGGAATTCCGATCACGCCGGCTTCAGCGACAGCCTTGTGCTCCATCAGCGCACTTTCTACCTCGAAGGGGCCGATGAGGTGGCCAGCACTCTTGATAACATCATCGCTGCGCCCAACGAACCAATAGTAGCCCTCACTGTCGCGCATCGCGAGGTCGCCGGTCAGATACCAGCCGCTCACGAAGCACTTGCGATACCGCTGCTCTTCGTTGAGGTAGGCCCGCATCATCGACGGCCAGCCCGGCCGCAATGCGAGCTCGCCCATGGCCATCGGTTTGGTGATTTCGCGCACATCGCCGCCTTCAATGTGCTCGACGATGCCGGCCGCAATGCCGGGGAGGGGACGTCCCATTGATCCGGGCTTTACGTCCATCGACAGAAAATTCGTGATCATGATTCCGCCCGTCTCAGTCTGCCACCAATTGTCGTGAAAAGGTTTGCCGAATGCCTCGACGCTCCAGACTACAGCCTCCGGATTGAGTGGCTCACCGACGCTCGACATCAGGCGCAATTTTGACAGGTCGAACCGTTTTGCAATATCGGCGCCCACTTTCATCAGCATTCGAATGGCAGTTGGCGCCGTGTACCAGACTGTAACTTTCTGATCTTGCAAAATGCGATACCACCGTTCGGCATCGAACTCGGCTTGGTCGATGATCATCGTCACGCCGTTTGTCAACGGCGATATGATTCCGTAGGAAGTACCGGTTATCCACCCCGGATCGGCGGTGCACCAGAATATGTCGTCGGGATGAAAGTCGAGCGCGAGTTTGCCGGTGATGTTATGGGCGACGACCGCCTCATGCACATGCACGGCTCCTTTTGGCTTCCCAGTAGTGCCACTGGTGAAGTGCAACAGAGCCATATCTTCGGGGGCCGTCCGCACGGTCTCGAACAAATCGGGTGCCTGCGCCAAAGCTGCGGCAAGATCGATTGTGTCTGGTAGAAGGCTGGATGAACATTCGGTCAAGAAGACGTGCTTTAAGCTCGCGAGCTCTTTCCGCCACGGTTCGATTTTGCGGCGATAAAAAGCTTCGGTGGTGATGAGGGCCCTGGCATCCCCGATCATCATGCGGGCTTTAATCGGCTCTGGTCCGAAAGCCGAAAACA
Source organism: Hyphomicrobiales bacterium (assembly GCA_027307405.1). Lineage (GTDB taxonomy): Bacteria > Pseudomonadota > Alphaproteobacteria > Rhizobiales > Xanthobacteraceae > Pseudolabrys. The sequence goes on along the minus strand of DAHUXA010000134.1, from coordinate 7,761 downwards.
ACGGCGAAAAGACGCTGCCGTTCTTCAACGTGCCGAGCGCGGCAATATAAAGTTCGGGCACGCGGCCAAGCAGCGAGAATACACGATCGCCTTTCCTAATCCCGCGCTGCGCCAGAACATTGGCAAAACGATTCACCGCAGCGCCCAGCGCGGCATAAGTGAAATCGCGTTTGCTGTCGTCGCGTGCGATCCAGCGCAGCGCGAGCTTGTTGCCACGTCCGGCCTTTAAGTGTCGGTCGATCGCTTCGTGGGCAATATTGAGGCCGCCTCCGGGGAGTCCATCAAGCAGCCCACGCGCTTGCGTCCACGAAAACGTCTTGGCGCACTCATCATAACCCAAGAGGTTTGCGCCGACGTAGTCTTCAGGACGCTTTCGTATTCGGTCCCATTCCATGGCCGGCCTCGGGCTAATTGAGGCAATCAAACTAGATGATGGGCTTCGAGCGGCTTTGACGTGGGTCAACGTGACAATCTGACCCGCCACGCGGGCTCATTTTATGCCCGCAGTGATCATCTTCGCGCGTCCATTTATGCGGGGTGGCATTTAGGGCCCTTTTTGATTTCCATCAATGCCGTTCTGCCCGGTTAATGGGATCTGGGGTGAACTCAGGTCTCAGCATCGGTCCCACTCCGCGGGGACTAACACCATGCACAAGCACATTTTGATCCCGACGGATGGTTCTGAGTTGTCGCAGAAAGCAATCGACTACGGCATGGCATTAGCAAAATCAGTCAATGCTAAAGTGACCGTGGTGACGGTATCGGCGCCGTTTCGTCTTTGGGCTATTGAGCCGCCTTTGACGATCGAATTTCTGGAGGAGTACCAAAAGCAGATGAGGCAGCTGTCTGCGAAATACCTCGAATCGGCAAAAGAATCGGCGGCAGCCGCAGGGGTGACTTGCGAAGTGCAACAAATCGAACACGATCAGCCTTATTTGGCCATCATCGATACGGCAGCACGGAGATCCTGCGATCTGATTGTAATGGCCTCTCACGGTCGACGTGGAATCTCAGCGATCGTCCTTGGCAGTGAAACGGTCAAAGTGTTGACGCACAGCACCATCCCTGTGCTGGTATTTCGCGCGGCCTGGCATAATCCACTGAACGTTACATCCTAGAATTGAAGCCGCTTTTGATGCGGCCGCGCTTGATCGACATCAATGGCGCAAGGCAGTGTCGCCATTATCGTTATGGCAGTCTCAGCCGGAGGTACTGCCATGACAACGTTCATCATGTTGACGCGCTTGAATACCGACGCCGTCCGCTCTCCGCGCTCCCTTGAGCAACTCGAACGCGACGTCATGAAGCGCATACGAGAGGAGTGCCCAGCCGTGGAGTGGCTCAGCAGCTACGCCGTGCTCGGGCCGTGCGATTACCTCGATGTCTTTATCGCTGATGATATTGAAACGGCGGCCAAGGTTTCGGCCTTGATCCGAACCTTCGGGCATGCGCAAACAGAGATCTGGACGGCAACGGAGTGGGATCGGTTCAAGGAAATCGTCCGTACCCTTCCCGGGCCGGCGTAGTTGCAGAGAGCCGCATCGAGGCACGTGGGAGAAAGAACTACGAAAGCTGTCGTGACGTTTCTTGGCACGCGTGGCGGAATCCAGGCCCGGTCTCGTCAGCACCGCCGTCATAGTTCGTTGCTCATTCAATCCGGAAAAGCCCGCATCATGATTGATTGCGGCAAGGACTGGCTTCGCCGGGTGTGGGACGTGGCGCCGACAGCAATAGTACTCACTCACGCCCATCCGGATCATGCCTGGGGTCTGGCCGACGGCGCTCCCTGTCCTGTCTACGCGACGGAGGCGACATGGGCCTTGCTGGATCACTTGCCCATTCGCGACCGGCGCAAGATGCCGCGCGGAAAAGCCATTTCGATCAACGGCGTAAAATTCAAGGCTGTGCCGATCCAACATTCAATCCGGGCGCCGGCGGTGGGCTATCGCGTGTCGATCGGCTCCCGCTCGTTCTTTTACGCCCCCGATATTGCGGGTCTGCCCAATCGCAAGCGCACGCTCGGCGGCATCCAGGTCTTCATCGGCGACGGCGCAGTGTTAACGCGCTCAATGGTGCACATGAAAGCAGGGCAGCTGATCGGCCACGCGCCCGTGACGGCTCAGCTCGACTGGTGCGAAAGCGCCGGCGTCGCGCGCGCGATGTTCACGCATTGTGGCTCGGGGATCGTGCGGGGCAAGGCGCGCCAACTGAATGTGCTCGTCCGCCGGCTCGGGCGTATGCGCGGCATCACGGCCGGGCTGGCATGCGATGGAGACCGGCTGATCCTTGCCGCCCGTCCTTCTGCTTGATTCAGATCAACCAGCGCCCAGTGGAAAAGTGCAGGATATCAAATATCCGGCGCCGCCGATGGGAGAAGGCAATGGAATCCGCAACATTTCGAAAGTGGCTTGTGGAACACGGGTGCCGCATCGATACCGACGAGCATCCACGCGGCCACGAGGGTCACGGGGAAGTTACGGTACATCGCGAAGGCCGCAAGGCGCGGCTGCCGCTCGCGGGCGCGCACCATGCCCTTGATCCGCGCACCGTGCGCCGCGTCTGCGACGAACTTGGGCTCGATCCGGCGCAGTTGCCCGGGCCGCAGAGCCGCGTCTGAGGGCAGTGCACCGGCAGTAGATAGCCATGGCAAGCCCCCTTGGCCACAAGAAAGCGTTGCAAGCCGTTGAGGTTGAGGCCTACCGGCAGATCATGTCCGGCGCCGCACCAGCGACTTTGACGGAATTTGCGCGGCAACTGCTCGACCGAATTCGCAGTACTCACCCCGACGCCGCGCCGCTCACGGTAACCGAGGTCGAAAGGCAGATCAGTGAGACTTGGCATCGTCGCCACGAAATGATTCGAGGCGGTGACTAAGTAATCAGATCAATTTCACTAGTGGCTGTCGAACTCACGGTGAGGCGGCCGGGGGCCGTCATGATTACGCTCGCGGCAAAGTGGCGGCTTTCCCTATCTAGGGTTTGTTGAATCCATTCGGTATCGGAAGCGGACGCCGGCACTAGCTGGAACTGCTTGATGCGTAAAGGGACGAGCTCGATGCCGCTTACGGCCCCGCTCGATACCGAGATGTCAACGAAATACATTACCGCGAGGTCGTCGCGGTAATCTTCATGGCCGTGGATGCCCTCATAATCGTTCAGGAAGTCGCCGCAGCCATAAAGGATCAGCCGGTTGTGATAGACCTCGATCGCCTTCGCATGGTGCGAAGAATGGCCGTGAACGATTGAAACACCGGCGTCGTCGATCAGTGCATGGGCAAAGCGTCTTTGCACATCGGAAACTTCGTAGCCCCAATTCGGCCCCCAATGGATTGAGACGACAATCACGTCGCCTGGCTTGCGATCGCGAATGATCCGGTCGGCGGTGCGATCGACGGTTGCAGCAGACAGATCAGAGAGAAGGTTGACGCCGGCAGTTCCCGGCGCTGCCGCCCAGTTGCGTGGCGTGCCGCTTGTCACCGCGGCGAAAGAGAACACCAACACGCGACCCTTGCCAGAAATCGGCAACGTAGCGGCTGCACGAGCCTCTTCAAGTGTACGGCCGGCGCCGGCGCTTTTTATGCGGAGACGCTTCAAGGTCGTCAGGGTGTCGAGCAGGCCCGCACGTCCCCAGTCGAGAATGTGGTTGTTGGCGAGTACGCAACAATCGATGTGCGCAGCCGCGAGCGCTACTGCATTCTCAGGACTCATCCGGTAGTTAATGCCTTTCGGCTCAAAGTCGTCGCTGCGCGTAATACTTGTTTCGAGGTTGATGATGCGGGCGTCGGGCCCGACCCGTTTAAGCTCGTCGAGGGCGGCGCCCCAGACATAGGCAGGAGCCACAGGCCGTTTTATCGGGCCATTGGCATCCTCCGCCAACTGCGCATACTCCAATGCCGATTGGACGTAATTTTCATGAAGTGCCGGGTCGCAAGGTTGTGGCAATATTTGGTCGATGCCGCGCCCGAGCATCACATCGCCGCACAGAAAAAGCCGCAGCGTTGGCCGCTGATGCGCTGAAGCCGTTAACGGGCTGCGGCTCAGGCGCGAAGCGCTAGCTCGGCCAAAGATTGTGCAGCTCGTGGGGTGTGGAAGCTTTTGCATCCTCAACCTCCGCAGCTGGTAAGCGTGCCGCCAGCAAGGCAAACATTGCGCGAGCCACCTGTTCGGCGTCGACGCCCGGGGCGCGGTGCAAGCCATCATGAATACGCTCAAGGAACGCGCTGCGACTCTTGGCCGCCGGGCGCGAGGTCGGGTGCCAGCCCTCATAGTAGAGCCCACGCAGTAATGTCGGTAGCTGGGCCCCGAGATAGATTACTTCGTCCTTATGCAAGCAGTCGCGCAGCGCATGCATTGCCGCCATCAGAGCCAAATATACGCGGTCGCGATCACGCCAACCCAAATGTTGGACAAAATCATCGATCCAATCTTCGGTCGCGCGGGCTGCAGCATCGACGCTTTGAGTAGCTGTCATGTTCAACACCCGACTTCAATTAATCGCCGCCGTTCTCGGGAAATTGCGGCAGAACGTCGTCTAAGATAATGCCGATCGCTCCCTTGACGGGAGCGGTATAGTCGTGAGGTCCGAGTTCGGTCGCGGCTTTGGTCAAAACTGCACGAATCTCGGTGTTCGATAGGACATGTTTGTCGACAAGAGTCCGCAACAACGAAATAAGGATCGCGCTCGTTGCATTTCCAATTTCGAGCTCTCGTCCTTTGCCGTACATATGAATGCTCCAAATCGGTGAGCTCGCAAGCTTATGCCCGGCAAAATGGATTGAATTGACTCAAATCAAGGACGGACCAGCGTCCAATATTTTCGGCGGAACTATCTCTCGTACACCGCAACTAAATTTGCTTCAGCGATTGTGTGCTTACGGGCTTCGCGTTCCACGTCGTCGCAGGTCGGATTTTTGTGCACGGGCAATTGCTCGACTGAAAGTGCAAGCAGTCGGAAATGATAGTGATGTAGACCGTGCTCGTGGGGTGGACAGGGGCCCCCGTAGCCTCTTTTCTGAAAATCGTTGATGGCCTGCTTGAAAGATTTTGGATGGCGGGATGCACCTTCCGCAAGGGACCGTTCTCGATCTGGCAGATCATAGACCGCCCAATGATGCCAGGTTCCCCCAGGTGCATCGGGATCGTCGCAGAGGAGTACAAAGCTACGAGTCGCGGCCGGCGGATTTGTCCAGTTGAGGGGCGGCGAAATATCTTTTCCGTCACACGTGTACTGGAGCGGCATTGGCGAACCATTGGAAAAGGCAATTGAGCGAATTTCCATAGCGGTGATCCCGAATTGGAGACAGACTGACCCCCGAAGCCGCTCCGCGTGTTGATTAGGGTCAAAAGTCGGATTGCCCAGCGGAATGGTCGGCGCTGCATAATGATCTGGCGCAAAGCATCCTCTGCTACCGCAAGCTAATTAATTAAAATGCGTCCACTTTTGCACCCGACCCTCGTGAACGGGCGAACCGGCGATCCGGTTCTGTACATCGAAACCCTGTTCGAAAGGCGTGCTATCCTTTTCGATTTAGGCGACTTATCGAACCTGCCGGCGCGCAAGCTCCAGCGGCTCGAGCACGTCTTTGTGTCGCACACGCATATCGATCACTTCATCGGATTTGATCACCTGTTGAGGGGCCTGGTCGGGCGGGAGAAGACGCTCAAGCTCTATGGACCGAGCGGCTTCATCGAACATGTCAGCCATAAGCTACAGGGTTATCGCTGGAACCTTGTAGATCGTTATGTCAGCGATTTGGCGCTTGAAGTTACCGAAGTCGGGACCGCGCTTGATACGCACAAGGCGCGATTTCGTTTGAAGAGCGCTTTTGCCGTTGAAGATATGAGCTTTGGGCGAGCCACCGACGGAATCCTCTGCCATGAGCCCGCATTCCATGTCGTGACTGCGGTGCTCGAACACCGCACGCCCTGCCTGGCTTTCGCCATCCAAGAGGCGGCTCATGTCAATGTGTGGAAAAATCGCCTCGAAGAGCTGGGCCTCCCGATCGGGCCGTGGCTGCGAGAACTCAAGCAAGCTGTGATTGAGAAGAAGTCGGATGATGAATTGATCGAGGCCGGGACGCGACCAATGCCCCTCGGCATCCTGCGCAAAGCTATTACGGTCACACCTGGACAGAAGGTGGCCTATGTTACCGATGCGGCCGATACGTCTGCGAACCGCGCCGCCATTATTGCGCTCGCCCTCAATGCCGACTTGTTATTTATCGAAGCTGCCTTTGCCCGAGCAGATGCACAGCTTGCGGCTGAGCGTGCGCATCTCACGACAGACGCGGCGGGACGCCTGGCGCGTGCCGCCGGTGTGCGCCGGGTCGAGCCGTTCCACTTTTCGCCCCGTTATAGCGGACAGGAGGCACGCATGCTGAATGAGGTCATGGCCGCCTTTGTCTGCGAGAGTGAATTCGAGACAGCGGACCCATGAAGGATTGGAATCTCGTCGTCACGATTTTCCAAGACGGCTTCCGCCTCGCGTTGCGGGCATTGCGCGTCCTAGGGTCAATTGAGCGTACCCCGTACTACAATGTCTTGGCGATGAAGGTTGATGATCCGGTAAAGGTGCTTGAGTCGATCGAGTTGAAAACCCGAGAAAGTACCGCGCTTTATGACGCAATCTCGCGAGTTTCGCCGGCCACGTACGCTTTCGACTTCCAATCGACGGACGAGTTTTTGGAGAAGACAAAAAATCTTTTGGTTGAATGGTCACCGAGGTTGGCCGGTCGATCTTTCCATGTGCGATTACATCGCCGTGGGCCCAAATACCATCTTGGCACTCAACAAACTGAGCATTCACTGAACGAGTCGGTTCTCGATGCGACCACGAAGTTGGGAATTCCGGGCAAGTTGTCCTTCACCGATCCCGACGCCGTGATTGCGATCGACACTATTGATGATCGGGCCGGAGTGGCGCTATGGACGCGTGAGGACCTCTCTCGCCATCGCTTGCTGCGACCGGACTAGCTTCTGCCATTCAATCGGTTGATATACAGGTCATCGATTTCTTTGGCGAATAGGCGAGCGATCAGTTCCCGCTTGATCGTCGGCGTCAGTAATCCGGCTTCGATTGTCCACGGCTGCAACGTTAGATGTAGAGCGCGAATTTGCGCATAGCGGGGCAGCCCCGCCAGAAGCGAAGTGATTTTGGCGAGAAGTTCGATCTTGCTGGCTTGATGATTGGGTTGCCCTGGATTGAGGCCCCTCTCGGACGCAAAGAGTTCCCAAGCCTTGGCGTTCAGCACGACAACCGCTGTGAGAAAAGGCCGACGATCGCCAACGACCATGGCCTGTTGGAAAAGCGAATCGCGGGTAAGCTGACCTTCGACCACAGTCGGGTTGATTTTTTCGCCGATAGACAGAACGAGCATTTCTTTAAGACGACCGCGAATGATGATGCGGCCGTCGTCTCGGATTTCAGCGATATCGCCCGTCGATAGCCAACCCGCCGCATCGAAGGCTCTCTGTGTCCGCTCGCTATCCTTCCAGTAGCCCATCATGGCCGATGGCGATCGGACCAAGAGTTCATCCTTCAGACCGAGTTTTACCTCGACGCCGTCAAGTGGCCGGCCGACCGAGCCGGGCAAGTTGTCGTCGAGACGGTTCGCTGTGACGACGGGTGCAGCTTCGGTGAGTCCATATCCTTCCACGACTGGCACACCCAAACCGATCAGCATGCGAGCGATGCCTTGGTCCAGTGGTGCTCCGCCACTAACCGCGACACGCAGCCGCCCGCCAAGAGCAGCGAGCACGGGCG
>DAHUXA010000133.1 GCA_027307405.1 Hyphomicrobiales bacterium | reverse complement strand
ATGATGGAAGCGATAATGCCGCCGCCAATCATGATGCCGAGGGCTCCAAGAACCCAGGTCCCGATGAATGCGCCGACAATACCCACGATGATATTGCCGACGAGGCCAAAACCGACCCCTTTGACGATGAGGCCAGCGAGCCAGCCGGCGACGGCGCCGACGATGATAAGGATGATCAATGCTTCCAAAGCCATGGCGTCCTCCCCCAATTGCGACTCGCCCCCGGTGGCGGCCGCTGATGGGTGCAATTGAACACCAAAGCCGTGGCGGCGTCGACCGCTATGCGTCGGGATTAGTCGTTAGAGATATTCAGCGCCGTGAATGTACGACGGCAATGTCGTCGGCATAGACGCGCTTCCACTCCGGCAGCCGATCGAGCAAGCCGACAGCCGGCGTCGACGGCGCAAGCAAAGTCGATTGAATCCGGTATTCATCGAGCAGCCGCAGGAAATCTGGAAGGTTTTGCAGACTGAGCGCGCGATCGTAACGGAGGATGTAGCTCTGGCCGTAAAGTTCGGACCGGCCGTCGATGAAAGGCGCAATGCCGACAAAATCGAGATAGCCGCCGAAATCGTAGTCATTGAGAATTGGACCAATTTTGGTCGTGTCGATCGTGTGAATCGCGTCTGCCGGCGTAATTCTGGTCGGCGGCGCTATATCGTTTCGCAACGACGCCAAACCGGTGACGGCAATCAGCAGCAGTACGGTTGCGACTGGAGGCCATGCTGCGCGCAACGTCGTCTCCATCCGATTGGCGGCTATCGTCGCAAACTGCTCGGCCAAAGGCCGCGCTAGAAATATCGGCGCGAGCATTCCAAGCAGGTCCGCGTGACGTACTTGTGAGAGGCTCAGATGCAAAACTCCGAGCAGCATGACAATTCGCAGCAACGGCAAAGTCACGCCGCGGTAAAGTGCAAAACCAAAGGCGGCAAGCATTACGATTTCGAATCCGCCGATGTGGGTGAAATCCTGCGAGCGCCATTCGGTGATTGTCGTTAAGGCCCCGCCCAACGCTATCGTCCGGAACGTCACCAGAATCGCTTCGGGGCCGTAAGGGTTCAGGCAAGCAGCGCCAAACGCAAGCAGGGCAAAGAACGTCCATTGCCGCACAACACTCAATCGCTCCGCGTGCGGCGCACGCCAGAGCGCATCGCATGCTATGGGCGCGATCATTGCGAGGCCGAATGTGAAGCTGCCGTGAAGATTCGCCCATAGCGTCATGAGCGGGAGCAGAAGCCACGGCGGAGAACGACGCGTGTCGACCGCGCGGATAAGCGTCGCAATCCATCCGACCATCACCGGCAGTGCGAGGATATGCGGCCGCGCCAGAATATGCGGCGCCGTCAACAAAACGGCGCAGAGCACCGCAATCAGGACAGCGTTCGGTTGCCACTCGCGCAGCAGAAAACGGGTCAGGAGACCGAACGCTGCGGCAATCGCGGCTGCCGCCAAGGCGACAACACCAGTCCAACCTGCAGTCGCATAAGCCATCGCAAATACAGTTTGGGAGAGCCACTCGAAAGCGACCCAATGCGTTCCACGCAACGTGGCTGAAAACGGATCGGTCGTGGGAACCGCATGATGTTCGAGGATCCAACGGCCGAGTGCGATATGCGAATAAGTGTCCGGGTCGGAGAGCAGACGCGGTGCGAGCGCAATCAGCAGAACGTAAACGCCCGCGGCCACGACACATGGCATGGCGGATTGTGCATCCACCATCCGTCCAGTTCGGCGAATGATCTGCTCGGACATCCCGCGTCCTGACGTGGTTCTCGCCACGCTAGGCCGACCCCCATTGCAAAACCCTTAAGCGCTGCGCCGGGATCTGCCCGAAGCGGATATCGGTCGAGTGCTAACCTCTTGCGAAACCGGTGGTTTTTATGACGGCCAACGCGTTGTTGCGATGCAACATAATTTGCGTCAGAGTGTTATCAAGGCAGGGAGAATCTCGATGCCGGCTGTCGCCAAGGCGAGAGGCGTTGCTCCAGTCAAGGATCTTTATGACGTCGGCGAAATTCCGCCGCTTGGGCATGTGCCTGAGAAGATGCACGCCTGGGTAATCCGCAAGGAACGGCACGGTCCCCCCGACACGTCATTCCAACTCGAAGTGGTGCCGACCTGGCCGATCGGCGACGACGAGGTTTTGGTTTACGTGATGGCCGGTGGCGTCAACTACAACGGCGTCTGGGCCGGTCTCGGCATTCCGATCTCACCGCTCGACGGTCACAAGCATCCGTTCCACATCGCCGGTTCCGACGCTTCGGGCGTTGTGTGGGCCGTCGGCGCCAAAGTGAAGCGTTGGAGAGTCGGCGACGAGGTTATCGTCCATTGTAATCAGGACGACGGCGATGATGAGGACTGCAATGGCGGCGATCCGCTGCTGTCCCCCTCGCAGCGCATTTGGGGTTACGAGACGCCGGACGGTTCGTTCGCGCAGTTTTGCCGCGTGCAATCGCGGCAGCTCATGACCAAGCCGAACCATCTCTCCTGGGAAGAATCAGCCTGTTACACGCTCACGCTGGCGACTGCCTACCGCATGCTGTTCGGGCATTCGCCACATACCCTCAAGCCCGGCGATAACGTGCTGGTGTGGGGCGCGTCGGGCGGTCTCGGTGTGTTCGGCGTCCAGCTTGTGGCCGCGTCCGGCGCCAACGCCATTGCGGTTGTCTCGGACGAATCGAAGGCCGAATATGTTCTCAATCTCGGCGCCAAGGGCGTTATCAACCGCAAGGATTTCAAGTGCTGGGGTCAGATGCCGGCGGTGAACTCGGCTGAGTTCAATGACTGGACAAAGGAAGCGCGCCGCTTCGGCAAGGCGATCTGGGACATAACAGGGAAACGGGATGTCGACATCGTGTTCGAACATCCGGGCGAGCAGACGTTTCCGGTTTCCTGCCTCGTCGTGAAGCGCGGTGGCATGGTCGTGTTCTGTGCCGGCACCACCGGCTACAACCTGACTTTCGATGCGCGTTACGTCTGGATGCGCCAGAAGCGCATTCAGGGTTCGCATTTCGCGCATCTCAAGCAGGCTTCACTGGCCAATCGTTTCGTCCTGGAGCAGCGCATCGACCCGTGCATGAGCGAGGTGTTCACGTGGGACAAGATCCCACTGGCGCACATGAAGATGTGGAAGAACCAGCATCCGCCCGGCAATATGGCGGTGATGGTGAATGCGCTGCGCACGGGGTTGAAGACGCTTGAGGACGCGCAAGAAGCCGCCGGCGCTTAGGGTTCTCTTATGCGCTTCTGTGTGATGATTGAATTTAATTCGCCCCCGTAGATGAAAATCGACGCGCAAATATAAAGAAACACCAGCGCGACCATGGCCGATGCCAGACCGGCATACATCGAGACGTAAGCAAAGGCGTAATTGGCGAGATAACGGCCGAAGACCGCGCCGCTGACCAACCACAGGACAATCGTGGCAATGATCCCCGGCGCGACCTCGGTGAAGGAGCGCCGGCCGGCGGGCAACCACAGGTGGACGATCATCAGCGAAACGATGAGCACTGAAGCCGCCACGGCATAGCGCGCGAAGGTGATGAGATCGCCGAATTGGTCAAGCGCCGGTACGTAATGCACGAGCGTTGCGAGGATCAACGGCGCCAGCACCACCAGGAACGAGAACGCCAGGATCGCCACCGCACCCACCAGCACATAGACGATCGATTCGATCCGCAGCAGCCACCACGAGCGCTGCTCCTTGATATTGTAGGCGCGGTTAAGTCCGATGCGGAGGCTCTCCACTCCGCTGGAGGCGAAATAGAGTGCGAAGGCCACGCCGAGGGTCAGAACATCGCCGCGGGTCGACGTCAGCACGCCGGTAATATCGGTCGCGATCGGTGCGGCAACTTGCTTGGGCCACGCATCGAGCAAAAGGCGCGCCGCTTCGTCGGCCAGTTCCTTGGACCCGAAGAAAAATCCGGCGAGCGCGGTGACTACGATCAGAAACGGGAACAGCGCCATCAGCGTGGACAACGCAATGTGGCTCGCGATCGCCCAACCGTCATCCGCGATGAAATGCCGAAAAGCGTCGGCTGCAATTTGCGCTGGCCGCTTAAGAGCTTGCAATGGGTACTCCCGGGGCACCCAATCAAATCGTCTATTGTTGCCTGCTTTGCAAGTCCGTTGTCCACGTTGCGGAAAACGGGAACTACGCCGCCTGGACGTTGCTGAGGAACTGACGGACTTGCGCTTCCAGGCTTTCGGCTTCGACCGCGACCGAGTCTGCGAGATCCTTGACACCCGAAGCTGTGGTGCGGGCATCGGCGGTCACGCCGGTCACGCGGCTCATTGCTTCGGCTCCGACGCGCGCTTCGCCTGAAGCGCGACTGACGCCTTCGGCGATCGAGGCGACCGCCGAGTTCTGTTCGTCAACCGTCGCGGCGACCATTGTGGCGATCGATGACATCTCGCGGATAATCGCGTCGACCTGTTCTATCGCTTGCGAGGCATCGGCCGCCGCAGACTGGATCGAACCGATCTGCTCGGCAATCTCTTCGGTTGCCTTGGCGGTCTGGCCGGCGAGCGACTTCACCTCCGCCGCGACCACGGCGAATCCTTTGCCGGAGTCACCGGCGCGCGCGGCTTCTATGGTGGCGTTGAGCGCGAGCAGATTGGTCTGTCCGGCGATCGCCTGGATCAGCCCCACAACCTCACCGATGCGGGCGGCCGCGTTTCCGAGTTCCTTCATGGTCGTGACAGTGCGCTGCGCTTCCGAAACGGCCCGACCGGCGACATCGGTTGATTTCGCCGCCTGCGAGGAGATCTCGCCGATCGAGGCCGCCAATTCCTCCACCGAGCCGGCGGCGGCCGTGACGTTTTCGGATGCAGCGGCCACGCGGCTTTTGGCGGTGTTGGCTTCCGACGACACAGTGTCCGCGGCTTTATTGAGGTCTGCCGAGCTCATTTCCAGCTTCATCGACGCCGCCCGCAGTTTACCCAGCGCGCTTTCGACCGAATGTTTGAACTCCAAGATGGTCGATGCGATCAGGTCGCTGCGTTGCTCGCGCGCGCGACTCGCCTCGACCTGTGTCTGCGAAAGGCGCTCACGCTCGATCATACTGTCGCGGAACACGATCACTGTGCGCGCCATCGCACCGATCTCGTCGCGCGCGTGCGTCGCCGGTATGCGGGTGCTCGTGTCGCCGTCGGCGAGACGCGCCATGACCGCCGCCAGCCCATTGAGCGGTCGCGTGATGCTGCGGCCGATCAGCCAGCTAAAGCCGAGACCGAGAGCGACCATGGCGATCCCGACCGCAATGATGCCGTTGCGTGTGTAGCTTTGCGAGGCGGCAAGCACTTGCGTCGCACGGCCCGCCGCGTCGTTTGCTGACTGTATGACGGCATCCGCCCGGGCAGCATGTTCTGGCTGTCGATGTCGATCAAGGCGCGCAGAGGATAGGCCCGGTCACTCGCCTCGATCCAGCGCGTGAAGGTATCGACATAGAGCTTCACGTCGTCTTCGAGCTTCGCTTTCATCTCCGGGCGGCCATCGATGTTGGCGTAGATTTCATTGAACTGGCGGTAGCCCGCAAGAAACTGCTGCCGTGTCACCTCGGCCGGAGCGAGTCGATATTCGGCTTCATGGTGCCGCATGTTCAGCAGCGTCATCATCAGCTTGTTGGCGTCAGCCTGGGCCACCCATGACAAGTTTTCATTGACGGCCCGCTCGATTTTGTAGCCAGCCTCCACCAGCCCGCCGCGCAGACCTTCGATGTCGCTGAAGCCAAGTGTGCGCTGTTCCGCGACCAGCGCCTCGAAGTTCTTTTTCAGCACGCCGAGCTCTGCGCGCAGAGCCTTGATGTCGTCGCCACTCATGTTGCTGACGGAGGCTTCGATGGTATCGAGGCTTCGGTTCGCCTCCCCCTGCGACTGCTCGAAAATGTCGACCAGTGCGCCGTGCGGCGAGGCTGTGAAGTCCTTCACCGTAATCCGCATGCCGTCGACGGCAATCTTGAAATCGCGGCTGGCATCGGCGAGCGCATGCGAATTGCCGACCGACCGAAAGGCTCCGTCGACGTCGCGTTTGCCCGACACGTAGGTCATGCCGTTGGCGAGAAAACCAACGACCGGGACGAGCGCCAGGACGACGATGCGTGTGCGCACCGAAACCGAGGTTAGGGACCGGGCCAGCCGGTTGAGCGGTTTCGATAGATCGATGGAGCGCATGCGAACTGGTCCGGTCTCGCCAGTGGCAGGAGCCGCGCAGAGGTAAAGATGTAAGCCAGAAATGGTTAATTTTTATAGCAATTTACAAGACGTCGGCCGTGCCGAGCCCGCGCAAGCCCCTGTATTTCCTCGCCGCTTTGCTTTTGTGCACTGCACGCGTAGTGTCGTGAGCGCCGGCCAATTTCAACACCGAGACTCTGATGCCAATCGCCGCGTCCCGATCCGTAAAGGACAACGATCTGGTCGAACTCGCCCGGGAGGCGAGCGCGGCCCTCGACGCTCTGTTGGCCGATGCGATGGCAAAGGTGCGCGAGCGGGTGGTGGTGGAGGGCAACGTGATCGGCCGCCTGTTCGATCGCGAGCAACGCGCCACGCACGGGCTCGCCTGGTTCGCAACTTACGTCGAGGCCGTGCGCCAGCTGGCCGCCTACGCCGGGCGTATGGCCGGCGATGGCACGCTCGGGAAAGCCGAGGAGCTCCTCGTCCGCATCGGGCTTGGCGAATATCTGGCCCAGGTCGCGGGCGGCATTCCGATGAGTCAGGGCGAAGTGGTGCGGCCCTCCGATCTCGGATTGTCGCCGGCGCAGGTCGCCGCCCGCATCAATCCGGTGCTCGAGAGTCTCGTCGCTGGCGGTAACAACGCCGACCACCGCGCCCGCCTGATCGAGCTGGTGCGGACGAACCACAATGCGACGGTTGGCACGTGCGGTCTCGACGAGACGTTGGAATCGATCCGAGAGGAGATGCGGAAATTTGCCGACAGCGAAGTGATCGGGAATGCGCAAACCTGGCATCGCACCAACAGCTACATTCCGCTTGATATCATCGCGCAGATGTCCGAACTCGGCGTGTTCGGCCTCACCATTCCCGAAGAATTTGGCGGTATGGGGCTTGGCAAGGAATCCATGTGCGTGGTTTCGGAGGAACTTTCGCGTGGATATATCGGCGTCGGCTCGCTGGGTACCCGCTCGGAGATCGCCGCCGAATTGATCCTTGGAAGCGGGACCGCCGCACAGAAGGAAAAATGGCTGCCTAAGATCGCGTCCGGCGCAGTATTGCCGACCGCCGTGTTCACCGAACCGAATACGGGGTCGGACCTGGCGTCGATCAAGACGCGCGCGGTACGCGAGGGCGGGGTCTACAAAGTTTACGGCAACAAGACATGGATCACCCATCCGGTGCGCGCCGATCTGATGACGGTGCTCGCGCGAACCAATCCATCCGAGAAGGGCTATCGCGGGCTGTCGATGTTCCTCGCGCCGAAGCCGCGCGGCACCGACGACAACCCGTTCCCGGCGCAAGGCATGACCGGCGGCGAGATCGAGGTGCTCGGCTATCGCGGCATGAAGGAATACGAGATTGCCTTCGACGGCTTCGAAGTCAAAGCGGAGAACCTGCTCGGTGGCGTCGAGGGACTCGGCTTCAAGCAACTCATGCAGACTTTCGAATCCGCCCGTATCCAGACCGCGGCGCGGGCCATCGGCGTCGCGCAAGCCGCTATGGAGCAAGCGCTCGACTATGCGCAAAACCGCGTGCAGTTCGGCGGCCCCATCATCGGCTTCCCGCGAGTCGCCGACAAGATCGTCATGATGGCGGTGGAAATCATGATCGCGCGGCAGCTCACTTATTATGCTGCGCGGGAGAAGGACTCAGGACGCCGGTGCGACCTGGAAGCAGGCATGGCCAAGTTGCTGGCGGCCCGCGTGGCCTGGGCTGCCGCAGATAATGCCGTGCAGGTGCACGGCGGCAATGGTTTTGCGCTGGAATTTCCGGTCTCACGCATTCTGTGCGATGCTCGCATTCTGAATATTTTTGAAGGTGCTGCCGAAATCCAGGCTCAGGTGATCGCCCGCCGTCTGCTCGACGGCACCAATTGAAGCGCTGTTTTCGCAACAAACCGGCGATTATGGCGTTTGATCCAGGACAAATCGCGAGTTCCTGCCTGCGCTAGGGTTGTGTGCAAGTAAGGAGGCTTTCCTATGTCTGAATTGCTGATCCGCCACGGCGAATGGGTGGTCGTTTGTGACGGCGCCAAGGCGCTCGTGCTCGAGAACACCGGTGACGCAAAATTCCCAAATCTCAAAACCGTTGAGGTCTTCGAACAAAAAGATTTGCCGACCCATTTGCTCGGCGCCGATGTGCCGGGCCGCACCAACAGTTCGGTTGGCCGCAACCGCAGCGCATACGAGCAGACCAACTGGCACGATCAGGCGGAGCAAATCTTTCTGACTCATCTCGCCCAGCGTCTCGATGCTGCCATCAGTGCCGGGAAAACCAAGTCACTGATCCTTGTGGCCCCGCCGCGTGCGCTCGGAATGATCCGCCCGGCCTATTCTCACGCGCTGAAAGGCGCGGTGCGAGCAGAGGTGGATAAGGACTTTGTCAAAATGCCGGTGCATGAGATTGAGAAGCACCTGACAGGCGGTTGACGACGCAAGCAGCAAAGTTGCGATTGTGGCTGGCCCGCCGCTACGGCGATGCTATGGTCGCCGCGATTCCCGCTAGCAAAGGCCGGCGAATGATCTGGATGGGTGGTCAGAATCTGCGTGGCGGCGCTGTCGTCATCATTGCCGCCGTGCTGGCGGCGATGAACTTTGCGGTCCACGCGCAGACTCCGCCGCAAGGAGCATCTCCTGCGCCGTCAACCGTCACGCCGCCGGCCGATACGATGGCGGTGCCCGGCTTCTGGGATCCACGCCGGCGGCCGGAACGGCCCGATCTCTCGCGCATCAATATCATCCGCTTTCTGACGGAAACCGACTATCCGCCATTCAATTATGCCGGGCCGGATGGCGCGCCCACCGGCTTCAATGTCGACCTGGCACGGCTGATCTGCGAGGAGCTGAAGGTCGCCTGCACGGTGCAGATGCGCCGGTTCGACACTTTGATCTCGTCGCTCAACAGCAACAACGGCGATGCCGTTATCGCTTCGATGGCGGCGACTCCGGAGATGCGCACGCGCGTCGATTTCAGCGATCCCTACTACCGGACGCCGGCACGTTTTGTGGCGCGCCGCGACAGCGCGATCGAGGATGTGCGTCCGGAAGCGCTTGAAGGAAAAAAGATCGCGGTCGTCGGCGGCACCGCCCACGAGGCTTATCTCAAGACGCTCTTCACTGAGGCCGAGTTGCACCCCTATCCCGATGCCGACGCTGCGCGTTTCGCGCTCAAGCGAGGCGATGTCGATCTCCTTTTCGGCGACGGTGTTTCGCTCGCCTTTTGGCTCAACGGGACCGACTCTATGAACTGCTGCGCGTTCAAGGGCGGGCCCTATCTGGAAAGCCGCTTTTTCGGCGAAGGCGTGGGCATTGTGGTGAGACGCGGGAATGACCTGTTGCGGCAGGCATTCAATTGGGCGCTGTTTCGGCTATGGGAAAAGGGCCGCTTTACCGACCTGTGGCTGCGTTATTTTCCTGTCAGCCCATTTTGAACCGCACATTTGACGCGAGGCTGCGGCATTTCTAGTGTCCGCCGCCCGGAGATCTTGATGTCTGCTGCCGATTCCGCCGCTTCCTTGCGCCAACTCGCCGAGCAATCGAATGCCTGGCCGTTCGAAGAGGCACGCAAGATCGTCACGCGGCTCAAGAAACATCCCAAGGACGAAGTGATTTTCGAGACCGGCTACGGTCCGTCCGGCTTGCCGCATATCGGCACCTTCGGGGAGGTCGCCCGCACGACCATGGTGCGCCACGCGTTTCGCGTCCTGACCGATGACAAGGTGAAGACGCGGCTGATCGCTTTTTCCGATGACATGGATGGCTTGCGCAAAGTGCCGGACAATGTGCCGAACAAGGATATGCTGGAGCAGCATCTCGGCAAGCCGTTGACCAAGGTGCCGGATCCGTTTGGCACCCACCCGAGCTTCGGGGAACATAACAATGCGCGTCTGCGCGCATTTCTGGATCACTTCGGCTTCGAATACGAATTCCTGTCGTCGACCGAATGCTACAAGTCGGGCCGCTTCGATCAGGCTCTGCTCAAGGTGCTGGCGCGCTTCGACGAAGTGATGGCGGTCATGTTGCCGTCGCTGCGCGAAGAGCGCGCCGCGACTTATTCTCCGTTCCTTCCGGTATCGCCGAAGACCGGCATCGTCTTGCAGGTCCCGATCACCGCGCACGACCCCAAAGCCGGGACCATCACTTACGAAGACCCCGATACCAAAGAGCAAGTGGTCACGCCGGTCACCGGTGGACGCTGCAAGCTCCAATGGAAGCCG
>DAHUXA010000132.1 GCA_027307405.1 Hyphomicrobiales bacterium | reverse complement strand
CGCTGCGCGAGAAGCTACCCGCGCACGTGCTCCTCGTGCTCGACGCCGCCTATGCCGAGTACGTGCGCCGCAACGACTACGAGGCCGGCATCGAGCTCGTCGCGACCACACCCAACACGGTGATGACGCGCACCTTCTCAAAAATCTATGGTTTGGCGGCGCTGCGTCTCGGCTGGATGTACGGGCCCGCACATATCGTGGACGCGGTCAATCGCATCCGCGGACCGTTCAACGTCAACGGTCCCGCAATCGCCGCAGGAATTGCCGCGATCCGCGACACTGCGCATGTGGAGCAAGCGCGCGCACATAACACACGTTGGCTCGCTTGGCTCACGGAGGAGATCGGAAAACTTGGTCTCCCGGTGACGCCGAGTGCGGCTAACTTTGTACTCATCCATTTCCCGGAGGTGAAGGGCCGTACTGCCAGGGATGCCGATATTTTCCTCACCAAGCGTGGGCTCATCCTGCGCCAGGTCGGCGCTTACAAGCTGCCAAATGCTTTGCGAATGAGCGTCGGCACCGAGGAAGCCAATCGGCTCGTGGTGCAAGCACTCAAGGAATTTATGGGAAAACCGGCATGAATAAACCGGCCCCCTTGTTCAACCGTCTGGCCCTCATCGGCGTTGGGCTGATCGGCTCCTCGATCGCGCGCGCGGCACGTACGCAGGGTGCCGTGCGGACAATTGTAGCAACCGCGCGGTCTCCACAGACGCGCAGGCGCGTCGCCGAGCTCGGCCTCGCCGATCAAGTGGTGGAAAGCAATGCCGCTGCCGTCGAAGGCGCCGACTTGGTGATCATTTGCATTCCTGTCGGAGCTTGCGGTGGGGTCGCAAAGGAAATCGGTCCACACCTTGCGTCCGGCGCAATCGTCTCCGATGTCGGTTCGGTAAAGGGTGCGGTCGTGCGCGATATGGCCCCCCATCTGCCCAAGACCGTGCATTTCGTGCCGGCTCATCCCGTCGCAGGAACTGAGTACTCCGGCCCCGACGCGGGCTTTGCGGAATTGTTTGTCAACCGGTGGTGCATTCTGACACCGCCGGACGGCGCAGATCCGAAAGCGGTCGAGAAGCTTGCATCGTTCTGGCGGTTGCTCGGCGCGAATATGGAAATCATGGCGCCGGATCACCACGATTTGGTTCTCGCCATCACCAGCCATCTGCCGCATCTGATAGCCTACACCATCGTTGGCACAGCAGACGAACTACAGGCGGTTACACGTTCGGAAGTGCTGAAATTCTCGGCCGGTGGCTTCCGCGACTTCACCCGCATCGCAGCATCCGATCCAACCATGTGGCGCGACGTTTTTCTCGCGAACAAGGACGCGGTTTTGGAGATGCTCGGTCGCTTCAACGAGGACGTCTCGGCGTTGACAAAGGCGATCCGCAAAGGGGATGGCGACGCGCTGTTCGAGCACTTCCAGCGCACCCGCGCCATCCGCAAAGGTATCGTCGATATCGGACAGGACTCGCCCACACCGGATTTCGGTCGGCCGCATCCGGACTTGCCGCATGAGCCGCTGCCCAAGCCCTACGCGTCGGAAAAGAGCTAAAATAACGAGGGCGTATTTCCGATCGGGATCGGTCCGAGAAACACGGCGCCGTTGTCGAAACGAAGCGGAAGCGTCACCGCTCGCTTGCCTTCGAGCGTGGTCTGCTCACCAAGCAAGTTGATGCCGAGCGAAATATTGGCGCCCGCCTGCTGACGCGCGACGTCTCCGAGACCGGGCGCTAGTCGATCGAGCGCTCCGACAAGCTTGTCCATATTTGGCGAGGTTTGAACACGCTGTTGCGCACCGATTTCAGCCAAGAACTGATCGAGGCCCGCCATGGTGACACGCAACTGACCGTCGAGCCGTCCGTTGCCGTTAAGCGACAAACTGCCACCACCGACCGCGAGGATTTCGCCCTGTTGCACCCGTGCTTGTGTGATGTCGATGCGGCCGCCGGCGGCCTGGATCTCGCGGAAACGAACGGACCAGGGCTTGGGTGAAAAATCGTTCAAACCACGAATGAGCCCGGTGATATTCGCATCGATTGGTTGCGCGGCAGCCGGATGCAATCCAGGCGCCGATGCCTGATCGAGCTGTAACGCGATTTCCATGACGGGTTTGTTGGCGGCGGAGCCTTCGGCAATTCGGCCGTGAATCTCAATATGTCTGGCGCGTAACAAACTCTGCCGGTTTCCACCGTCCATACGGTCGACTGTCGGTCGGTCGAACACGAGCGACGCGCGGCTCGGCGCCGCCGGAGTACCGCGCACGCTCGATTGCGCCAACTTCCAGTCCGCAATGATATCTGGCGACTTCTCGGGCTCACCAATCCTGAGGGGACCATGGAATTCACTGACAAGCAGCCCAGGCTGATACACCTGGGCAACTACCACCAGGCTGCTGGTCTTGAGCTCAAGCGGCGGCTGGTTGCTGCGGAACAGGGCAGAGGCGTCCTCGCAGTTGACCTCGATGCGGAACGGGAACCCTCCGACGGTCTGTGAAGCGCAATTGTAGATGCGTCCCGCCTTGGCCTCTCGTGCCCGCCAGCCGTCGATCGTCTCCTGGGCTCTGCCCGCCGAAAATTTCCAAAAGCCAGTCCATCCCGCAACTAGCGCAAACACAATAAAAAGCAGAATCGTATAGCGACGTCCGGTCCGGCGGCGCGATTGCAGGCTCGTAGGATCACGCATCATTTGAATTCAAAACCTGCCGAATGCGGCGTTTCTACGCCGGCGGCCCGGGTTGCGCGGAATCTGCCGTCCTGTTACGCGAACGCAAGCCGCCCTTCAACGCCGTGGTCCATTCCCCTGCCACGATGAACGCACGATCCGATCAAAGCAACGAGGACTTCTGGGTCTTTGGATATGGGTCGCTCATGTGGCGGCCCGGCTTCGACTTCCTCGAGCGGCGCTATGCTCGCCTGGTGGGCGCCCATCGCGCGCTTTGCGTTTATTCGTATGTACATCGCGGAACTCCGCAGAAACCCGGCCTGGTACTCGGGCTCGATCGCGGTGGTAATTGCCGCGGCATCGCGTACCGAATTGCTCGGACGAAGCAATCGAAGACGATCGAATACTTGCGCGCCCGTGAACAAGTAACCCGGGTCTATCGGGAGGCGTGGCGCAGGGTCTGGCTCGACGACGACCCGCAGGAAAGCGTGCATGCACTTTGTTATGTCGTCGACCGGGGACATTGCCAATACGCCGGGCGGCTCAGCCTCTCAGAGCAACTGCACTATACGCGGCAAGGTCATGGCCGGTCTGGAGCCTGCCGCGACTACGTACTGGCGACGGTGAAAGAGCTGCGAACGCTCGGAATCCGCGATGTGGATTTACATGTTTTGGCTGAACAGCTCAGAGGCAGCCATCGCTCACCTGTTACTTGAGTCGACCTGGCTGAGCTCTCCAAAACTGGTTCTCCAGATCATTCTTTCATTTTAGCGCGGCCCTCCGCGATCAGACGTGCCGTCGCGCCTTCAATGTCATTCTGCAACCGTTCAAAAAATTCTTCCTTGCTGAGCCCCGGCGGGATCGGATCAAGAATCTCTACTACCACCGTTCCGGGAAAGCGGCGTAAGGACCGGCGCGGCCAGAACAGGCCTGAGTTCAGCGCGATTGGAACGCACGGTACGCCTTCAGCCGCATAAAGATGCGCCACGCCGATCTTGTAACGAGGCTCGGCGCCGGCCGGCCTCCGCGTGCCCTCGGGGAAAATAATGAGCTGCCGATTATCCGCAAGTTCGATGCGAGCGCGCTCGATCATGGCAACGAGGGCTTGTGAACCACCGCCGCGATCGACCGGGACCATACGGCCCTTGATGGTGAGCCAGCCGAAAACTGGAATCCATTGCAGTTCGCGCTTGAGAATGAACAAGGGATTTTCGAGTAGCGGCAGGAGCGCAAACGTTTCCCACGCCGACTGGTGCTTTGAGGCGATGATCAGCGGTCCTTTGGGGATCTTTTCACGGCCCCGAATTTCGTAGTCGACGCCGGCGACCACGCGAAGCAATACGAGGTTGACGCGGCCCCACGATTTGGCCACCCCGACGATGGCACGATAAGGCATGAAGAAAGTCGGCAGTCCGGCAATGAGATGAACGAACGTGTTCAGATAGAACAGCACGTTGAAGGCAATCGAGCGAACGAGAATGGCCACTGCCGGCGCTCCTTTATGTTGCGCCGTCGGTATCGAGGCGCATACGCATGAGCGCGAAAAGGTACTTCAAGTATTCCGCCAATAGCAGGCGCGCAGTATCGGTATTCGACCACCATGGCTCAGTCTTTACCTTCTCGGAAATCACCGGGTAAGCGGTCAGAGTCACGTCAGGTAATTGGTGAGCAAGCTCAGCCATGGCGCGCGGCATATGCCAGTTCGAGGTTACGACTATCAGGGAATTGAAATTGTGCTCGCGTGCCCAGTGCCTTGTTTCAAGCGCGTTGCCGAATGTGTTGAGCGCCGACCGATCAAGGTCAATGCAGCAGGTGAAATATTTGGAATACAGTGGCGTGATTCGCGCGATTTCCCGCGAACTGGTTGCGCGATACACACCGGTGATCAAGAGCCGCTTGCCGCGATCGGTTGCCAATAATTCAATTGCATCGGGTATACGAGCGGCGGCGCCGGTAAGCGC
The DNA here is from genome assembly GCA_027307405.1 of Hyphomicrobiales bacterium. GTDB lineage: Bacteria > Pseudomonadota > Alphaproteobacteria > Rhizobiales > Xanthobacteraceae > Pseudolabrys. The sequence goes on along the minus strand of DAHUXA010000132.1, from coordinate 5,863 downwards.
CACAATGCCGTCGGCTTTGGTGTCGAGAGACACTTCATCGCTAGCAATGCTCGAGACAAACCAAACGAACCCAGCACCGAGCAGTATGAGCGCGGTGGCCCCGGCCGCCATGGTCAGAAAACCGATCCAGCGAGCAATGCCGGCAAACATGTCAGTCGATCATTTCAAGTGTATTGTTGACGGTTTGCCGCGAGGTGAGCGCGGTCACTGCCGCAATGAGTATGACTTGCCCCAGCACGGCGGCATAACCAATCAAGCCAATTGAGAATGAACCGAAAAGAGCCGAAGTCTGTTCCGCGCCCGCGGTGCCAGCAAACCACCGGCTCGTCGCGCTGGCAATTGCAAACAGGATGATCGCGGCACCCCCGCCAATGGCACCTCCTTGCAGGCCGAGTATCAAAAAATGATGTTGAAAATGTCCCGCGATGAACGAGTTTTTGGCGCCGACAAAATGCAAAACTTCGATTACCGCCTTGTTTGTCGCCATCGCACCACGGGTCGCAAAGGTGACCGACAAAATGGTGGCCGCGAACATTAAAACTAAAATGCAGAGGCCTAAGACAACGGCGCTGCCAGCCATAGCCCGCATGCGATCGATCCAGCCACGGTGATCATCGAGCACCGCACCGGGAACTTGATCGGCCAGCATGCGCCTCAATTGCGCAAGGTCGGGCGTTGCGTCCGTTGCGAGCTTGACAACAATCAAGCGTGGCACGGGTAACTCGTTGAGGGAGAGCCCGCTCCCGAGCCATGGCTCGAGCAGCTTGGTGGATTCGTCTCTTGAATAAGGCCGGACTTCCACAATACCGGTGACTGCGCGCGCGACAGAAGCCGCCTTGTCTACAGCAGCATCGAGATCGCGGCCAGGCGCCGGAACTATCTGAATGGTTACTTCACGCGCGATATCCGATTGCCATTCGCCTGCGGCCTTGCTGATCAGCACGGCTGCACCTGTGGTCAGCGACGCAAGGAAGGTCATGATAGCAACGACCGCAACGAGTGCCCGGCCGGAAATCGAATTGCGCGGCACCAGCGGCGTCTCGAAGCGCGGCAGCAGGGAATCTACCGAATCGCGAAACGGCGTACTCATTCTACCTATGCCCGGTTCCGTCATCGCTATCCTCAGTCGTAAATATGCAACCGGCCGTCATGCAAGACCAGCCGGCGCGCATCGTACTGATCCATTAGCGCGATGTCGTGGGTTGCAATGATTACTGACGTGCCTGACTTGTTGAGCTCAATGAACAGCCGCAATAGTCGTTGCGCCAGAGTCGGATCGACGTTCCCGGTGGGCTCATCGGCAAGCAACAATTGCGGTCGCGCAATGACCGCGCGCGCTATCGCGGCGCGCTGCTTTTCGCCGCCAGAGAGCACCGGTGGCAATGCCCACATCCGTTCGCCCAGTCCAACCCAATTGAGCAACTCGACCACTTCTTCGCGATAGCTTTCTTCCGGACGACCCATCACGCGCAATGGCAGCGCGACGTTCTCATAGGTGGTCATATGATCGAGTAGTCGGAAATCCTGAAAGACGATGCCTATGCGGCGGCGCAAAGTCGCCACTGCATCGCGCGATAGAGTTGCGACATCGTGGCCGAACTGGGTGATTAATCCTCGCGTCGGTCTCATCGACAAGAAAAGCAGCCGTAACAGCGAGGTCTTGCCGGCGCCGGAGGGCCCCGTGAGAAACTGAAATGAATGCGGGTCGATACGGAACGTGAGGTCGCGCAGGACCTCCGGGCCCAACCCATAGCGCAAGCCAACATTCTCGAATCGGACCACCCAGCCCTCTCCGGCAAATTTCCACTGACGCCTATCGAATCACCGTCCGGCCGAGGCCCTCGGATGCGTACAAAAATGCCGCCCCTACCCCCGTACACCCGCCCGGAACTGCACTTTTTACGCCTATGACCCGCGTCACCATAGCTGCGGGGGCGGAAGTCACCAATTACCCCCGTAGGCCAGGGGTTACCATGGTTTCCGATCCATTAACGGTCGGCTGGTACGTTGACACCCAAAATATCATTGATCCCATGCTGATTGTCTGTCCGAACTGCTCAACGTCGTACACGATCGAACCGGCCTCCCTCGGCGAGGGTGGACGTACCGTCCGCTGTGCCCGCTGCAAGACAACGTGGTTTGCTGACACTTCGAACAGTCCTCCCGAAATGACAGCCGTTGGGGAGGGCACGGCCGACGAATCGGAGACTCAAGGGTCCCCTGGCGTACTGCGGCCCGATCAAAGAACGGCCGGCACCGGTAGTGATGCAGAGCCGGCGCAAGAAAGCGCCGAATCGGTAACCTTGGCCGCAGTAGCTCGCAGCGATCCGTTACCTCCACCCGCCGGAACCGCGATAGCGGCCCCAGTCACCATTGCCGACGCACCGTCAGTGGTACCGCCGATCGACCCGCCGTCGCCCGATGCCGCAACCGGATCGGAAGCGGACGAAATCGAGCATTTCACAGCCCGTCGCAAGCGTTTGAAGGCGCGCCGTAGCCAAGCCCGCCGCTCATCGCGCTGGACGGCACTCATCCTTGTGTTGTTCGCTTTCAACGTCGCACTGATCGGAGCACGCAGTGAGGTCGTACGCTTTTTTCCGCAGACGGCCTCGTTGTTTTCTGCCGTCGGACTGCCAGTCAATTTACGCAATTTGAAATTTGAAAATATGCGGATTGCGAAGGAAGCGCAGGAAGGTCTGCCGTCACTCGTCATCGAAGGAACCATCGTCAGCATCGCGAACGGACCAACAGAGGTGCCACGACTCCGATTCGCCGCGCGCGATGCCGCCGGGCAAGAAGTCTACACTTGGACTGCGCTGCCGAGCCGCAGCATCCTCGGCCCTGGCGAAAAACTGGATTTCCGCAGCCGCTTTGTCTCGCCACCGGAAAACGCAATTGATGTGATGGTGCGCTTTGCAAGCGCGCAGGAAGCGGCTCCCGGAGCGAAGTGAGGCAATGGCTAAAATTCTGATTGCCGAAGACGACGACACCGTTCGAGCTTTCCTTGTACGCGCCCTTGGTGGCGATGGTCACGATCTCATCGAAACCTCAGACGGCACCACTGCCTTTGACGCGCTCAATGCGTCCAACGGCGGAATTGATTTGCTTCTGAGTGACGTGAAGATGCCTGGGATGGACGGCATCGAACTCGCGCTCGCGACGGGTCGACACCACCCCGACACCGCAATCATGTTGATGACCGGCCACGCGGACCAACGTGAGCGCGCGCATGATCTGGACGCGCTTATACACGACGTGATTACAAAGCCATTTTCCGTCGATCAGATCACGTTGGCGGTACGCGAAGCACTGGTGCGGCGGCTCTAGACTGCGAATCCAGGATCAGAAGTCCTTCAGCAAACGCTCAATGTAGTCGAGCTCGAGTTGGGGGCGGGAGCTCTCACCAAAACGTTTGCGGAGTTCCTCCAAGATGCGGCGCGCACGCTGGGCGTCAATCTCCCCCGGCACTTTCACCGTAAGATCGTCGCCATAGTCCCGGCCTCGCATTGGGCGGCCGAGCGGATCAGTGTCCTGCTGAGCGCGGGCCTGACCTCGACCCGGCCGGCCATTGGGGCCGGGGCCCATACCCTGCTGCTGCATCGATTGCGCCAACCCCTGGGCGCCCTTGCGCATAGCATCCAGCGCGCGGCCCTGGCTATCGACCGCGCTGTCGGCATCTCCCTCACCGAGTTGACCTTCCGCCTGGCCCATGGCTTCGCCGGCATCACCGAGTTGGCCCATTTCGTTGCCCTCTCCCGGCTGGCCCTGCTGGCCGAGCCCACGCTGGCGGAGCTGGTCAAGGAGCTTGTTGAGCCGGTCGCGCAGACCTTGCTGGTCCTGACGCAAATCGCCCATCTGTCGGTCGCCCTGTCCGGGTTGGCCCCGCTGACGATCGCGCCGCATGTCCTGACCCTGCCGGAAAGTCTTGTCGCGCAATTGCTGCTGCTTACGAATCATGTCGCCCAATTCATCGAGCGCGGACATCATGTCGTCGTCGCCGTCGTCGCCGCCCGAGGCGCCGGGCCGAGCCATCTGGAGGTTCTCGAGCATCGACTGCAATTCCTCGAGAAGTCGGCGCGCGGCATCCTTGTTCCCCGAGCGCGCCAGATTTTCCAATCGGTCAAGCATGCTCTTGAGATCTTGCTGACTGAGCGTGCGCGTATTGCGATCGAGCGGCCGGGAAAGTTGCTGCGGATTTTTGCGCATCTCTTCGGCGAGAGCTTGCAGGAACTTATCCATAGCCGCGCGCAGCTGATCCATCAGTTTCTTGATTTCTTCGTCACTCGCACCGCGTTCGAGAGCCTGACGCAGCGCCTCTTGCGCCTGGCGCAATGCCTGCTCAGCCTGCGAGACGTTTCCGTCCTCAAGCTGAACCGCCATGTCCCACAGCCGCGCCACTACCTCGCGTAACGCATCGTCGCTCTTTGCATTCTCAAGGTCGTAATAGATCGAGCGCAAGCCGAGATAGATGGCGGCTTCCTGCGTGAAGCGCTCCGGCGCAATGGTGAGTGCGGCGAGCGCCGTAAGAACCAGCGGTTTCGTTTCCGCATCAAGCGCCAAGATACGCCGTTGTTCAATGAGCGATCGCGCCAATGGCTTGACGAATATCCGCTGTGGCAGCGTCAGCTCGTGCTGCTGACTGCGCCCCTCGTTCCCGGCCTCATCGCGCGCCGTGAGCGTCATAACCACCTCAGCCCCGGCCCAAGGATGCTCAGTAAGATCATGCGTGGTCTGCGCCGTACCCGCGCGAGTGCGCGCCTGCGGTAGGGCGAGCGCGTAGTCAGGCGCGGTAAAAAGAGAATGGCGAGATTTGGCCGGCGCTCGTTCGTCCTTGAGCGAAAAGGTGGCCTTTGCTTCCACGACGCCGTAATCGTCGTCCATCTTGTAATCAAGGCGCAGCGCGCCGCGCGCCTGCCGCTCTGGATCCCTGATCAATTCGATATTGGGTGCGCGATCGGGAATCGCAGTGAAATTCCAGACCAGATCGCTACCGAGGACACCATGAACAGCGGCTGAGCCATTGCCCTTGATCAGAAGCCGTCGCTCTTCCGTTCCGGCCGGAAGGGGTGTGCGCCCTTCGGCCGGCGCATCCTCAACGCCGCCCTGACGAACGATATCGAAACGCACCTTACCGGTAGCGCGGATCACCAATTGACTGCCCACTGGCACTGCCACCGACGGCGCCGCCTGCGCGCTTTCGCCCGGGCGCAATCCCAAGAGCATTACCGGAGGCCGCCCGGTATAAACCGGCGGAGTGACCCACGCGTCGATACGGAAATTCGCCGGCGCAACCACGCCATGCCAATCGAAAGCGGCGGCAACGCGTTTTATTCTCTCACCGCCAGCAGCAAAGAAACTCGCCACCACAAGAATGACCACCAACGCGCGAAATGCCATCGGGTCGCGCAGCGACAGTCGCGGCGCGGGCCAACCGGCTTTGAACTTGCGTGCCGACAGTAATGCCCGCTCCACGTGCGCTCGCCAGAGCGCCTGTGACACGGGATCCTGACTATTGGCCGCAATGCGGTCCGCGACTGTAGTGGCCGGACGATGCGTTTCACCGGTGCTGCGATCAAGCCGACGCAGACCGTCGTAAACGCTGGGCAGCCGCAAAATTAACAAAGGTAACGCCGCTGCCACGATGGCGATCAGGAAAATGAAAAGGCCGATGGCACGCGCAAGCGGCGGCAACACCAGCCATAGGCCTGCCCAAGAGAAGGCGAGGAAAAGTCCGACAACAGTCGCCAGCGCGGCGAGAGCCGGCCACAGCCGCTCCCACAACAAACTGCCGCGCGCGCGCGCGAGCGCTCGCCTGAGCAGAAGCCTTGTCGGCTGCTCCTGATCCTGAGGCTGTTCGTTCACT
>DAHUXA010000131.1 GCA_027307405.1 Hyphomicrobiales bacterium | reverse complement strand
GGCCACTGATGGCCCGAACCGAAAACTAGAGGAGTTGAATATGGATCCAGTGGCAGCAAAATATATCGGTGCAGGCATTGCCTGCATCGGCATGGGCGGCGCCGGCGTCGGCGTCGGCATCATCTTCGGCAATTATTTGGCCGCTGCTCTACGTAATCCCTCGGCGGCGCAAGGCCAATTCGGCAACCTGATCTTCGGTTTCGCTATCACCGAAGCGCTCGGCATCTTCTCGCTGCTGATCGCGCTCCTGCTGCTGTTCGCACTGTAGAAGCAAGTTCGGGTCCGTATCGATGGCCGAGCCCGCGCATACGACGAGCACAGGGCACCCTGCGGAGGGTGGGCACGGCACCTTTCCGCCGTTTCAGTCGGAGACCTTCGCCTCACAGCTCGTTTGGTTGGCGATCGCCTTCCTCTTGCTCTATGTGCTGATGGCGAAATTGGCATTGCCGCGCGTCGGCTCAATCATTGCCGGCCGCCAGAAACACATCGCCGACGATATAGCCGAGGCTTCCCGGCTGAAGGGCGAATCGGATGCAGCAGTTGCGGCCTACGAAAAGGCGCTGGCTGATGCACGTGCGCGGGCACAGGCAATCGCAAACGAAACGCGTGAGCAGCAAGCGGCGGAGGCCGAAAAACGCCGCAAGACGCTCGAAGATGCGCTCAATACAAAGCTCGCGGACGCCGAAAAAACTATCGCCGCCACCAAAAAGTCAGCCATGTCGAACGTTCGGGGTATCGCTGAAGATGCTGCGCGCGCAATTGTCGAGCGGCTCATCGGAGAAGCTCCGAGCGAAAAAACGGTCGCTGCGGCAGTCGCTGCCGTGTTGAAAGGCCAGTAGCCATGTTTATGGAAGCTGAAACTTGGGTGGCTCTGGGTTTCGTCGTTTTCATGGCCGGACTCGGATATCTCGGCGTGCACCGTATGGTGGCGAAGTCGCTGGACGATCGCTCCGCTCGTATCAGGGCCGAACTCGACGAGGCCCGCAAGCTCAAGGACGAAGCGGGTCAGCTTTTGGCCGAATATCAGCGCAAACGGCAAGCCGCCGAGGGCGAGGCGCAGGACATCATCGCCGGGGCCAAAGCCGAAGCCGAGCGGCTCGCGACTGAAGCGAAAACAAAGATAGAAGATTTCGTTGCTCGCCGCACCGCGCTGGCCGAAACCAAAATCGCACAGGCTGAAGCCCAGGCGGCGGCCGATGTCCGCAGCGCGGCTGCTGAAGCTGCTATCGCTGCCGCGGAAAAGATTCTCAGCGCTGAGACCAAAGGAAAGCTCGCGGGCGAGCTGATCGCCAAAGGCATCGAGGACGTCCGCAAGAAGCTGAACTAGCTGACGGATTGCATCTCAGACCTGCGCGTACTGGCAGGCTTTATTCAGCTTTGACCCGGTTTCGCTACCGATTTCGGTTTTGGCTTTGGCTTGCCCGCAGGCTTTTTCTTTTCCTGCTGCGCTCCCGCCGGATCGAAGCCAACGTAAACCACATAGGAATCGATGTTCGCGATCGGCTGAGGCAGCGGGAACGATATTTCGGGATCGATATGCGTAAACGCCACCCGATCAACCGCGCTCGCTACGGTCACGTCCAAGCGAGCGAATTTCGAGGTAATGGTCTTCGGGTTGACGCCCTCTTGTACCACCGCAATGCGAAGCGGCACATCGATCGTGCCAGGACCGCCGGCAGGACCAGGGATGACCCGGCCCTCAATGCCAACCTTCATGGTCATAATGCCGGAATTCACCTGACACTCGCGAGCAGTGCGGATGATCGTTGCCTGATACCGCAGATCGAGTGCGGACGGTTCGCCTTGCCCTGGTTTGCTGCCAATCATCAGCGTCGCTGCGCCGGTACGCACGCTAATGCTGGGGCATTCGACATCTGTTGATGACCCAGGATCAGTGTCGGCATTGCCAGTTGTCGCTTTCGACGAGGTACTGAAAAGGTCCAGAGCGGAACCACTGAGTAGATTGCTGGAGCCGCACCCGGCAAGCATGAGCGATAAACTTAGCAGTACCGCAGTGCTGGCGCTCACCCGCACGCACTGCGCAGTTTGTTCCTCGGTCATTTTCATGTCGCGTTTCTCGGCGCCTTTTGTTTCTGCATTTATATCAAGCCAAGCGTGCTCGTCGTTCAATCGGTGTCGTCCTTAAGGCGCGCATAGAGCAGATGGTCCTGCCAGATTCCATTGATGCAGAGATAACCACGGGCATAGCCTTCTCGCCTGAAGCCGGTCCTTTCCAACAAGCGGACCGATGCGACGTTGTCGGGAATACATGCTGCTTCCAGCCGATGCAGCCGCAGCGTGGTGAAACTATACGGTATTAGCGCGCGTACCGCCGCTGTCATGTAGCCCTTACGGGCGAATGGCGCACCAATCCAATACCCAATACTACCTGCCTGAGCCACGCCTCGCCGAATGTTGGCAAGTGTCAGCCCCCCGACCATGGCGTTATCGTCGCTGCGAAAAATCAGAAAGGCATATGCCAGATCGCCGCGTTGGTCTTCGGCATATCGCTTGAGCCTGCGGCGAAAGGCACCGCGCGTGAGATCATCAGGCGGCCACGTCGGCTCCCAGGGAACGAGGAACCCACGGCTCGTCTCTCGCAAGGCTGCCCATTCGGCAAAGTCACCGCTGTGGGGCGCGCGCAATGTAATGCCCGCGCCGGCAATGCTCGGCATCGTTTCGTTGGAACTGACGGTCCTGAAAAACGCCATGGACAATGTCGGTCGAGCACCCGCGGCTCAGGCCGCGCGACGAACTAGACTTTCAGCGATCGCGGCGGTGCTTGCAAGACCGCTACCGGGCCCGAGCGCGGCGATTGCAGGCTTGGCGCGACCAATCAAGGCGCGCCCGGCGGCGCGGGCGCTTTCGATGGTCACCGCATCAACCTTGGCGACGATCTCCTCCAGCGGGATCGGGCGACCATAAGCGAGCATCTGTCTCGCCAATTGGCCGACGCGGGCCTCAGAGCTTTCCAGCGCCATCAAAAGCCCTGCCTTCATCTGGGCCTTGGCGCGGTTGACCTCGGTGTCGTTCAGCGTTTCGGTCGCGTTGCTGATCTGGTCAATAACTACCCGCATAAGTTCGGGAGCGTCGGATTCGTCGGTGCCGGCATAGAGACCGAACAACCCGGTATCGGCAAAAGGCATGTGGAAGGCGTGAATCGCATAGCAGAGACCACGAATTTCGCGCACCTCCTGGAACAGACGCGACGACATGCCTCCACCCAGCACGCTTGTGAAAACTTGCAGGCTGTAGAGTTGCTCGTCGCGCACTGGCAACCCCTGTAGCGCCATGGCGATGTGCACTTGCTCAAGCTCGCGTGTTTCCACTTTCGTCCCGCCCCGGAAATGTGCAGGTTCTGGCGCCGGAGCAGCCGGGCCTTTGAAAGTGGCGAGGCGTTTGTCGACTTCGGCAACGATCCCGCTGTGGTCGATCGCGCCGGCGGCAGCGACGACCATGTTGGGGGCACGATAGTTCCGCGTCAGATAGGCCCGCAGGCGAGACGGATTGAACGAGCGTACAGTATCCGGCGTGCCGAGAATGGAGCGGCCGATTGGCTGCAGCGGAAACGCCGTTTCCTGGAGCCGATCGAACACCAGATCGTCGGGAGCATCCTCGGTCGCGCCAATCTCCTGCACGATTACGTTTTGCTCGCGTCGCAGTTCTTCCGCATCGAAGGTCGGTTCGGACAAGATGTCGGACAACACGTCGATTGCGAGCGGCACATCGGCCTTGAGTACGCGCGCAAAATAGCCCGTCGATTCTGCGCTCGTTGCCGCATTGAGGTCTCCGCCCACCGCCTCGATCGTCTCCGCGATCTGCCGCGCGGTGCGCCGCTTGGTGCCCTTGAAAGCCATGTGTTCAAGCAGGTGCGAGATGCCATGCTCGTCGGGCCTCTCGTTGCGGCTGCCGGATCCGATCCACACGCCGAGCGAAGCCGTTTCAAGATGCGGCATCCGATCGGTCACCACCGACAAACCAGAGGAAAGACGAGTAACTTCAACACTCATGCCGCTGCTCCTTCACCCGCCGCGCGCGAAATCGATGTTACATACCGCTCTACAGCCGCCTGATCAGCCGGCAGCACGGTGATCCGCTCTTTCCGCTTTGTCAGATCAGCGAGCCTATCTGGTAGTGCCGGAACGATACCGCAAGCGGCTTTGACCGCATCGGGGAATTTCGCTGGGTGCGCGGTCGAGAGGACCACCATCGGTACCGAAGGATCGCGCGTCTCTTTTTCGGCCACTGCCAATGCGACCGCGGTGTGCGGATCTACGCAATAACTGGCCTCGCGCATCCAGGCCCGGATTTCGGCGGCGCTTTCCTGCTCGTCAGCACGATCGGCAGTAAATAACGCGCGTAGCTCCTTTAGCGCCTGCGCCGAGATCGCAAAACGACGAGACTGCGCCAACGAGCCCATCAGAGCGCGCACGGCACTGGCATCCCGGCCATAGGCATCGAACAATACGCGTTCGAAATTGGAGGAAACCTGAATATCCATCGATGGCGAAGTCGTCGCCACCACGTCGCGGAGCTCATACGCGCCCATGGCGAAGGTGCGGACAAGGATATCGTTGACATTGGTCGCTATCACCAGCCGATCAATTGGCAGTCCCATCCGGGAAGCGACGTAGCCAGCATAAACGTCGCCGAAATTTCCAGTCGGCACGGTGAACGCTATTTTCCGGTGCGGCGCGCCGAGCGTTACAGCAGCGGTGAAATAGTAGACCGCCTGCGCGACGATGCGCGCCCAATTGATGGAATTCACCCCGGAGAGACGCACACGATCGCGAAAGGCGTGATGGTTGAACATAGCTTTCACCAGCGCCTGACAATCGTCGAACGTGCCCTCTATGGCGAGCGCGTGCACGTTGGAATCCGGCGCGGTGGTCATCATCCGGCGCTGCACCTCCGATATGCGGCCTTGGGGGAAAAGGACCACCACATCGGCTTGCGCACGGCCTCGGAAGGCTTCGACGGCAGCGCCACCCGTATCGCCCGATGTGGCAACCACGATGGTGGCGCGTTCACCGCGTTGGTGAAGCGCATGGTCCATCAGCCGCGCAACCAACTGCATCGCCAGATCCTTGAAGGCGAGCGTCGGCCCATGGAAGAGTTCAAGCACGAACAGGTTTGGGTTAAGCTGGGCGAGCGGCGCCACCGCCGGATGCCGGAAATTTCCGTAAGCCTCGCGCGCCATGCGGGCGAGATCCGCCTCGGCAATTCCGTCTCCGGTGAAGGGTCGAATAACTTCAACTGCAACTTCAGCGTAAGGCTTCCCGGCGAAACCTTCTATCCTCGCCGTATCGAGCGTCGGCCAGCGTTCGGGGACGTAAAGACCGCCGTCGCGGGCAAGGCCTGCGAGCATCACATCGACAAAATCGAGCGAGGGGGCCTCGCCTCGGGTTGAGACATAACGCATTGATTTAGCTTAACTTTAAGGGTTGGTCGCGACGGTATCTATGATCGCACAGTAGCCTTGAGCACCTGCTTTCACAAGAAACGCTCTTTCCGCCCAAAAAGCCGGCGCGTGACCCAAACAACGTAAACGCCAGCAAGCGCCACGGCGAGACCGAACCAGGTAATGGCATATTGCAGATGATTGTCGGTTAAACGCACGTCGAGCTTGCCCGGTTTTGGCCAGCCACCGGATGGCGTCGGCGCCTCCTGATCAATGTAGAAGGGCGCCGCGGTCGCCCATTTCTTGAATGTGGCGATTGAGTTGGAATCACGCAGGTACCAGACATTTTGCTTTGGGTCGTCCGCGGGTGTGAATGAGTTGCGCGCCTCCGGCCAGCGCATGACTCCGACCACATCAACAATGCCGCGTGGCGTCCCCTCGGCACGCGTCGCGGGGTCCTTGCGATCGTCCGGCACAAAACCGCGATTGATGAGGACGATGCTGCCTCCAGCAAGGCGCGCCGGCGCAAATACCCAATAGCCGGGCCCCTTCACATCTGGACGCAAAGGGGAACCGGCTGTGTAAACCAGCGCCTCTTCGCCATCGAGGAATTCTGCCGGAAACGCCACGCGCCGGAATTCTTCGCCATCTTCACGGAGTGTCGGCCAGCTTGCACGTGGCGGTAAATCCTGTGGAGCACGGGCAAGCCGGGTATTGAGCTTCGCGATCAGATCTTCTTTCCAGGCCTTGCGATCAAGTTGCCAGATGCCGAGTCCGCTCAGGATCACAACACCGACGAGCGCGGCCACGGTTGCATCGAGCACACCGCCTTTTCGCTTCCGCCGCGCTTTTTTCACACGTCGCCTCGATATTCGAGACGGCCCTCCGCCGCCTTGTGATGGTATTGCAGCGCTATCAACAGGCCTTTGATCAGACGCAACGGAGCGAGCGTCACCAGCAAAATCAATGGCAGCCACAGAGCCGCATGGACCCAATAGGGCGGCTGATAGACGATCTCGGTGATCAACGCCGCGAACACAACTATGAAACCTCCGATGAGGATCACGAATACGGCCGGCCCATCGCCGGCATCGGCAAAGCTGTAGTCGAGGCCGCAGCGTTCGCACGTTGGTCGGAGTGACAGGAATCCTTGAAACAGCCGGCCCTCGCCACAGCGCGGGCAGCGGCCGCGCAAGCCGCGGCCAATCGGTAGTTTGTCACTCGATGCGTGATCGATCATCGTGCCAGCCAATCACCAAAACAAAAGGGCGGCGTGATGACGCCGCCCTTTTTATTCTATAGACCATCTGCGATGGTCATTCGGGATGCGGTACGCCTGCGCCCCAGACATATATGCAGGCGAACAGAAACAGCCATACGACGTCGACGAAGTGCCAGTACCAGGCGGCGAATTCGAAGCCGAGGTGCTGTTTCGGGGTGAAATGGCCAGCCATTGCGCGCATCAGACAAACGATCAGGAAGATCGAACCGATGATCACATGGGCGCCATGGAAGCCCGTCGCCATGAAGAAAGTGGCGCCGTAGATATTGCCGCTGAAGTGGAAGGCCGCGTGCGAATATTCATAAGCCTGCACGCAAGTGAAGGTGAGCCCCAGCAGAATCGTGAGGATCAAACCCCACTTTAAACCCTGCCGGTCATCTTCCAGCAATGCATGGTGCGCCCAAGTGACGGTGGTGCCGGACGTCAGCAAGATCAGCGTGTTGAGCAGCGGCAAGTGCCACGGATCGAAGGTCTCGATTCCTTTCGGCGGCCACACGCCACCCGTAACTGCAATCCGCCCCACGTCATGCACGTCTCCGGGAAACAGCGCCGTGTTGAAATAGGCCCAGAACCAGGCGACGAAGAACATCACCTCGGAGGCGATGAACAGGATCATGCCGTAGCGGTGCGAAATCTGCACCACGCGCGTGTGAAAGCCATCGAATTGAGCTTCGCGGATCACGTCGCGCCACCAGGCAACGAAGGTGTAGAGGACGCCCAGAACACCGACCCCGAATACCACCGGGGCGGCAGCGTACATGTGATGCATCCAGCTGATCGCGCCGACCGCCAGGATGAAGGCTGACACCGCGCCGACCGCCGGCCATGGGCTCGGATCGACAAGGTGATAGTCGTGATGCGGCTTGGCGTGGGCGTCGGCCATCGTCTGCGTCTCCGTTATAACTTGCTCGACTTTTTATCCGGCGCCTCGGCAACCGGCTGCTCCGGCTCGCGTAGCCGGTAGAATGTATAAGACAGCGTGATGGTGGTGAGATCGTTCTGGTCGCGGTCTTTTGCGATTGAAGGATCGACGTAGAATACCACCGTCATTTCGCGCGTCTCGCCTGCTTTCAAGCGCTGCTCGGTGAAGCAGAAGCAGTTGATCTTGTCGAAATAGGCACCGACGGTGGGTGGCGAGACATTGTAGGAAGCCTGCGCTGCAATTTCGCGCGCAGCTTCATTGACGACTTTGTAGCGTACGGTTGCGACCTCGCCGATGCGAACTTGAATCGCATTTTGCTCTGGCTGGAATTTCCAAGGCAGGCCGGATGAAACATTGGAATCAAAACGGATCGTTAGCGTTCGCCCGAGAACGTGATCAGGAGCGCTTTCCGCCACCTGGGTCGTGCCACCGAACCCGGTTGTTTTGCAAAACCAGTTATAGAACGGAACCGACGCGTAGGCTGCGCCGACCATGCCGGCAACAACCGCGCCACAGCAGGCGGCGACCACCACATCGCGGCGAAGAGGTTTTCCATCTGTTTTGCTAAGACGTGCGGTCATCTGTGTTCGTCAGATTGGCCGGATCAGGACACCCGGGCCCTTCACCAGCGTCATTACATAGAACAGCACGACCAGTGCGGCGAGCGCGAACGCTATAGCAATCGAACGGGAACGCCGGGCGCGCTTCTGTGCTTCAGTGAGCACGATGCCTTCGTCGTCGCGCTGCTCGCTCATGGCAACTTCCATGCTCACGCTGTCAATCGGGTGATCAGCCCGCCCCACCCGCGCTCGACCAGCAACACCGCAAATAGCAGAAACAGGTAGAGGATCGAGAACGCGAAAAGATTGCGGCTCGCGCGCTCGGCCGGGCGGCTCTCAAGGAGAACTTGCCAGCCCAGCGCCACCATGACCGCACCCATCATAACGGCCGTGATCCCGTACAAAGCGCCGGTGTAGCCGAACGCCCACGGCGCGACGCCGAGCGGCACAAGGATGAGCGTATAAAGCAGGATCTGGCGCCGCGTGCTGGCATCGCCTGAGACGACAGGCAGCATCGGAATGCCCGCGCGGGCATAGTCCTCTGTGCGATAAAGCGCCAACGCCCAGAAGTGCGGCGGCGTCCAGAAGAAGATGATCAGAAACAAAAGAATCGGCTCAAACGAAACCGATCCAGTCACGGCCGCCCAGCCGATCATCGGCGGGAATGCGCCCGCAGCCCCACCGATCACGATGTTCTGCGGCGTCGAACGCTTGAGCCAGATCGTATAGATCACGACATAAAAGAAGATGGTGAAGGCGAGCAACGCCGAGGCCACCCAATTCACCAACAGGCCAAGCACCACAACGGCAAAAGAACCGAGTGTCAGCCCGAACGCAAGGGCCTCACCGGGGCGTACCCGACCCATGGGCACAGGCCGACGCGCAGTCCTCGTCATGACCGCGTCGACGTCGGCGTCGTACCACATGTTCAATGCGCCAGAGGCGCCGGCACCAACCGCAATACAAAGCAGCGCTGTAAAAGCAGTAACCGGGTGGAGCGACCCCGGAGCGACGGCGAGGCCCACCAACGCGGTGAACACTACGAGGGACATCACCCGCGGTTTCATGAGCGCGATATAATCGCCAACCGTCGCGAGACTCGGCTCTGCAACGCCGCTTGAAGCTAGCGGCCCGCGGAAATCTGCACCTGCGCTGACGAGCGACATGAGTTGCGCCGAGGTCCTATTTGATCCGCGGTAGCGTTTCGAATTGATGGAACGGTGGCGGCGACGACAGCGTCCATTCCAGAGTGGTTGCGCCGACGCCCCAAGGATTGTTGCCGGCCACCCGCTTCTTGGCGAAGGCCTCGATCATTCCAAAGAAGAAGATGATCACGCCAAAGCCCGAAATATAGGAGCCATAGGAGGAAACCATGTTCCAACCGTGGAACGCGTCCGGGTAATCGACATAGCGGCGCGGCATGCCGGCGAGACCGAGGAAATGCTGCGGGAAGAACACAAGGTTCACCCCGATGAAGGTGACCCAGAAATGCAATTTCCCGATGGTCTCGTTGTACATGTAGCCGGTCATCTTCGGGAACCAGTAGTAGACCCCGGCGAAGATCGTGAAGACGGCGCCCAGCGAGAGCACATAGTGGAAGTGCGCCACGACGTAATAAGTGTCCTGCAATACGCGATCGACGCCGGCATTGGCGAGCACCACGCCGGTAACTCCGCCCACCGTAAACAGGAAGATAAAGCCGAGCGCCCACAGCATCGGGGTGCGGAATTCGATTGAGCCGCCCCACATCGTGGCAATCCAGGAGAAGATCTTCACGCCGGTGGGCACCGCAATCACCATGGTTGCCGCGATGAAGTAGGCCTGCGCGCCCGTCGACATCCCGACGGTGTACATATGATGCGCCCACACCACAAAGCCGATGCCTCCGATGGCGACCATCGCGTAGGCCATGCCGAGATAGCCGAACACCGGCTTGCGGCTGAAAGTCGCGACGATCTGGCTGACCATGCCGAAGCCGGGCAGGATCAGGATGTAGACTTCCGGATGCCCGAAGAACCAGAACAGATGCTGGTACAGGATCGGATCGCCGCCGCCTTCGGCCGAGAAGAAGGTCGTGCCGAAATTACGATCGGTCAGCAGCATCGTGATAGCACCTGCAAGCACGGGCAGCGCCAGGAGCAACAAGAAGACCGTCACCAGGATCGACCACACGAACAGCGGCATCTTGTGCAGCGTCATGCCAGGCGCACGCATGTTGAATATGGTGGTGATGAAGTTGATCGCGCCGAGGATCGATGAGGCGCCGGCCAGATGCAGCGCCAAGATACCGAAGTCGACCGCAGGTCCGGGATGGCCACTCGTCGATAGCGGCGCATACAGCGTCCACCC
>DAHUXA010000130.1 GCA_027307405.1 Hyphomicrobiales bacterium | reverse complement strand
CTTTACATTGGTTTGGATGACGACCTTTGGCATCGGTTATTTCGGCGATTCCAGCCTCTCAGCCGAACAGCACATCCTGGCCGCCCAAGCGACGATTCTGGCTACCTCACTCTGCGCACTCGTTCTTGCCTCGCTCTTTGCGGAGCGGCGTCATCACGAGGCCGCTCTCTTTGAGGGCCAAGCGCGACTCCAGGAAGCGCTGACAGCGGGAGGAGTGGTTGCCTTCGAATGGGATGCTCGCACCAATTCCTCGCAGCGCAGCGACAACGCTGCGCAAATTCTTGGCTTCGATCCGAAGCGGGCCTTTTCGGCGGCCGAATTCCTTGAGCGCGTCCACCCGGATGACCGCGCGCATTTCAAAGCCCTTATTCACTCCGTCAGTCCCGTCAAGCCTTCATACAAGATGACATTCCGTTTCAGATGTCCGGATGGACGAGAGATCTGGCTTGAAGAATCTTCAAGAGCGGAGTTTGACGCGACTGAACGGTGCGTGCAGCTGAAGGGGCTGACTCTCGACATCACGGAGCGCAAACAGTCGGAGGAGCGCCAAGGTCTGTTGATCGGCGAGCTCGATCACCGCGTCAAGAACTTGCTTGCGAGAGTTGCCGTGATCAGTACGTATACGCGCCAGGGCAGCAATTCGATTGACCAGTTTGTTGAAGTACTCGACAGGCGCATTCAATCCATGGCGAATGCTCACTCGCTTCTCAGCCAAAGCCGCTGGAGCGGTGTCAATCTTGCCGATCTCGTTCACAATCAGCTTGCACCTTACGCGACGAGCGCAAACACAAAGATTGGCGGCGTCGATGTCACGCTCGCGCCGGCGGCGACCCAGGCAGTGGCAATGGCGCTTCATGAACTTGTCACGAACGCCGTGAAATATGGCGCGCTGTCGAGCCCAAGCGGCCATGTCTCGGTAAATTGGGACCGCCAGGATGGCGAGGATGCAACAGCGCGTGTGAGGATCGAATGGCGGGAGACTGGCGGTCCGCAGGTAGTAAGTCCTTCCAAACCTGGGTACGGCACCAGCCTCATACGCGAACTGATCCCTCACGAGCTCGGCGGAATGGTCGACCTCACCTTCGCACCCAACGGGGTGTGCTGCAAAATCGACGTCCCTATCGAGCAGCGATGAAGATTGACGAAAACTAGTAAGTGAGAAATCTCACCGCGTCCGGGGCACCGAACGCAATATCGCGATAAGCTTTTCCTCACTAATGGGTTTCTGCAGAATGTGGGCCTCCGTCGGGACCTTCGGGAGATCCGAGTAGCCCGAGGTCACGATAACGGGGACACCTCGACCAATGAGTCGATCGATCAGTCCGTACGACCGTTCGCCCTGCCGAAGATTAATATCAACGACGGCAGCGTCGGGAACGTTTTCGGCAATCAGATGCTCAGCATCAGTCGTGGTCGCAACCGGTCCGTCAACCACCGCATCGAAACTCCGAAGCAGACTCTTTAGAGCCATACCGAGTTGCCAGGAATCCTCAACCAAGAGAATACGCATTCCTTTCAGATTTGATGATCGAGCCCCGGGGGCGTCGTCACCGTTCAATGGGGTCATCGGATATCCTAACGCAGCGACTGAATATGCTGGCCCGTCCTACGCGGTTGCAACATCGCACTGCGCTTTCGGGATCGCAACCCGTCGAGACGGCGCTATCGCACGCCCGCGAGTAGTGGCCACAACGTGCTGCCGAGAGCCAGCACGACGATGGTGAACCAAATCACGAAGGTGATGGTGGCGACCGCGGCAAATCGAGCCTTGTACAACATCAGAAAAGCTTAGCTGCCTCCGACGGCGCGTCAGCCTATACGTCGGTATATGTAGGTATAGGTCGGGTGCACCTCAGCGCGGAATCAGTTCGATCTCTTCAATTGACGGGAGACCTTCGTCGGGCAACCTGGCGGCGTGCTCCGGTGGCAGCGATTACGCGCGCCACTCCGCACAACGTTCGCGCAACGGCGCAAGCACCCAGCGGAATACTGGAGACATCGGCCCCAAATCGCGGCAGATGGCTGACAGCGTGGCCGCAGCAATGATCTTCAACATCGTCGCCCCTCTACGAATATGAGGGCGAGACTAGATTGGCCGCCGCGACCGCTCCATTATCCATGCGTAATCGGCAACTACCCAAAGGTTTAGCCCAATTGGACGATGGCCGAGAAATAGGATGATCAAATAAGGGGTCGACATGATCGACGGAGCCGACATCGACGCACTGAACGCGTGGCTCGCCAAAGCCGGCCTGCGCGGCGAGCCGGAGGCCGCGCTCGTAAGCGGATTTTGCGAGCGCGCCGTTGCCGCCGGCCTGCCGATCAGCCGTGCGCAGTTGTTCATCGATACGCTTCACCCGGTGTACGAAGGCCGCCTGGTCCGTTGGGGGCACGACCCGTCGCAACCTGTCGTGCACGAATACGGCCGCACCGGCTCGCCGGAAGCGGCCGCGGATCTCCATCTCTCGTCTGGACTTGAACAGAGCGGCGTTGTCACACGCTGGCGCGCCAGTCCATTTTTCCGCATGTTGCAGACCGGGGAGAGCCTGCTACGTCGCCGCGTCACCGCGGAAAGCGCAGCCGAGTTTCCTGTCCTACGCGACTACCAGTCGGCGGGCATGACCGACTACGTCGCGATCATCAACCGCTTCGCACCCGAAGGCATTATCGGTGAAATGGATTGCGTGTATTCCTCTTGGGTGACCGGGCAACCCGACGGCTTCGCCGATGCCCATATTGCAGCGCTCACGCGGGTTGTCCCCACGCTTGCGCTGGCGGTCAAGGCGGCTGCGCTCGCGCGCATGACCGGGACGTTGATGGAGACCTATCTCGGCCGCGACGCCGGACGGCGCGTGCTCAGCGGCCGTATCATGCGCGGTGTCGCCGATCGCATCGACGCCGTCATCTGGTTCAGCGACCTGCGCGGCTTCACACGCATCACCGATTCTGCGCCTGAGCAGGTAATTCCACTGCTGAACGATTATGCTGACGTCATCGTCTCGGCGATCCACGCGCAGGGCGGCGACGTGCTGAAGCTGATCGGCGACGGCATCCTCGCCATTTTCGCCGCCGCCGATCGTCCGCACGCTTGTGCGGCCGCCCTTGCCGCCGCGACGGCCACGCGCAGCGATGTGGCGGCGCTCAACGCAATACGCGCGCGCGACGGGCTGCCGGTCACCGACATGTATCTTGGCCTGCATGTCGGCGAGGTGTTTTACGGCAATGTCGGCAGCACGGAGCGGCTCGATTTCACCGTGGTCGGACCGGCAGTCAATGAGACAAGCCGGATCGCCGCCATGTGCCGGTCGGTTGAGCAGCCTGTGCTAGTTTCGGAGGCCTTCGCCAATGTTGACGGCATGCGCGGCCGGCTCGTGTCGGTCGGCCGCTACGCGTTGCGTGGGGTCGCGCAGCCGCAAGAGCTTTTCACGCTGGACCCAGTCCAAGCCGGTTAAATCTCTCCTTCGTCGCAGCGAGCAAGAGATTCAGCAAAGCGGAAGCAGGCCGCGCTAGTTGCGGCCAGTCCCTTGTGATTCATTTTGTCTGCGCGGGCACAGTGAACGTCACCGTCGCTGCTTGTCCGGGGAAGACGTTGTGGTTAGCGTCGACCAACTCGACTTTCACCTTGTGTGGGCCCGGCGGCACCCCGGCCATGTCGATTGTATTGAGATCACTCGCGTCCGCCCACCCCCAGGGCAGGTCGTCGACGGTTATATGCAGATGCCCGACCCGTGGAGATATCTTGAGGGCGGCCTCCCCGAACACCGGTACGATGCGCAAGTTCTCCACCCGGTATTGGATCTGGACCACGCCCAGGGCCAGCGGACCGGGAAGCGCAGGGTCCACGATCAGCTTGGGTGCGGGCTCGTTCTCGACGGCGAAGTATGGTGTGGGGCCGCGGGTCTCCCTTGCGCTCTGGGCGAAGGCGCTCGTGGCGAGCATGGTGCCCGCGACGGCAATGGCGACGATTCCCATCGCGGCAGTGCTCAAGAGCTGGCGCAGATCTGGGTCGATAACTTCGGAAACTGGTTGCGTCTTCATTGCATGTCTCCTCGCTTCGTTGAAATATGCCGACCCCACTTGGAGCTCGGTTAGTTGTTTGGCACTCGCGTAAAAGCTGGGCCGATATCCGCTTTGGGTCATTGCGGTGCTTTCAAATTCATCTTGGGTTCAGCCGAACGTGAAGCAAAAAGCCTCAACACCCGGCCCAAGAAACTCGATTTCAAACTGGTGATCGGCAATGGGTCCGGTTTGCCGGATCAACTGGTGCAGACGCTGCTCGCTCACTGTGCCGTTCCCCTGTTCGTCAACGTCAATTCCGTGGGCTGTGGCTGGCGGCTGTCCAACGATCAGCACACGGAATTTCACAGATGTTCCAGGTGCCGCGGGGCCCATGACGAGATTAAGATCGCGCGCGTGAAAGCGGTACGCGATGCGGCCATTGGGCTTGTTTAGTTCGACGGCGTCTCGCTTTATCGTCCAATCGCCGGACAACGCCCAATCGTTCCGGCGTATCCGTGCCGGCAGCTCATACATGCGAGATTTGTCGCGCGCCGCGCCGCCCGGTGACACAAATCCTTCGGTACGCTCATAGCCGACATAGTTTTCCGGAGACTTGAGGCTCGCCCAATCGGCGGCCACCTCGAAACCGCGCGCATCGACAGACACCAGATCGTCGCCGATGCCACTAGCTCCGGCCTCGGCGAGCAGGCGCTGAATGACCATTTCCGATTGTTCGTACGAGCCCTCGCCAAATTGATGGTGCCGGACGCGCCCCTGCGCATCGACGAAATACAGCGCCGGCCAATAATTGTTGCTGAATGCGCGCCAGATGACGTACTCGCTGTCGACGGCCACGGGGTAATCGACCCGCAGCGCCTTAACTTCCCGACGGACGTTGTCGAGGTTCTTTTCAAATCGGAATTCCGGCGTATGGACGCCGATTACAACCAGTCCTTTGTCTTTGTATTTCTGCGCCCACGCGCGGACATACGGAAGCGTGCGCAGCCAGTTGATGCAGGTGTAGGTCCAGAAATCGACGAGGACTACCTTTCCGCGCAAGGCGGACGCCGTCAGCGGCCGCGAATTGAGCCATTCATCCGCGCCCTCAAGGGAGGCGAGCCCGGATTGATTGGCAGCAGGACCGGCAGCAGGACCGTGAAAAAATGCGGCCCGTTCGTCCGTGGCTGTTGTCGGCTGCGCCATGTTGACGTCCCCTACAAAGCTAACGATAGGTGCACCGATTGCGACGGCGAGCACCGCGGCGATCAAGAGCTTGCTTGTTTTCATCGACGAATGCCTTTGGATTTCGATCGATGTTGCCGCGCTTGTCTCTCCACGATTACCATTTCAACGCGCGTAGCGAGTAAAGACATAGTCGCGATCTTTTGCGGGCTCGTGGCAGGGGAAGCAAGTTTTGTGCAGCGCCTCGGTACCAGGTTTGCCGTCCTTGAAGTCGGCAAATCCCCACCCGCCAGTCGCAGCGTACTTTTTTGAATCCTTGACCATGAACTGAACATTCACAGGAGACTCAGCGACGGAAGATTGGAGGCCGGCGCCGGGAAAGCCGATGGCTAAGACTTTGTTGTTTTCGTCCGACGAGGCCTCAGTCCAATGCAGCGCGGCGATGATTGTGCCGTCCGGAAATGGGACCTTGCCTTCCCGAAAGGCTTTTATCGCAACATCGTTGCCCAACTGAGCGCGCATCTGTTTCAAGTTGCCGCCTGCTAAGTGGTTGACGGAGATCAAGCGCCAGTCACGGTATCCTGAGGGAATTTTGATTTCGTAGATCGGAGCGGCCTCTCCATCGGCCTGTCCAGACGCCGGAGCCATATAGGCGATCATGCTGGCCAGCGCGCCTGTGGCAACGAGCGCGAATACGATCCGTTTCATCCGTCGCTCCCTTCAGACATTTCGACTCATGGATGACGCAGCGACCTGAACGCGGCCCGGAGTTCGGCACTGAAAAGCTCCGGCTGTTCCCAGGCGGCAAAGTGTCCGCCCCTATCGACCTCGTGGAAGTAGACCAGGTTGCGATAGGCGCGCCGGGCCCATGTCTCTGGGGCTCGATAGACGTCGTCCGGAAACACCGTGATTGCGACCGGGAGCGAGATCTCGTCGGTCTTTTGCGCGGCCGCAACAATGACGCTGCCTCGCGCGCCGTTTTCCCAGTACAACCGCGCTGCCGAGGTTGCCGTGTTCGTCAACCAGTACAATGTGATGTTGTCCAGCACGTCGTCTCTCGTTGGCGATTTTTCGGAATCTTTCCCGTAGGCCCACTGCGCGAAGCCTGGATGCACGAGTATCCATGCCGCGAGGCCGGCCGGTGAGTCCGTCGCGCCGTAGCCGACAGTTTGTGGGCGCGCGGTCATCATCGTGAAGTACGCTGAATTCCCCTTTTTGGCATTCGCCATGAGCGCCTCGAGCACCGCGCGCTCCTTCTCGGAGAGTCCAGCCGGCACGGGTCCGCCACCGAGCGCTGCGGCCACCTCGGGCGGTATCGTCGCCGGCAAGTTGATATGGATGCCCAAGAGGCCCGCCGCATTCTGGCGCGCCATCGCGCTGGAGACGGGCGTGCCCCAGTCGCCGCCTTGAGCGAAGTAGCGGGTGTAGCCGAGGCGCTTCATCAGTTCAGCCCAGGCTCGTGCGATGCGGTCTGGGTCCCAACCGGTGCCGGTTGGCCTGCTGGAGAAGCCATAACCCGGCAAGGACGGGATCACGACATCGAAAGCATCCTCGGCGCGGCCGCCGTGCGCTGTCGGATCCGTGAGCGGACCAATGAGCTTAAGCTGCTCAATGACGGATCCGGGCCAGCCGTGTGTGATGATGATCGGGAGAGCATTCGGATGGCGCGAGCGTACGTGGATGAAATGAATGTCCACATTATCAATCGTCGTCATAAATTGAGGCAGGGCGTTGAGCTTGGCCTCGGTCTTTCGCCAGTCGTAGTCAGTGCCCCAGTAGCGCACGAGCTCCTGCAACTTCGCCAGCTGCACGCCTTGCGATTGATCCGCGGCCGTCTCGCGGTCGGGCCACCTAGTCGACGCAATGCGGCGTCGAAGGTCGACGATTTGCTCCTCTGGAACGGTGATCTTGAAAGGCCGAATTGTGTTGTCTTCGGCCGCGGCGGCAAAGCGTGCCGGCAAGACGGTGAAGGCACCCGCGGCTGCTGAAATGGCAAGAATATCTCGCCGCGTCGACGATGCTACAGACATGGCATTCTCCCCACGTGGTAACGCTATGTCGTCAGTGCGAGTGAGACCCGTCGCGCGGACGGTGAAACCGCGGTCACGCGATCAGGCGGCTGGTGTCTGGATATCAGCGAGTAGCGTGCGGTAACGGAAAACCACTTCGGCTTTGGGCTTGGTGGCAAGCTTGAGAGGACGAAAAAATTGCCCTCTGGATTAATCACAACTGGTCTTTGCATGAAGAACCACGCGCAACGTGAAACTTGTACTGGCACCCGTTCGTAAAATGCTTCGAATTACAAATTGGGGCTTTTTATCACTGGGGCCGGCGAGATAACAACGAAGGGCCAGTACACTTTCGCGTGTTTCACGATGCCCAAATTTAGCTGAACCGCTTCGGGTTCAGTGGACGTCCCGCAATTCGGTATGAAGCATCGTGACGACCTGTGCGCCCTCACCGACGGCAGCTGCCACACGTTTAACGGAACCCGAACGGACGTCACCAATCGCAAAGATGCCTTTTTGGCTGGTCTCAAATGGCCGGTTGTTTCCGCCGATATCGGAACCGGTCAGCACAAATCCCTTGCCGTCCAGGTCGATTTCCGATCCAGCAAGCCAGTCAGTATTCGGCTCTGCGCCGATGAAGACAAATAGATGCCTGATTGGCCGGCTCATTTCGTTGCCTGATGTTCCGTTTCGCCAGCGAATTGCGTCGAGGATGCCGTCCTTGCCTTCTAGGCCGGTGACGTTTGTCTGCGTGAGTACTTCTACGTTTGACAGGCCTTCAATCCGGTCAACGAGATATTGAGACATGCTGGACGCAAGACTTGTTCCGCGTACGAGCAGCCAAACCTTTGCGGCCTGGCTCGCAAGATAAACCGTCGCCTGCCCCGCCGAATTTCCAGCGCCTACGAGAGCAACTTCTTGGCCTCCGCATAACTTTAATTCGAGCGGCGAGGCCCAATAATGCACGCTCGAGCCCTCAAAATTCTCAAGCCCCTCAACTCCGAGACGACGGTAGCGGGCCCCGCTTGCAATGACTATTGATCGAGCTCTTACGGTTTCGTTGTTCGATAGTTTCAGCACAAAATGGCTGTGGGCAGGGTGATTTGCGAAGCCAATAACCTCATCCGGAATTGCCATTTCGACTCCAAATTTCTGCGCCTGATTATAGGCCCGCGCCATCAACGCAATGCCAGAGATACCCGTAGGAAAACCCAGGTAGTTCTCAATGCGGGCGGAGGCACCAGCCTGTCCGCCGAAGGCACGACAATCGAGCACGAGTACAGAAAACCCCTCGGAGCCGGCATACACCGCCGCCGCAAGCCCTGCTGGGCCGGCGCCCACAACGACCACGTCAAACAAGCGATCCGGATCGATAGGGCGGACAAGGCCTAAACAGCGGGCAAGTTGGTCTTCGGTGGGATTCTGTAAGAACTGCCCACTCTGACAAAGCACAATCGGCAATTTCCCGGGATCAATATGGAAGCGCTCAAGAATGGCTTTGGCCTCCCCGTCCACGTCGGGGTCGAGGCTTTGATGCGGGTGCCCGTTGCGCCGGAGAAAACCGGCGAGCCGAAGCACATCTTTGTTGTCCGAGCGACCGACAATAATTGGGCCGCCTGAGCCGGCTTCCAGAAGTCCCATCCGGCGAAGAATAAGCGCCCGCATAATGCGCTCGCCGAGTTCAGCCTCAGCGACTAACAATGCTCGCAACCGGTCCGGAGGTATGATCAGCGCATTCACCGGGCCTTGCGCCCGTGCATCGACAAGTGATGGGCGACCAGATAACTGGGCCAGCTCTCCCAAGAATGATCCTGGTCCGTGCTCAACGATGAGTTCGCCGTCACCGGATGACACACGCCTGGTGACCTTGACTGTCCCAGTTAAAACGACGGTCAAGCCTTCAATCGGTTTGCCGGCTTCCGCCAGCACTTCGCCTGACCTGTATGACCTGACCGAACCGAAGCGCCGGATACGTTCAATTTCGAAAGGTTCCAAAACCGGAAAGACCTGGTCGCGCCGGCTCTCAAGTATTGATTGTTTCGACGTTGCCATACTCGGATAGTGACAAGCTCACACTTATGGTCGCCCTTTACGGCGAGTTCACGACGGCGCTCAATCATAGCAAACTTGGGTTTGCCGATGCTACGACAGCATGTTCACTTCCCGGAAACGCGTCAGCGCTACGGCGACGCATTGCGTGTTAGGCTGAACAAATGCGGGATTTTGTCGAATACTTGCGAGCCTACCGGGCCTATGTCTCGGCCAATCTTGGTTGGAGCAAAGCGCTCACGGTTGCACTTGCCTGGCTTGCCGCGATGTTTGCCCCGCTTGCAGCAAAGATGCTGGTGGAATTGCCAAATTGGGTAGCGATCACGTGGATGATTGGTTGGGCCTTGCTTGGCTATATTTTTGCGCCTTACGGAATGTGGAAACACCATCGCACTCAGACGGCGAGCTTGAGTAAGGCAGGAAGTTCCAAATCTTCCCGACAATAAAGAGAAAAGGGGGAAGCAACTCACGCCGCTTCCCTCAATTAACTGCTGTGCATATTCGGCAGCGCGATTACATATTTGCTTTGAGTCAAAAGCAGACATAAGCGCCGCAATAAGTTGTGTCCGCTTTACTCCCGAAAGCGGACATGCAGTCACGGTTTGACAATCCGGCCAAAACCTTTTGGAAATTCAAATCGGTTTAAGTGGTCCCGAGAGTTTTGCCACCAACAAGCAAATTCAATGATTTACAGTGTCAAACTATTTTAAAGGCGCTTATGGGCGCTAAGGACAATTTGAATTGTAGAACCGGAAAATCGTAACGCGCGACGTCTGCATCGTGTCCGCTTTACCTCCGAAAGCGGACATTGATCGGCAGCTTACAAATGTCCGCTAAGTGCCATAAGCGGACATACGGGCGCCCATTGCTGGGCGCCCGAAACGCTCTGGCCATTTTATTCGCCCGCGTGACTGGCCGTCTTCATGTCTTTCACCTGCTGCAAGACCTGCTCGAGATTGTAGCTCGCCGGATTTTGCAGCGGCGGGAAAGGAATGTAGCTCTCGAGTTCCTTCAGCCACAGCGCCTGGCCGATGGGCAGCATGTTCCAGTCATAAATGTAGGCTGTAGACGGCGACGATATAGCTCCGCCTTGGCCCAGGAGTGTCTTGATTTGCTGGCCAATAGAAATCTCGAAGGGATCGCGTTTGACGTTGACCACCTGGGTCCAGTGGTAGGGGACCACGCCCGTAAGAAAGCCCTGAGGCGCGTCGGACACCATCGCGAAGTACATCTTCCAGTTCTTGTACCGGACGGCCGAAGGATCCTTGCCGGAATAGTAGAAGAACGTATCGCGCGCCGACTTTTGCGACTTGCCTTCTAGGTAGTCGCGCTGGTCGACTCCGTCGAGCGTCGTTTTCACGATGCCGGGGT
>DAHUXA010000012.1 GCA_027307405.1 Hyphomicrobiales bacterium | reverse complement strand
TTCGTAGCGCTGGTGAAAAACCACAAACTTGCGCCCGCCTCGGTCGATCTGCGCGCCAGCTTGAATCCTATCGGTGGGCTTGCCGCCACCGGCGTAAGTCCACGCCCGTGGAGCGAACTATCGAAAAATGTTGCCTCAGCCGTGCGCGATCTTGCCGGGCAAGGCTTTCGCGGGCCCTTCATGGTGGCGGACGGACGCATCATCCACAATGCCGGCGGCTCTGAGGCGCAGGAATTGGCCTTTGCGCTGGCCGCCGCAGTCGACTGTCTGCGCGCGCTGGACGCAGGCGGCACGCCGCTCGATGCTGCGCGCGGCATGATCTATTTCCGCCTCGCCGCCGACGCCGATGAATTTCTCACCATCGCGAAATTCCGCGCCGTGCGGAAATTGTGGGCGCGGGTCGAAGAGGCCTGCGGGCTAACTCCCAGGCCCGTTACGGTCGCCGCGGAAACCGCCTGGCGCATGATGACCAGGTGCGATCCTTACGTGAACATGCTGCGCACGACCATCGCGGTTGCCGCGGCTGGCCTCGGCGGCGCCGACAATATCGCGGTGCTGCCGCACACCGCCGCGATCGGGCTCCCTGACGCATTCGCGCGCCGGGTCGCCCGCAACACGCAGCTCATTCTCCTTGAAGAATCCAATCTCGCCAAAGTTTCAGATCCGGCCGCCGGTTCCGGCGCGATCGAGGATCTAACCAACAAACTCGCTGCGGCGGCATGGCTGCAATTTCAGGAGATCGACAAAGCAGGAGGCGCGTGGAGCGCGCTCGAGCGCGGCCTGATCCAGAAAAATGTCGCGGCCGTGCGGGCCGAACGTGAAAAGGCAGCCGCACGCCGCAAGGACGCGATCACCGGCACCAGCGATTATCCCGATCTGAACGAAAAGCTGCCGGCTGTGCTCAACGTCGCGCCAATGGCACCGCCGAAGGAAGCGACTGCCAAGCCTGCAGCCGAGCCATTGCCGTCGATCCGTCTCGCCGAAC
The DNA here is from genome assembly GCA_027307405.1 of Hyphomicrobiales bacterium. GTDB lineage: Bacteria > Pseudomonadota > Alphaproteobacteria > Rhizobiales > Xanthobacteraceae > Pseudolabrys. The sequence continues at coordinate 38,427 of DAHUXA010000012.1, read as the reverse complement.
CGTTCGAAAGACTGCGCGACGCGTCCGATCGCGCGCTAGCCAAAACCGGCGTACGGCCGAAAGTATTCCTCGCCACGCTCGGCAAGCTGGCCGAGTTCACCGCGCGAGCCATGTTCGCGAAAAATTTCTACGAGGCCGGCGGCATCGAAGCGGTGGGTAATGACGGCTTCAAGGATCAGGCCGCGATGGTCAGCGCCTTCAAGGCGTCTGGTGCAAAGCTCGCCTGTCTATGCTCGTCCGACGCAGTCTACGCGCTGCAGGCCACCCCGGCCGCCAAGACGCTGACAGCCGCCGGGGCTGTCGTCCATCTCGCCGGCAGGCCCGGCGATCACGAGACGGACTGGCAGCAGGCCGGCGTCAAACGCTTCATTTACGTTGGCTGCGATGCACTTTCGACCTTGCAGGCCGTGCATGATATTCTAGGTATCAAATGAGTCAGGTCCCCGACTTCTCTACTGTCGACTTCGCCGATGCCCGCTCGCCGGCCAGCCAGGGCGCGACTAAGCCTTGGGCCACGCCAGAAGGCATCGCGGTGAAGCACGTCTACGGCGAGCAGGATCTCGCCGGGCTCGATTTCCTGGACACCTATCCCGGCAAGCCGCCGTTCCTGCGCGGCCCCTACCCGGCCATGTACGCGGCGCAGCCTTGGACCATCCGTCAATATGCCGGCTTCTCGACCGCCGAGGATTCGAACGCCTTTTACCGCCGCAACCTCGCCGCGGGACAAAAAGGCCTCTCGATCGCCTTCGACCTCGCCACTCATCGGGGCTACGACAGCGATCATCCCCGCGTCTCCGGTGACGTCGGCATGGCCGGCGTCGCAATCGATTCCATCTACGACATGCGCACGCTGTTCTCAGGCATTCCGCTCGACCAGATGAGCGTGTCAATGACCATGAACGGCGCGGTGCTGCCGGTGCTGGCGCTTTACATCGTCGCAGCGGAAGAACAAGGCGTACCGCACAAGAAATTGTCGGGCACGATCCAGAACGATATCCTTAAAGAATTCATGGTGCGCAATACCTACATATACCCGCCTGGCCCAAGCCTGCGCATCATTTCCGACATCTTCGCCTACACCTCCGCCGAGATGCCGAAATTCAATTCGATTTCGGTCAGCGGCTATCACATGCAGGAGGCCGGCGCGACGCAGGATCTCGAGCTCGCTTATACGCTCGCGGATGGCGTCGAATATGTACGCGCCGGACTGAAGGCCGGCCTCACCGTCGACCAGTTCGCGCCGCGCATTTCATTCTTCTGGGCGATCGGCATGAACTACTTCATGGAGATCGCCAAGCTGCGTGCCGCCCGCATGCTGTGGGCGAAGCTGATGAAACCGTTCAAGCCTGACGATTCCCGCTCACTGTCGCTGCGCACGCACTGCCAGACGTCGGGCTGGTCGCTGGCGGCGCAAGACGTGTTCAACAACGTTTCCCGCACCATGATCGAGGCGATGGCGGCGACCCAAGGCCAGACTCAATCGCTGCACACCAATGCGCTCGACGAGGCGCTCGCATTGCCGACCGATTTTTCCGCGCGGATCGCACGCAACACGCAGATTGTTTTGCAACAGGAGGCTGGCGCCACCCGCATCGTCGATCCCTGGGGCGGCTCCTATTACGTCGAGCGCCTGACCTACGAACTCGCTCGAAAAGCCTGGGGCCATATCGAGGAAGTTGAGGGCTTGGGCGGCATGGCCAAGGCGATCGAGGCGGGCATCCCCAAGCTGCGCATCGAGGAAGCCGCCGCCAAGACGCAGGCGCGCATTGACGCTCGCGCGCAGTCTGTGATCGGCGTGAACAAATATCCGCCGACCGACGAGACGCCGATCGAAGTGCTCAAGATCGACAATTCCGCCGTGCGGCAGATGCAGCTCGACAAGCTTGCACGCCTGAAAGCCGAGCGCGACCCCGCTGCGCTGCAAGAGGCGCTCGAAGCGCTGACGCGGGCTGCCGATCGTGGTAACGGCAATCTGCTGGCGCTTGCCATCGACGCCGCGCGTGCAAAGGCAACGGTCGGCGAAATCTCATCGGCGATAGAAAAGGTTTTCGGCCGTCATCGCGCCGAGATCAAGGCGATCACCGGAGTTTACAAGCGGGAGGTCGGCATGACCGGCGCCGTCGAACGTGTTCGCACCGCGGTAGAGGCATTTGAGGCCGCCGAGGGGCGACGCCCTCGCCTGCTGGTCGCCAAAATCGGACAGGACGGTCACGACCGCGGTCAGAAGGTGATTGCTTCCGCCTTTGCCGATCTCGGTTTCGACGTCGATATCGGCCCTCTGTTTGCGACACCCGCAGAAGCGGCGCGGCAGGCGGTCGAGAATGACGTGCACATTCTTGGTGTGTCTTCACTTGCGGCAGCCCACTTGACCCTGGTGCCGGAATTGAAAGCGGAGCTGGCCAGGCAAGGCCGCGACGACATCATGATCGTCGTGGGCGGCGTGGTGCCTCCGCAGGATTACGACGCGCTGATGAAGGCCGGCGCGGAGGCGATTTTCCCGCCGGGCACGGTGATCGCGGACGCCGCCGAGAAACTACTCAAAACTCTGAATAAGCGCCTCGGGCACGGCCAAGAGGCAGCGGAGTGAACCGAGCAATCGTCTGCACGGCCGCAGCCGCACTTTGCGCGCTGTCACTATCCGGGTGTGTTGATTCCGCGGGTCCGATTTTGAAGGACGCGCAGCCTTTGTTCGGCAAAGACCTGCGGCTCCAGTTCTACACGCTCCGCAACGGCTTCGCAGACGAGCCCGAACAGGCGTCATTCAAGTGGGACGGGGAGCAATACATTCATACTGGCGGCGGCATGAGCGACATCACCGTCTTCACCGTGCATCGGCTCGAGGGCCGCGCCTATATCGTCCAGAGCGCGGCGGCCAAGCGACCAAACATCATCGAGTATGCTGTCGCACACGAGCTGACCGACGGCGTCTACCAGGTCACCGCGATTGACGAGGACGACGCCGACGGCGCCACGCGCAAGCGCTATTGTCTGCGTGCGGACGATTCCCAATGCCGGATCACGACACAAAGCCAATTGTTTGCTTTTGCGCGCGCCACCGACGCGCGGCAAAAGGGTAAAGGTGGTTTGGTGCTTCGCCTCGCGAACGGCTCAGAATCTCCGCGCTAGGGACGTCGATGGCTTCGCGCAACCTCCCACCGTCCGATCTTGTCCGCGGTATCCGCGCCGGCGACCGCGCGACGTTGGCGCGCGCGATCACACTGATCGAGAGCAAGCGTGCCGACCACCGCAAGACGGCACATCACCTGGTGCAGGAGCTCTTGCCGCTCACCGGTAAGGCGGTTCGTCTCGGCATCACGGGCGCGCCTGGCGCCGGCAAATCCACCACGATCGACGTGCTTGGTACCTACCTCACGGGCAAAGGTCACAAGGTGGCTGTGCTCGCGGTCGATCCATCATCCACCCGCACCGGCGGATCGATCCTCGGCGACAAGACCCGCATGGCGCAGCTCTCGAACGATCCAAACGCATTCATCCGCCCTTCCCCATCGTCCGGAACGCTGGGTGGTGTCGCCGGTAAAACACGCGAGACCATGCTGGTCTGCGAGGCCGCCGGCTACGATGTGGTGATGGTGGAGACGGTCGGCATCGGCCAGTCGGAAACTGCGGTCGCCGACATGACAGACTTTTTCCTGGTGCTGATGCTTCCAGGCGCAGGCGATGAGTTGCAGGGCCTGAAGAAAGGCATTGTCGAGCTCGCGGACATGATCGCCGTCAACAAGGCCGATGGCGACAATATCGAGCGGGCCAAGGTGGCGGCTGCGGACTATCGCGCCGCGCTCAATATCCTGACCCCACACTCCGCAACGTGGTCACCACCGGTCATCACCTACTCGGCCCTCACTCACAATGGCATCCCCGAACTGTGGGCCCAGGTGCTCACACACAAGGATAAAATGACGGCGTCAGGCGAATTGGCGACGCGGCGCCGCGCGCAACAGGTGAAATGGATGTGGACGATGCTGGAGGAGCGGCTCACTGCGCGGCTGCGCAGCGATGCATCGGTCCGCACGAAATTGCGACAGGCCGAGGCCCAGGTGGCCGCGGGCAAGCTCGCGCCGACACTAGCCGTCGAGCAGATCGCAGCGCTGTTGGGCGTATGACCACCATCCTTGTTACCGGCTTCGGACCGTTTCCCGGCGCGCCATTCAATCCAACCGGGCCTTTGGTTGAAGGGCTGGCACGGCTGCGCCGTCCCGCCCTCGCTGACGTGACAATTGTCCCGTATGTTTTTGAAACCAGCTATGCCGCCGTCGATCGTGAGCTGCCGCGACTGCTCACCAGGCACAAACCGGATGCGCTGCTGATGTTCGGGCTTGCGCCGCGTGCAAACACGTTGCGCATCGAGACGCGCGCACGCAATGCGGTGGCGCTCCTCTCCGACGTTTCCGGCAAAACGCTGCTCCGGAATTCGATCGTTCGCGGCGGACCACCGGCTTTGACAATTCCGGCGCAAGCACGTCGCTTGTTTGCGACCGTCCGTACAACGCACATTCCGGTGTTGTTATCTCGCGATGCAGGACGCTATTTGTGCAACTATCTTTGCTGGCGTGCATCCGAGGCGGCGGCGCGGAAAGAGCTGCGCCTCGCAGCGTTCGTTCACGTTCCCCCTATCGCGCGCACCGTTCGACGCCCAGATAAACGGAAGGCTCTGACCCTCGATAATCTTTCATCCGCCGCCAGCCTATTGCTGCTTGCCGTTGCAGCGGCAGCGCGGCGTTAAAAACGCCATGTTTAGGCCGGAAAGGCCTTATAGTGGGGCTGCCATGACCATCAACCGCCAGCCCCAACGAAGATCCGTCCTCATGCTCATCGCTCTGACCGTATTTCTCGCACCCATTCTGGCACGAGCCGCCCTTTACGCGATCGGTAACGACCCGCGCTCATGGCGCGATGCCGACTGGTCGAGCACAGAAATGCTTCCAGCGGCTGGGGACTTTACGCCGGCCCGTATCGTGTTCTTCACCGGCACGGCGGGTGCGTGGAAGGGTGTTTTCTCGGTGCACAGTTGGATCGTGCTCAAGCGCGCGAACGAAAAGCGCTGGACTCGCTATGACGTGGTTGGTTGGGGCGACCCCGTGCGCGTGAACAACTGGCCGGTCGATGGCCGCTGGTACGGGAACGTGCCCGTCATGCTGGCAGACATCTCTGGACCGGAAGCCGAAAGCCTGATCCCGCGTATCGAAAAAGCTGTGACGGCCTACGATTACGCACACGCCGGTGACTACCGCATCTGGCCAGGGCCCAACAGCAACAGCTTCATCGCCGCGACGCTACGCGCCGTGCCGGAGCTGGGCGTGATGTTGCCGCCCAACGCGGTCGGACGCGATTTTCGCGACAGCCTTTACGCTGGTCGGACCGACAGTGGTACTGGCTTCGAGATCAATCTTAATGGTTACGCAGGAATCAAGGTGGGCTGGGTCGAAGGTATTGAAGTAAATCTGTTGGGCCTGGTCGCCGGTCTCGATCTCCGTCATCCCGGCGTCAAGCTGCCAGGCTTCGGCCGCATCGGCATCGACTCGCCAGTCACAACCGCATTGGCACGGTGATCACTAAAGGGACGAAAGGAGGAGACCGCGCATGGCAGTCATCCATTTACCTTTTGCCTTCATTTCTTGCATGCGAGACCTGACCTAAAGATTAAGCGTTGCCTCAACTAAAGTCAGCAGACGCAATTTCAGGCATTTTAGGTCAGAAGCGTTGGCTGAAACGCTGTTCGCGCGGATAGAAAACCATCGATCGAAACGCATTGATACACAATTGCGTGAAAACCCATCGCACATGTTGAATTTCCGCAGATCGCGGGGCCAATTTGGCGGCTGAAGAAAAGTGGTTAGCATCGAACAGTCCTCATTCGAGGGTTTAGTCTCGTTTTGTCACTCCTGAAAAAGCGCGGCCCCGCGCGTTGACGGCTGGCTCATCGTCATTGGGTGAAACAATTCACCGACGGCCAACCTCGCATTTCAACCAAGGAGACCGACTATGTCTGAAGAATCGTTATCGCCTACCCGGCGTGACCTTCTTGCCGCCTCAGCGGCTGCGGGTGCCGTGAGTGTGCTTCCCGCGCAAATGGCCTCGGGTGCCGGTGGCGAAAACGCAATCCGGCCATTCCGCGTCAATTTTCCGGAAGCCGACCTGGTCGACCTCCGCAGGCGCATCAACGCGACAAAGTGGCCTGAACGGGAAACAGTCACAGATGCATCGCAAGGCGTGCAGCTGGCGACGATGCAGAAGCTCGCGCAGTATTGGGCGAGCTCGCACGATTGGCGCAAGTGCGAGGCGAAGATCAACGCCGTGCCGAACTTCATCACCGAGATCGATGGGCTCGACATTCATTTTATTCACGTGCGCTCGAAGCACGAGAAGGCATTGCCGATGATCGTCACCCATGGGTGGCCCGGCTCGATCATCGAGCAGATGAAAATCATCGAGCCTCTGACAAACCCGACGGCCCACGGCGGGACTGCAGCCGATGCCTTCGATCTCGTGATTCCGTCTATGCCGGGCTACGGATTCTCAGGCAAGCCGACGGCACCTGGATGGAATCCCGTTAGCATTGCGAAAGCGTGGGCGACGCTCATGCAGCGCCTGGGCTACACACAGTACGTGGCGCAGGGTGGCGATTGGGGCGCAATCATCTCCGAGGTGATGGCATTGCAGCAGCCGCCGGGATTGCTCGGCATTCACACCAACATGGCGGCGACGGTTCCGCCCGATGTTTCGAAGGCGCTTGCGGCGGGCGGCCCGCCGCCCGCCGGCCTGTTGCCGGAGGAAAAGTTCGCGTGGGATGGGCTCTATGACTTTTATAAGAATGGGCTCGGCTACGCCAACGAGATGGCGCTTCGTCCGCAGACACTCTACGGAATCGTCGATTCGCCGGTTGGTCTTGCGGGCTGGATGCTCGATCACGACATTCGCAGCTATCAGATGATCGCTCGCGTCTTCGACGGCAAGCCCGAAGGGCTGAGCCGCGACGACGTTCTGGACAACATCACGCTCTATTGGTTGACAAACACCGCGATCTCTTCGGCCCGCCTCTACTGGGACGCAACGCATAATTTGCCGCCGGCCGGCTTTTTCGACGCAAGAGGCGTCAAGCTTCCGGTCGGCGTGAGCGCGTTTGCGGAGGAAATTTATCAGGCGCCAAAGAGCTGGGCAGAAAAGGCGTATGTGAAGCTCATTTACTACAACCAGCATCCCAAAGGCACGCACTTCGCGGCCTGGGAGCAGACTGCGCCCTTCGTGTCCGACGTGCGCGCATCGTTCAAATCACTCCGCTAATCCATTTGAAACGCACGGCGGCGCGTCCCACACGCGCGCCGCATCTTTCCCACGCCGCGGCCTCATCGCACCGAGGAGATTCGCCAATGGATACGCTTAAAATGCCGGAAGAATTCGACCAGAACCGCCGCCGCTTCTTCGGCGCTGCGGCCATGACAATCGCTGCCACCCAGCTCGGCATGATCGGCTCTGCTGCCGCACAATCCAGCAAGACGAAGTCGGCAGCTCTGCCCAATATCAAGCCGGGGACGAACTCGTCGTTCGCCCCACTGAAACAGATCGATGCTGGCGTGTTGAATATCGGCTACGCCGAGGCCGGCCCCACCGATGGCCCCGTGGTCATCCTCCTGCATGGCTGGCCCTACGACATTTACAGCTTTGTCGATGTCACCCCGATGCTGGCGTCGGCGGGCTACCGGGTGATCGTCCCCTACGTGCGCGGTTATGGCACGACGCGATTTCTGTCGAGCGATACGGTCCGCAACGGCCAACCGTCGGCGGTCGCTGCAGATACCATCGCTCTGATGGACGCGCTCAAGATCCAGAAAGCGACCCTCGCCGGTTTCGATTGGGGCGCGCGAACGGCCAACATCGTCGCGGCGCTCTGGCCGGAGCGCTGCAAGGCCATGGTCTCCGTCAGCGGTTATCTGATCGGCAGCCCCGAAGCCGGCAAGATCCCGTTGCCGCCGCAGGCCGAGCTCCAGTGGTGGTACCAGTTCTATTTTGCCACCGATCGCGGACGCGCCGGCTACGACAAATACCGGCATGATTTCGCGAAGCTCATCTGGCAGCTCGCTTCGCCGAAATGGGCCTTCGATGATGCGACGTTCAACCGGAGCGCGGCCGCCTTCAACAACTCCGACCACGTCGAAATCGTGATCCATAATTACCGGTGGCGGCTTGGCCTCGCTCAGGGCGAATCGAAATACGACGAGCTCGAAAAGCGGCTTGCCGCAGCTCCGGTGATCACCGTGCCCACCATCACCATGGAAGGTGACGCCAACGGCGCGCCGCATCCGGAGCCAAGCGCCTACGCCAAGAAATTCTCCGGTAGGTACCAGCATCGAACCATCAAAGGTGGCATAGGACACAACCTGCCGCAGGAGGCTCCGCAGGCCTTTGCAGAAGCTGTCGTTGACGTCGTTGAAAGTTGACCGGCGTTTGCCCGGCATCGGCACTGCGGACTGACATACACAGTTCGCAGACCGCAAATGGCATCGCGCGAGCGTTACTGCAAACGTATCAGCACCAACCCGGTGACGATCAGACAGGCGGCGATGATGCGCACAGGCCGCAGCGGCTCCTTAAGCACCACCACCGCAATGGCGGCCCCGAACAGCACGCTGGTTTCCCGTAAGGTCGCGACGATAGCAATGGGCGCCATCGTCATCGCCCAGATCGCGATTCCATACGAAAGAAGTTGCAGCGCGCCCCCGGCAAGGCCACGCTGCCAAAAACGTTGCATCGCCGGCAAGACGTCCGTGCCGTCGCGATAGAGCGCGTAAGGCACCATGACCACGGCAATGCCGACAAAGAGCCAGAGCGAATAACCATTTGGATTGCCCGCGAGGCGCGCGCCGATGCCATCGATGACCGAATACGCGCAAATCGTGAGCGCAGTAAAGAACGCAAAGCCGATCGCGCGGCGGTCAATCTCGGCCAGCTCGCGGCCCCCCCGTGCGGACAAAAGCAGCACGCCCACCACAAGTGCAAGGATTCCGCTCCAGCCGATAACACTCAGTTTTTCACCGACAAAGAACGTGGTGGCCGTAGCCGTCATCAAGGGCGCCGAGCCGCGGGCGATTGGATAGACTTGCCCAAGATCGCCGGTGCGATAGCTCTCAATGAGCGACGCGAAATAGATGAGATGAACGGCAATTGACGCAACTAGCCAGGGCAAGGCTGCCCAAGCCGGCCCATCTACGAACGGCGCGATGATGAGGGCCACGACACCGGAGCCGATCGAGATCAGGGTGGTCGTCGAGAGAGGGTCAAGCCCGACCTTGATCAGCGCATTCCAGCCGGCATGGCAAGCGGCAGCGAACAAAACCGCGAGGAAAACGACGTTTTCCATCAGCAAATTCTATTACGGGAGCTGAACCCGCAATTGATTGGATATTGAAGCATGCAATTTTATGAGGCGAGTTCGATGCGCGGCGGCTTAAGAGAAGATCGACTTTAGTAGCGAGTCCGTTGCAGCGCAAAAGGAACTGCAAATTTATAGCCATCCAACTTTTAGTGACTAGCCGTCCGCCAGGAGCGAGAGTATCGTTTTATAAAGCGAAAAAAACAATCCGGGAGGAGACCATGGGAAGTTCACGCCTATCACGTCGTGCCGTTCTCAAGACCGCTGCCCTCGGTTCGGCAGCGGCAATCACCGCTCCCTATGTCAGCGGCGTCCATGCCGCCGGCACTCTTACACTAGGCTGCTGGGACCATTGGGTCCCTGGTGCCAACAAAGCCCTCGACAAGATCTGCAAGGAATGGGGCGACAAGAACAATGTCGATGTCCACATCGACTACATCACCTCGCAAGGTGAGAAGGACAAGCTGACAGCCGCGGCCGAAGCGCAAGCCGGCACAGGCCACGACATCATGTCGCATCGCGACTGGAACATTCAGATTCACCAGCGTCTGCTTGAGCCGCTCGACGACGTCGTCGCGCAACTGATCAAGCAATATGGCCCGATCAGCCCGGTCGCCGAATATCTCGCCAAGATCAAAGGCACATGGCGCGGCATCCCGACCGCGATCGGCAGCCAGGTGAAACCCTGCCAGTCGCGCTTCGATCTCTACAAGGAGCATTGCGGCATCGATCTCGTCGACATGTTCCCGGCAGACGAGTCGAAATACGACAAGGCCAAGACCGATCAATGGACATGGGATGTCTATCTCGACAGCGCACAGAAATTGCACAAGGCGGGATATCCGGTCGGTCTGCCAATGGGCCAGACCAGCGACGCCGTTGACTGGGTCGGCGCCCTGTTCAACTCCTTCGGCGTGGTCATGATCGACGAGAAGGACAACATCAAGGTCAACTCGGACGAGACCCGCAAGGCGCTCGAATATCTCAAGAAGCTGATGGCGGTGAACCCGCCCGAGGTCTACGCCTGGGATGACGCCGGCAATAATCGCTGGATCATTTCCGGCAAGGGTTCCGGCATTATGAACCCTCCAAGCTCATGGGCGGTTGCCAAGCGCGACAATCCGAAGGTTGCGGAAAACATCTGGCTGCACGCGATGCCGAGAGGCCCGAAAGGCCGTTACGTCGGGCAGCTTCCGCAGTTCTACGGTCTTTGGAGCTTTTCGAAGAACAAGTCGGCGGGCAAAGATCTTCTGCTGCATATGTCGCAGAAGGAATCGATCGCCCAGTTGGTCGCGGCTTCAATCGGCTACGACCTGCCGTCGTTCAAGAGCATGTACGATCTCGACACGTGGAAGACGGTCGAGCCGCCGAAGGGCGTGGTCTACAGCTATCCGCCGCGCGGCGATGAACTGACCTCGATGTTCGGCGCACCGGCACGCTCCGAAGTCGGCGCCCAGATGTACAACCAGGCTATCAACACTGTGATGGTGGCGAAGCTTACGCAGGGCAACGAGAAGATCGACGACGTCATCAAGTGGGCAGAAAAGGAGCTCGAAGGCACGCTGCGTGCCTAGTCATTGGCAATTGTCATGACAAGTTCGTATGCCGGCCTCATCGGCCGGCATACGCGATGTTGAACCACCGGCGAGGGGCGACCGTTATAAGGTCGAAGACAGCCGCATGGCAGACACCGTCCAAAGCTGGGTTCCAGGCCTGCAACAGGCGGGCGTGCGCCCCTCCGCGCGCAGCGGCCTGAGCAAATTCCTCCGGCAGCGCTCGACGATTGCCTTCCTGTTTTGTCTGCCGCTGATCGCGATCATCACCTGCCTCGTTATCTACCCTGCCTTCTACTCCATCTATCTGTCGATGCTGAACAAGGCGCAGACGCGTTTCATCGGCCTCGGCAATTTCAGCTACCTGCTGTCCCGCGACGTGTTCTGGATGGTGGTGCAGCAATCGGCGATCTTTGCGCTGTCCGCCGTGTTCTTCAAAGCCCTTATCGGGCTGATCACTGCGCACCTCATCAACAACTTGCCTGCCAAAGGTCAGCGCAAGTGGCGAGGGATGCTGCTGGTGCCGTGGGTCATCCCGCTCGCTCTGTCATCGCTCGGCTGGTGGTGGTTGTTTGACCCGACCCATTCGGCGTTCAACTGGATCTTGACCGGGCTCGGTTTCGACGAAGTCCCCTGGTTGAGCAACCCTTATTGGGCGCGCTTTTCGGTCATCCTGGTGAATGTCTGGTACGGCGCGCCGTTCTTTCTGATCATGTACCTTGCCGCCCTCAAGTCGGTGCCGGAACAACTCTACGAAGCGGCGGCGATCGACGGCGCCAATGCCTGGCAGAAATTCATCCACATCACCCTGCCGATGATGCGCAACATCATCGCCATCACGGTGCTGTTTTCGCTGATCGTCACCTTCGCAAATTTCGACATTGTGCAGATCATGACCGCCGGCGGGCCGCGCAATATGACCCATGTGTTCGCGACGTACGCGTTCCTGTTGGGCATCCGCTCAGGCGATCTGCCCCTTGGCGCGGCGACTTCGCTGTTCATGTTCCCGATACTTGCGATCGCCGCCGTGTTCATCCTGCGCGGCGTGCGTAAGCGTGGGAGGGAAATCGGATGAGCTCGACGACCATGGCCATGCCGGCTGCCACCGGTATGCGCCGGCACGCCAGCCTCAGGCGCGATCGCCGCTGGGCGCTGATCACCTCTTACGTATTCCTCATCATATTTGCGATCTTCTTCCTGATTCCGCCCTACTACATGGTGGTGACCGCGCTCAAGAGCGACGCCGAAGTCGCGCACATGGCGACCAATCCGTGGATCATCGCCAACGGCATCACGCTTGATCAGTTCAAGATCCTGTTCACGCAGACCGACTTCCTGATCTTCTTCAAGAACACCGCCATCGTGACGACTTGCGTGGTCGTAATCACCATGGTCGTAAGCGTGCTCGCCGCATTCTCTCTGGGCCGCATGCGTTTCTGGGGGTCGAGCATTCTTGCGACCGGGATTTTTCTCACCTACCTCGTTCCGGACACGCTGTTGTTCCTTCCCCTGTTCCAGATTGTGAAGGCCGTCGGCCTGCTCAATTCCTATTGGGGCATGGTGCTGGTCTACCCGACCCTGACGGTGCCGTTCTGCACTTGGATCATGATCGGCTACTTCCAGTCGATTCCCAAAGAACTCGATGAGGCGGCTTTGATCGATGGCGCCGGCCACATGCAGATGCTCCTGAAGATATTCATTCCGGTTGCGCTGCCCGGCATCATCGCGGCAACGATCTTCGCATTCACGGTGTCCTGGGCGGCCTTCGTTTATCCGATGGCCTTTCTTTATTCGGCGGACCAGCAGGTGCTCACCGTCGGCACGGTGACGAGCCTCATCCGCGCCGACGTGTACAAGTGGGGCATGCTCATGGCCGGTGCGCTGGTCGCCGCCGCACCGCCGCTCGTCATCTACGCATTCCTCATGGACTACTACATCGCCGGGCTCACCGCCGGCGCCACAAAGGGCTGAGCACTATGGCCGAAGTCGCGCTGCATCAGGTCGTCAAGAAGTATGGAGAGGTCGAGGCCGTGCGCGCGATCGACCTTGATATCCCGGACAACGAGTTCGTCGTGCTGGTCGGCCCTTCCGGCTGCGGCAAGAGCACGACCTTGCGGATGATCGCGGGGCTGGAGGAAGTGACGTCCGGCAACATTTCGATCGGCGGCGAAGTGGTCAATGACCTGCCGCCTAAAGACCGCGACATCGCGATGGTGTTTCAGAACTATGCTTTGTATCCGCACATGACGGCCTTCGAAAACATGTCGTTTGGGCTGAAGTTGCGCAAACTCCCGAAGGCCGAGATCCGTCAGCGCGTCGAACAAGCCGCCCGCATCCTCGATATCACCGAATTGCTGGATCGCCGCCCGAAAGCGCTATCCGGCGGACAGCGTCAGCGGGTCGCCATGGGCCGCGCCATTGTGCGCAATCCCAAAGTCTTCCTGTTCGACGAGCCGCTCTCCAACCTTGACGCAAAATTACGCGTGCAGATGCGCACCGAGATCAAGCGCGTGCATCAAAAAGTAAAGACGACAACGGTCTACGTGACGCATGACCAGGTCGAGGCCATGACGCTCGCGGACCGCGTCGTGGTCATGAACCATGGCCGCATTGAACAGATCGGCACACCGCAAGAGCTGTACCACCACCCACGGACGCGTTTCGTGGCGGGTTTCATCGGTTCGCCCGCGATGAATTTCATTCCTTGCCGGCTTGAGCAGAACGGCGCCGGTATGCGCGCGCGTATTTCCGATGCCATCGCTTTTCCTGTCCCCGCTGCAAACGAAGGCCGCTACCGGCCGGTCGTCGGAAAAGACCTGGTGCTTGGACTGCGGCCCGAACACATCACCGAGCCACGCCACAATGGACGCGATGATGGCCGTGATTTCACGGCGACGCTCGATGTTGTTGAGCCCATGGGTATGGAGACGATGGTGTTCTTCACCATCAAGGGCACCGAAATTTGCGGTCGGGTCGAGCCCAGCAGCGCGGCCGATGCTGGAGCGCCCATGCGGCTCTATGCCAACATCGACCACATGCACTTGATTGATCCCGCGAGCGGGGCAGTCATCTAACGCTTACGCCTTCGCCGCGGCCGGCGCCCACAGCTTCGGGCCGGCACGCTGATATTGCGGCGGCCGCGCCACTTCGGCGCCGAGCACCTTCGCAGCGTGCCAGCCCCAATGCGGATCGTCGAGGAAGCAACGCGCCATCGAAACCATGTCGGCTTCGCCCTTGGCCACAATTTCCTCCGCGTGTTCGGGCCTGACGATCAGCCCGACGGTCCGCGTTGGAATGCCTGCCTCTTTTCTCACGCGCGCGGCGATTGGCACGTTGTAGCCCGGCTCGGTGGGATTCCGGATATCAGCGGCGACGCCGCCGGAGGAAATGCAGATGAAATCAATTCCTTCGGCCTTGAGTGCCCGGGAAATCGACACTGCGTCATCAGGCGTTAATCCACCCTCGCGCCAATCGCTGCCCGTAATGCGCGCGCCGAGAGGAACCGTCTTTGGCACGACGGCGCGTACGGCACGTGCGATCGAAAGCGGAAAGCGCAACCGGTTCTCGAGCGGACCTCCGTATTGGTCGCTGCGCTTGTTTGAAATCGGCGACATGAAACCGTGCGCGAGATAGCCGTGCGCCATATGGAGCTCGATCTCGTCGAAACCGATCCGCAGCGCACGCCGAGCGGATGAGACAAAGGCGGCGCGCACGCGCTCCATATCGGCTTCGGTCACTTCGCGCGGTGTGTGCCAGCCCTCGCCAAACGGGATTGGCGATGCCGCAATGGTCGGCCACGGGTCGGCCTCTGGTTTGAGTGCGGCTGCGCCCTCCCAGGGACGCTGGGCCGAGCCCTTGCGGCCGGAATGCGCGATCTGAATGCCGAACTTGGCGCTGCCCATGCGCCGCGCCTGTGCAACTACGCGCGCCAAAGCGGATTCGTTGTCGTCGGAATACAAGCCCATACATCCATGGGTGATGCGGCCGTGCCTTTCAACATGGGTTGCTTCCACGATCACAAGGGCAGCTCCGGAATGCGCCAGCATTCCAAGATGCATAAGGTGCCAATCGTTGGCACAGCCGTCGTCGGCCGAGTACTGGCACATCGGCGAGACCACGATGCGGTTGGCAAGCTCGAGGCCCGCCACACGAAAGGGCGTGAACAAGGTACTGGGCATGAGGATGGTTCAACTCTGGCTGGAACGCGCCACTTCCTAGCGCTGCTGGATGGACTTCAGATAGGCAATGATGGCACCGACATCGCTGGCGTCAAACTTGAATTCAGGCATATCCGGATGGCCGGATATAATGCCCTCTCCCAGCGCCTCCTCCAAGGACTCAATCGGATAGCGCTGTCCGAGGGTGCGAAAAGGCAGCGCAAATTTGTGCGGGCTGTCACCGCTGCGACCAACCGCATGGCACGATGCGCAATTGTGTGCGAGCAACTGCTCGCCGTGTTTGAGACTTTGAGCGCTCGCTGCCTGCGCAAGCATCGTGATCGCGACCAGAGCGGCCGTGCCAATCCAAGCGCGCATCAAGCTTTGCTGAATGTGACCCGTTGGACGGCGAGCTTCGCCCAGAGCATCGTCGCGCGCTCGGCGTCTTGCAGACTCGATTCGAGCTGCTCCTCTGTGTAATAGCGTTTCCATCGGCCGTTGCGCTGGAGCTCGCAAATAGAGGCAAGCCGGCGTCGCGCCAAGGCATGCCATTTTTCGGCGATCTTGTCGAAGCGTACCTCGCCTTGCACGGCTGCCATTGAGTGCCCCCCGGCACGCGCCAAACCGGCAATCGAGCGACGCACGCTGCATCGACGACAACCGGAAAACGCACAAAACCAACGGCATACAGATGGACAACGGCCATGTACTCCGATTCGCGAATGTTTCAAAGAGAAGGTGGTAATTAGAGGCGGATGCGCAACTTGTTGGCGAGCTCGCCGACGATGCCACGGCGGAACAAAAGCACGCACGCGACGAATATTGCGCCCTGGATGACCAACACCCATTCTCCGATCGGTGCGAGCTTGAACTGCATCACAAGGATCACAAAGGCGCCGACCATAGGACCGAAGATGGTGCCGAGGCCGCCGACAAGCGTCATGAGCACGACCTCGCCCGACATGGGCCAATTCACATCGGTGAGCGAAGCCAGTTGCAGGACGATCGCTTTGGTGGCTCCCGCGACGCCTGCTAGCGTTGCCGAGAGCACAAAAGCGACCAGCTTGTATCGATCGGTCTTGTAACCGAGCGAAGTCGCCCGTGCTTCGTTCTCACGAATTGCCTTGAGCACTTCGCCGAACGGTGAATGGATGATCCGGTATATGAACGTGAAGCCGGCAAGGAAAATAACCAGAACGACGGCATACATCGCCATCTCGTTCCTGAGATCGATCAGGCCGAAAAGATAGCCGCGCGGTACAGCCTGTATTCCGTCCTCGCCGCCGGTGAATTTGGCCTGTAGCGCAAAGAAATACATCATCTGCGCCAGCGCCAGTGTGATCATGGCGAAGTAGATGCCCTGGCGCCGAATCGCCAGCGAACCGGCGAGCAGCCCGCAAATGGCGGCGGTCGCCGTGCCGGTCAGGATCGCAAGTTCGGGCGTAAGGCCCCAGACCTTGGCGGCATACGCCGACAGATAGCTCGCCCAGCCGAAATACAGCGCGTGGCCGAAAGACAGCAAGCCGACATAGCCGATCAGCAGATTGAAGGCACAGGCAAACAGCGCAAAACACATGGCCTGCATCAGGAATAGCGGATAGGTGAAAAACGGCGCGACCCCGAGCGCGACGACCATCACAACGAAAGCAATGGTCTCGCTGTAGGCGCGCAACGCGGACGGCTTCTTGGCTAGGGGATCGACGACCCGTTCCATCACCCTCTCCGCCCGAACAATCCGGCCGGCCGAACCAGCAGCACAATGGCCATGATCACGAAAATGACCGTGTTCGAGGCCTCCGGGAAAAACACCTTGGTAAGGCCTTCGATCACGCCCAGGCCAAATCCGGTCAAGATCGCTCCCAGGATCGAGCCCATGCCGCCAATCACAACCACCGCAAAGACTACGATGATCAGCTCGGAGCCCATCTGCGGCGATACGTTATAGATCGGCGCCGCCATGACGCCGGCAAAGGCGGCGAGCGCCACGCCGAACCCGTAGGTGAGCGTGATCATGCGCGGCACGTTGATGCCGAATGCACGTACAAGCGTCGGGTTCTCAGTGGCAGCCCGCAAATAGGCACCGAGTCGTGTGCGTTCGATGACAAACCAGGTGCCGAAGCATACCGCGAGAGACGCCACGATCACCCACGCCCGATAATTGGGCAAGAACATGAAGCCGAGATTGCGGCCGCCTTGCAAAGATTCCGGGACGGTGTAGGGCAAGCCCGCGGAACCGAAATAATTACGCGCCACACCTTCAAGGATCAGCGCCAATCCGAAGGTGAGCAACAGCCCATAGAGATGGTCGAGCTTGTACAGCCATTGCAGGAACAGCCGCTCGACGATGACGCCGGTAATGCCGACCAAAATGGGGGCGATGATCAGCGCGGGCCAGTAGCCGAGGCCGGAATATTGCAGGAGGAGATAGGCTGCAAAGGCGCCCATCATGTATTGGGCGCCGTGGCTGAAGTTAATGATATTGAGCATGCCGAAAATAACGGCGAGCCCCAGGCTGAGCAGCGCATAAAACGAACCATTGATCAGGCCAATCAACAGTTGCCCGAACAGCGCCTGCGAAGGGATGCCGAAGATCTCGACCATGATAGTTTCTGTTGTGCTCGTGCCCCGGGCTCAGCGCAGCACAAGTGATGCGCGACAGACCCGGACGGTTTGGTCCCGGATCAGCGGCGCGTCATTTCATGCCGCACCGCGTCCGGGACCATAGTCATCATCAGCCAGTCACCAGTGGACAGTTGCCTTCCTTGAGCGGACGGAAGGCTTCATCCGCCGGTATGGTGGCGCGTACCTTGTAGAAGTCGCCGGGGTATTTCGACTCGGCCGGCTTCTTCACTTCGAACAGATAGGCGGGATGCACCTTGCGGCCATCGGCGCGGATCGTGCCCTTGCCGAACAGCGGGTCGTCGGTCGGCATCGACTTCATCTGCGCGACCACTGCCTTGCCATCGCTCACATTTCCTTTGAGCGCGACCGCAGCCTTGAGATAGTGCGTAATGCCGGCATACACGCCGGCATGGATCATCGTTGGAAACTTACCCTGTCGCTCCTGCTGCCAGCGCTTGGTCCAGGCGCGGTTGACGTCGTTCATGTCCCAGTACCAGGTTTCAGTCAGCACCAGGCCCTGAGCTGTCGGAAGCCCAAGCGCGGCGACGTCGCTGGCGAACACCAGCAGACCAGCAAGGCTCTGCCCGCCCTTGACGATGCCAAACTCGGCGGCCTGTTTGATCGAGTTGATAGTGTCGCCGCCGGCGTTAGCGAGGCCAATGACCTTCGCCTTGGACGACTGCGCTTGCAAAAGGAACGATGAGAAGTCGTTGGTGTTGAGCGGGTGTCGGACTTTGCCCACCACCTTTCCGCCGGCCTTTTCAACTGCAGCCATCGTGTCGCGCTCGAGAGCGTGACCGAATGCATAGTCCGACGTCAGGAAGAACCAGGTGTCACCGCCTGTCTTCACGATCGCGGTGCCGGTACCATTCGCCAGCATCCAGGTATCGTAGGTCCAGTGGATCGTGTTGGCATTGCACTTCGGACCGGTGAGATCGGAGGCTGCCGCGCCCGACACGATGAAAATCTTGTTCTTCTGGCTGGCAACCTGGCTGACTGCAAGTGCGACGCCGGAGTTTGGCGTATCGATGATCAGGTCAACTTTGTCCACATCGAACCACTGGTTGGCGATCTGCGAGCCAATGTCCGGCTTATTCTGGTGATCGCCGCTGATCAACTCGACCTTCACATTGGGATTATCCTTGGTGAAGTCGGCAATCGCCATTTTTGCGGCGGCAACCGAGCCGGGCCCGCCGATATCGGCATAAAGGCTCGACATGTCGGAAAGCACACCGATCTTGATGTTGACCTGCTGGGCGCTAGCCCCTCCGCAGGCGAGAACGGCGGCGAGTGCCGCCAGTCCCAAAGTTTTTCTCATCAGTGATCCTCCTTGTTGTTTTGATCATAGATCATTGAAATTCAGCCGCTCACCAGCGGGCAGTTGCCTTCGTTGAGCGGGCGAAAAGCTTCATTTGCCGGGATAGTGGCACGCAGCTTATAGAAGTCGCCGGGATATTTTGATTCTTCCGGCTTTTTGACTTCGAAGAGATAGGCCGGATGTAGCTTGCGGCCGTCGGCCCGAATGGTTCCCTTGCCGAAAAGCGGATCATCAGTCGGCATCTCTTTCATCTTCGCAACCACTGCCTTGCCGTCGGTAGCGCTCTTCAGCGCGGCGACCGCCTTGAGGTAGTGCAGCGTACCGGCATAGACGCCAGCCTGGTTCATCGCCGGATACTTGCCCGGCGCATTGCGTTCGGCGTGCCAGCGCTTGGTCCAGGCACGTGTGGCGTCGTTCAGATCCCAGTAGAAGGTTTCGGTCAAGACGAGGCCCTGAGCAGTTTGCAGCCCGAGCGCGTTGACGTCGGTCGCGAAGACCAGAAGTCCAGCCAGGCTTTGCCCGCCCTTCACGATGCCGAATTCGGAGGCCTGCTTGATCGAGTTGATAGTGTCGCCGCCGGCATTGGCGAGCCCGATGACCTTGGCCTTCGACGCCTGCGCCTGCAACAGGAACGACGAGAAGTCATTGGTGTTGATCGGATGACGAACCTTGCCGAGCACCTTGCCGCCGTTCTTCTCGACCACCGCCATTGTGTCGCGCTCAAGCGCATGACCAAAAGCGTAGTCAGAAGTGAGGAAGAACCAAGTGTCGCCACCGGTTTTGACCACCGCTTTGCCGGTGCCGTTCGCCAGCATCCAGGTATCGTAGGTCCAGTGCACTGTGTTGGGGCTGCACTTGGGCCCAGTGAGGTCGGACGAAGCCGGGCCGGACGCAACGAACACCTTGTTCTTGTCGCGCGTGACCTGGCTGATGGCGAGCGCCACGCCCGAATTCGGCACGTCAGCGATCATGTCCACCTTTTCGACGTCGTACCACTGATTTGCGAGCTGGGTGCCGATGTCGGCCTTGTTCTGGTGGTCGCCAGAAATAACCTCAACTTTGAAGTTGGGATGGTCCTTCATGAAATCTGCGGCCGCCATCTTGGCGGCAAGCACCGAACCCGGACCAGTCGCATCGGCATACAAGCTCGACATATCTGTGAGCACACCAATCTTGACGTTTACCTGCTGCGCGTTGGCGGTACCGCAGGCCAACACGACGGCGAGAGCCGTCAAACCGATCATTCTTTTCATTGACGTATCCTCCCTGCTTTCCTGCCCAAACGTTTGTTTTGTTAGACCCCAAGGTAGTCGTGGAGCTTATCGACATTGGCGTCCAGTTCGGCATTGGCGAACTGGTCGATGATACGTCCATGTTCCATGACGTAATAGCGATCCGCAACGGTCGAAGCGAAACGGAAATTCTGCTCGACCAGCAGAATGGTAAAGCCCTCCTGCTTGAGCGCCCGTATGGTCTTGCCGATTTGCTGGATGATTACGGGGGCAAGTCCTTCGGTCGGCTCGTCGAGCAGCAACAGTCGCGCGCCGGTGCGCAGGATACGGCCGATGGCCAGCATCTGTTGTTCCCCGCCGGAGAGCTTGGTGCCCTGGCTGGAGCCGAGCCGTTCCTTGAGGTTCGGAAACAGATCGAAAATGCGATCGAGGGCAAGACCCCCCGGCCTGACAACGGGCGGCAGCAGCAGATTTTCCTCGACATTGAGGCTGGAAAAAATACCGCGCTCCTCGGGACAAAGAGCGACACCCGCGCGCGCGATCCGGTCGGAACTGCGGCCGATGAGTTCCTCGCCTTGAAAGAGCACCGAGCCCGTGCGGTGGCCGACGATTCCCATAATCGACTTGAGCGTAGTTGTCTTGCCGGCGCCATTGCGACCAAGCAGCGTGACAACCTCGCCCTCGCGCACGTCGAACGTCACCCCATGAAGGATGTGCGATTCGCCGTACCAGGCCTGCAAGTCCTTGACGGCAAGGAGCGGGGTACGAGCGTCAAGCATGCCCCACCCCCATATAAGCCTCGCGCACTTCGGAATTGGCCGACACGGTGTCGTAGTCCCCTTCCGCCAGCACGCGTCCGCGCGTGAGCACGGTGATGTGGTCGGACAGATCGGCGACAACCGAAAGATTATGCTCGACCATCAACACTGTGCGATCGGCCGACACGCGTTTGATCAATTGGGCAACGCGGTCAATGTCCTCGTGGCCCATGCCCGCGGTTGGCTCGTCGAGCAGAAGCATTTCCGGATCGAGCGCCAACGTCGTGGCAATCTCCAGCGCGCGCTTGCGGCCGTAAGGAAGCTCGACCGCAGTCCAGTCGGCGACGGAGGACAGACCGACGTCGGCAATCAGCTCCATTGCACGCTCATTCAAATCATTGAGCACCGATGTCGATCGCCAGAAATCGAATGACCCGCCGCGCTGTCGCTGCAACGCGATGCGTACGTTTTCCAGGACAGTCATGTGCGGAAACACTGCCGAAATCTGGAATGAGCGCACCAGGCCGAGCCGCGCAACATCCGCGGGCTGCATTGCGGTGATATCGTGACCTTTGAACAGAATACGTCCGCGCGTTGGGCTCAGGAATTTCGTAAGCAAATTGAAGCAGGTGGTCTTGCCGGCGCCATTCGGTCCGATCAACGCGTGGATCGTTCCGCGCTTCACGCGCAGGCTGACGCCGTTGACGGCGACAAAGCCGGCAAACTCCTTGGTGAGATCCTCAGTTGCGAGGATCAACTCGTCACTCATTCGCAGTAGTCCCCTCGTCGCGCCATTTTTGGCAGGTTTGCGACGTACGGCCAAGGCCTACTAAAGGTTCGGTCCTGCGGCTAAGTGGCTGATTGTATTGGAGGTGTCCTGTCGGGCGGGCCCACCCGAAAGACCGGAAAAGAGCTTAAATCAGTCAACGTCCACATCCGTTTCGCGTTTGGCGAGAATGGCGAGGATTTCAGCGCCACGATTGGCGGCCGGCAGCCCGCGAAATAAAAAGCACAGGCTTACAACCCCCTGCATCTCTTCCCAAGTGGCGCCCGCGTTTCGCGCGGCGATGGCATGCAATTGGGCAGCATCGCTCATGTCCATCAGCAGCATCCCGAACAGCATCAATTGAGCGGTTTTGACGTCGAAGCATTTCGGATACATCGCATGCTCGCGCATCTTCTCCTGCAGGTCGAGAAGAGTGGGATCGAGCGCACCGGTGACCGCCAGGCGCGCTTCGATGCGCGGCGGCACGAAACCGATCAACTCACGATAAATCTCGGTGCGATCCTCAAACGATGTCTTGTCCGCGTACGGGCCGATGCGTTCGCGCACCGCCGCGAGGTCAATTCGGGGAAGTAGACTCATGGCGACACCTTATTTGATTGAGCATGGTCCTTCCGAAAAGCGACTGCGATTTTTTGCAACCGCCCACGTCAGAAAAAAACCGGGAACTGCGGCGCCTTGCCAGTGCCCTCTCCTTCAACATTGGGTGTTGCGTATTGGATGAAACTCTCCGGCAACGTCGCGCCCCAATAGACGCCGGTGCCGCGCTCCTCCTCGCTCCAGGTCACCGGCTCCCAGTCTGGCGCGAACACAAGGAAGCTGCCGGAATAGATTTCAACGCGATTGCCACCCGGCTCATACGTGTAGAGATAAAAGCCCTGCGAATTATTGTGTTTGGAAGGGCCAGCTTCGATGAAGATGCCATTCTCGATCAGGATATCGGCTGCGCGCATCACGTCGTCGCGGTTGTCGACCCAAAGTGAAAAATGATGCAGGCGCCCGTGCCCGCCCTTTACATCCACCACGTAAGCCAGCTGGTGATGCACGGCGGTCGGACTCATCCATGAGCCGATTTCGGTCTTGCCTTTGTCGTAACGCACCTGCTCGCGTAGCTGAAAGCCGAGCAGGTCCTGCGCGAATTTGCGATTGGTTTCGACGTCGCTTGCAAGCAGCGCCAAATGATCGACTCTCCGCACGCAGACTCCGCGCCCGGTATATTCCTGTGGCAGGTTCTTCAGTGTTGAATGCAGCGGCGCCGGCGCAACGAAGTTCTGCTCCTCGTAGTAGATTTCCATCACGTGGCCATCGGGATCACGAAACCGGAAAGAGCGGCCACGCCCGAAATCACCATTGGTCCAGCCAATGCCGAGACCGGCATCCGCAATCGCCTTTGCGCGGCGCTCCAGGGCCTGCGGACTTGCCGCGCGCCAGGAAATACAACCCACGCCGGCATTGGCCGCCGTCGTCAGTTTCAACGTGCTGGTGGCGTAGTCGCCGTAACCGCGGAGATAGACCGACTGGGCAGCCTCGTGCACGGGCTCCATGCCAAGCAGATCGCGGAAGTACCAAAGGCTCTTGTCGGGCTTGGGCGTGAATAGCTCCACGCTACCGAGATGAGCAATGTCGTGAACGGGTTCGGCCTGTGGCTGCATCACCACCTCCTCGATCTTCCGCGCGACTATCGCGCGGGTCCAGGAGGCAATGTTTGATCTAACGCAAAGACCTAGGCCTTGAATTTCTTCGCTAATGCATCCGCATTGCGCGCCAGCAACCCCACATCGGCGCCCACAGCAACGAACAGGTAGCCCCAGTCGATGTAGCGGCGCGCCTCTTCTTCGTTGCCGGTCAGGATGCCGGCCGGCTTGCCGATGGCCTTGAGGCGTTTGACCGCGTCCTGCATGGCCTTCTGCGCCTCCGCATGCTGCGGATTGCCAAGATGTCCAAGCGAGGCGGCAAGATCGGACGGGCCGATAAACACGCCATCGATGCCTTCGACCTTGGCGATCGCTTCGAGATTATCGAGGGCCGTGCGGGTTTCGACCTGCACCAGCACGCAAATTTCATCATTCGCCTTGGTCAAATAGCCAGGCACGCGCCCATAGCGGCTGGCGCGCGCGGCGACTGACACGCCGCGGATGCCCTGCGGCGGATAACGTGTGGAAGCAACCGCGCGCTTGGCCTCCTCTACGTTTTGTACATAGGGAAACAGCAATGTCTGCGCACCAATGTCGAGCGCACGTTTTGCCAGGACCGCATCGTTCCATGCCGGCCGGATGATCGGCGTTGCGGTGCCCTTCTGTATGGCCTGCAACTGCGTGACCAGATCCGGGATTTCGTTCGGCGAATGCTCGGTGTCGAGCAGGATCCAGTCAAAGCCGCTGTCGGAAATGATTTCGGCGGCGATATTGCTGCAAAGGCTCGACCACAAACCGATCTGGAGTTTGCCCTGCGCTAGCGCGTGCTTGAAGGCATTGCGTTGGAATTCGACCATTGTTGTGCTCACACGAATTGAATGGCGATGCCGCCGAGCGGCCCAAAGTCGGCGTGAAGTGTATCGCCCTTCTGGGCGAAAACGACGCGGGTGAACGAGCCGGCAAGCACGATGTGTCCGGGTTCGAGCGCGTGCCCGTGCGGGCCGATCTTGTTGGCGAGCCAGGCCACACCAAGCGCCGGATGGCCGAGCACGCCGGCCGCCAAGCCGGTCTCCTCGATTTCAGCATTGCGGTACATGATGCCGCCGACCCAGCGCAGATCGACGTCCATTGGGCCCACCGGCCTGCCGCCCATCGCAATGCCGGCGGCCGCACCATTGTCCGCGACCGTGTCGACGATCTTGCGCTGATCCTGGATGCGCGCGTCCACGATCTCGATCGCCGGAATGACGTATTCGGTCGCGCGCAGAACGTCGGTGAGGCCGACACCCGGTCCCTGCAGCTTTTTACCCATAATGAAAGCGAGCTCGACCTCGACCCGCGGCTTGCAGTAGTCGGCGTGCTTCACCTTGGCGCCGTCGGCAATTAACTGATCGTCGAGGATGTATCCGTAGTCCGGCTCGTCGATCATCGACGAGCGCTGCATCGCCTTTGAGGTCAGCCCCACTTTGTGCCCGATCAGCCTGGCACCGGCCTTGATCTTGCGCTGCGCCACATCGGTCGAGATCGCGTAGGAATCCTCGATCGTGATGTCCGGAAAGGTGATGTGCAGTTGGGTCGCCTGTTTGCGCTCCTTCTGCGCCGCCATCAGAATGTCGGCAGCCTTCTTTCGATCGGCGTCGGATAGCATGGGTCGTTCCCCCCTCGTCGGACCGATGCTGTAACGGCTCGCGCAGGAAAATCAAAGGGAGGTTGCTCGCGGGACTTCATTGCGCGGGTCCGCACCGCCGCGGCCGCGGACTAGCTCGCTTTTTCGCCCCTCCTCCGCCCTTTTCTTTGCTCGATCTTGCGGTTGGTGAAATTCAGCACGCGCGCAAGTGGCCGGCGCATCGGCGGCACATCGTAGGCGAGGAGCGCAAGGCCGACCGGCAACATCCAGACGCCGAGCACCGGCAGGAACCCCAGCACGCCGCCGCCAGTGAGAGCGATGCCGGCCGGTACGCGCACCCAGATCGCGCGCGGCTGGCGAAGGCGGTCAAAATTGCGGCCGGCCCAGTCGGGCATGTGGCCCTGCAGGCGGTCCATTTCCTCGTGGAAGTCGGGCTTTTGGCTCATGCCACATCAAAGGCCAGGGCCGGAATTTGTTCCCGCTTTAATGCTTGAGCTTTGGGTCGACCTTGAAGCTCGCCTCGGTCTTCTTGGTGATGTCGTCGACCGTCACGCCTGGCGCGAGCTCGGTGAGCGTCATGCCACCTTTCTTGCGGTCGATAGTGAAGACGCCGAGATCGGTGATCACCATGTCAACGACGCCGGCGCCTGTGAGCGGCAGATTGCACTTGTGCAATAGCTTGGGCTCGTCCTTGGCCGTGTGCTCCATGATGACCACGACTTTCTTGACGCCGGCGACGAGATCCATCGCGCCGCCCATGCCCTTCACCATCTTGCCCGGGATCATCCAGTTGGCGAGATCCCCGTTCTCCGCCACCTGCATCGCACCGAGCAGCGCAAGGTCAATATGACCCCCGCGGATCATGGCGAAGGAATCCGCCGACGAGAAAAAGCTCGTGGTTGGCAGTTCCGTCACCGTCTGCTTGCCGGCATTGATCAGGTCCGGATCTTCCTCGCCTTCGTAAGGGAATGGCCCGAACCCGAGCATGCCGTTTTCGCTTTGCAGCTGCACCGTCATGCCATCGGGAATGTAGTTCGACACCAGCGTCGGGATACCAATGCCGAGATTGACGTAAAAGCCATCGCGCAATTCCTTGGCTGCGCGTTCGGCCATCTGATCGCGGGTCCAGGGCATTAGACTTCCTCTCCGGTTCCGGCGGGCGCCGCCTCGCGCTTGCGCACGGTGCGCTGCTCGATGTGCTTGACCGCATTCGGCACGTGGATGATGCGTTTGACGTAGACGCCCGGCGTGACGATGTGATCGGGATTGAGGTCGCCCGGCTGCACCAGATGCTCGACCTCAGCGACGGTGACTTTTCCGGCTGTTGCCATCATCGGATTGAAATTGCGCGCCGTCTTCCGATAGACAAGATTGCCTTCTGTGTCGGCCATCCAGGCGTGCACGATCGACAGGTCGGCAACGATGCCGCGCTCGAGGATGTAGCGGCTGCCGTCGAACTCGCGCTCTTCCTTGCCTTTGGCAATATCGGTCCCGGCCCCGGTGCGCGTGAAGAAGGCCGGGATGCCGGCGCCGCCCGCGCGGATACGCTCGGCGAGCGTGCCTTGCGGATTGAATTCGATCTCGAGTTCGCCCGCGAGATATTGCTGCGCGAACAATTTGTTCTCGCCGACATAGGACGAGATCATTTTCTTGATCTGCCGTGTCTCCAGCAGCAGACCGAGGCCGGCGCCGTCGACCCCTGCGTTGTTCGACACGATGGTGAGGTTTTTCACGCCGGAATCGCGGATCGCCTTGATCAGCGTCTCTGGGATCCCGCAAAGGCCAAACCCGCCCGCACAGATCAACATGCCGTCCTTGAGCACACCGGCCAGCGCGGCCTTTGCGTCGGGATAAACTTTCTTCATGCGCGTCTTCTGCCTTCTTCTCCGGCTCTGCTTTCAACACCACGAGAAAACATCATTCTGGCCGTCGCTTGCAAGCCTAGCGCGCAGGGGTTGCGGGCTGGGTCGGCGGGGCCGCTGGCGGAGCAGCGGGAGCCGTGGGCGGCGTGACGTCGGTGACCGGATTGCGCGGGGGCGTGATGTCCGTGACCGGATTACGCGGTCTCTGCGGTGCTGCGGGAGCGGCCGGCGCAGCCGGTGTCGGCGCGGCCGTGCTGGCCGGCGAATTCGGCAGGGTCACCGTTCTCGGCAGCGGCACGCGGTGCGGATAGTAGGTCCAGAGCACAAACAGCACCACAAAGACCAACGTTGACAGCGTGGCGGCTGTCCAGCGATTACCGAACGACAGCAGGTTGCCGACGACGGCCGCCAGATAAACCAACACCGCCAAAACGATGACATACAGCCAGTCCACTTGAGCAAGATCAATCGGCATCGGACGTCCCCACTATCCGACGCAAGCTTAGCGCAGACCCGCGATGCGGGTCACCCCCACGCGCAAAATGTTGCGGCGGAATTTCCCTGAAAAACAGGTTCCAACTTTTCGGGGTCGCGCTATACCTGCGCCCGCCATGCCGAATGTCCTCATCCTCACCGAAGTCCAGGAAGCCATGCGCGCCCGTTACAAGGCGATGCTGCTGGAACAATTTCCGCAACTGACGATCAATGTGGTCGGTCACCATAACGATGTCGGCCCCTATATTGCCAACACGGACATCTTGCTGTGCTTTTCGCCACCGATGGCCGACCACGTCGTGCGCGATGCTCCGAAATTGAAATGGATCCAGGCGCTCGGGACCGGCGTCGACAACATCATCGACCTGCCCTCGCTCGGTAAAGAGGTCGTCGTCACCAATGTTCGCGGCATCCATGGCGCGCCGGTATCGGAAGCGACCATTGCCTATATGCTGTCGCTTGCGCGCGATCTGCCCCGCGCCACCATTGCGCAGGACAAGGGCCAATGGGAGCGCTGGCCTGCGGCGTTGCTCGCCGGCAAGACCGTTGGCATTCTCGGCGTTGGCCTGATCGCGGAATATCTGGCGCCGATCTGCAAGACATTTCATATGACCACGATCGGCATCAGCGGCAGCCCGCGTGCCACCAAAGGCTTCGACCGGATGGTTCATCGCGACGAACTTGTAAAGATCGCGCCCGAGCTCGATTTCCTGGTCGCGCTCACCCCGCTTAACGCGGAGACGCGCGGCATCGTCGGCGCAAAGGTTTTTGCCGCCATGAAGCCCACCGCTTATCTCGTCAACGTCGCGCGCGGCGGCGTCGTCGATGAAGCCGCGCTGGTTGCCGCGCTGGAAGGCGGAAAGATCGCTGGCGCCGCGCTCGACGTCTTTGCGCAGGAGCCGTTGCCAGCCAACAGTCCATTGTGGAAGACGAAGAATGTGACGATCTTCTCGCATCTGGGCGGCTATTCACTGGGCTACGAAGATCGCGCCATGCCGACCATCGCCGGCAACATGGCAAAATTTCTGGCCGGCGACGCCAAATCTATGATCAATATCGTACGCAAGCCCGCGTCCTGGAGTGACTGACCCATGGCTTTGTCCGAACGTCTGAATACGCCGATCTCCAATGCCGAGCTCGAGCGCCGCTGGCGCGCCATCCGCGCCGCCATGGTGAAAGAGAATATCGATGTTCTGCTCATGCAGAACAATAACGATCACATGGGCGGCTATGTCCGTTACTTCACCGATATGCCGGCGACGAACGGCTACCCCAACACGTTGGTGTTCCCGCGCGACGATGAGATGACTGTGGTGTGCCAGGGCCCGTTTGGCGGCAACGAAGCAACCGCGCAAGGCGATCAGAACTGGCGCGGCGTCAAACGCATTCTCACCACGCCGAGCTATGCCTCCGCTCATTACACCAAAGATTACGACCCCGAGCTTGCCGCAACCGCGCTTAAGCCTTTCGCGCAAGCCACCATAGGCTATGTCGGCACGTATCAGATGTCCTATGCGCTGCTCGACTACATCAAGCGCGCATATCCACAGGCGCGCTTTGTCGATGCGACGGAAATGGTCGACAGGATCAAGGTGATCAAAAGCGCCGAAGAGATGGAATTGGTGAAGCGCGCAGCGCTCATGCAGGACGGCGCTATGCGCGCCGCCTTCGCCGCGGTGAAACCCGGCATGCGTGATACCGAGGTGGCCGCGGTCGCGCAATGGTACAGCCAGTGCCACGGCAGCGAGAACGGCATTTATCTTTGCGCCTCCATGCCGCTCGGCCAGCCGTCGAAATTCGGCAATCGCCATGTGCAAAACCGCGTCATCCAGAAAGGCGATCAGATCGCGTTACTGGTGGAGGATAACGGCCCGGGCGGCATGTACACCGAGCTTGGGCGCTCCTGTGTGGTCGGCGCCAAAGTGCCGCAGGCCATGAAAGATGAGCTCGAATTCTGCAAAGCCTCGCGCAAGTTCACGCTCGACCTTCTCAAGCCGGGGACCCCCTGCAAGGATATCTGGGACGCCTTCAACGATTTCATGCGCAAGAATGGGCGGCCGGCGGAAGCGCGCCTTTATTGCCACGGCCAAGGCTACGATCTGGTGGAGCGCCCTTTGGTTCGTAGCGACGAGCCCATGACGATCGAAAAAGACATGAATATCGTCGTCCATCCGACGTATATCCACGGCGGCTACCTGAACTGGCTGTGCGACAACTACCTGATCGGCGGCAATGGGCCGGGCGACCGGCTGCACCAGTTCCCCGAGGACGTCGTCGAAGTGGGCTAGCCCTGCTCCCGGCCCGTCTTGACCGCCGGGCTCGCACTGAGCGAGGGTTTGTTTCTTTGGTGGAGAGCACAACAATGAAAAGAATTCTGTTTGCCGCGGCTTTCGCCGCGCTGGCTTTGGCTGGCCCGGCCGTCGCTCAAAATTTCCCGACCCGCCCTGTCACCATGGTGATCCCGTTCGCCGCCGGCGGACCACAGGACACCATCGGTCGCATCGTTGCGCAGCGCATGAGCGAATTGCTCGGTCAGCCGGTCGTGATCGAGAACGTCGGCGGCGCCGGCGGCATGACTGGTTCGAAGCGCGTCGCCGATGCCAAGCCCGATGGTTACACCATGATCCTCGGCAGCGTCGGTACGCATGCGCAGAACCAGACGCTCTACAAACATCCGCTCTACAATGTGGAGACTGATTTCACGCCAGTCGCCTATCTCGCGGTAACGCCCATCGCGATCATCGCCCGGCCTGATCTGCCGGCGAGCAATTTCAAGGAATTCATCGCCTATGCCAAAGCCAACCAGGCCAAGATGCAATATGGCTCGGCCGGCGCCGGCTCGGCGACGCATCTCGCCTGCGTCGTACTCAACAGCGCCATGGGCGCAACGATCACGCACATTCCTTACAAAGGCACCGGTCCTGCCATGCAAGACCTGGTCGGCGGACGCATAGACTACCTGTGCGACATCATCGCCACCGCCAAGCCGCAGATCGACGGCGGCAAGGTGAAGGGCATCGCCATGATGACCAAGGATCGCTCGGCGGTACTGCCGAACCTCGCAACCACCGGAGAACAGGGTCTCGACGTGCAGGCTTATACCTGGAGCGCCTTGTTCCTGCCGAAAGGCGCGCCGGCCGACATTGTCAAGAAGCTCAATGAAGCCGCGGTCGGCGCCATCTCGACGCCGGAGGTGCAGGAACGTCTGTCCAAGCTCGGTGCAACCGTTGCCGGACCGAACGAACGCAGCCCGCAATGGCTCGCCGACTTCGTCAAGAGCGAAGTGAAGAAGTGGGAAGCGCCGATCAAGGCGAGCGGCGTGCAGGTCGAATAACACCAATGCCGCAGTGGCATTGCTTCGACGCGTAAGGAAAAGGAGTCAACGATGGCCGACATCAAGATTCTCAATCCCGACGCGCTCGGCAAGCCACTGGGGCAGTATTCGCATCTCACCCGCGTGAAGGCGTCGGAGTTTGTCTTCATCGCCGGCCAGGTTGGCGTTGACCGCGACGGAAAGGTCGTGGGCGCTGACGACTTTGACGCCCAATGCGTGCAGACCTTTGCCAACATCGAGGCGGCGCTGAAATCGGTCGGCGCCGGCTGGGGCAATATCGTTCAGTTCACGACTTACCTGGTGCACTCGCAGGATATTCCGAAGTTCATGAAGTACCGGCTGCGAGAATTTCCGAAAATGTTCTCCAATGGCGTTTATCCGCCCAATACCTTGCTGATGGTTGATCGCCTCGTGCAGGAACCCCTGCTGGTGGAAGTGCAGGCGGTGGCGGCCCTTTAAGCTACGACGACGGCTTGTCCATCAGGCTGACGTGGCCGACGACCACACGCCAGCCTTCCGGAAATTTCACCCAGGTCTGGCTTTGCCGGCCGATCTTGCCCGGCGCTGAAGGGCGCTCATAAAGAGTTGAAGCAACCGCAAAGTCGCGACCGAACGTGGTGATGACCGTGCGCGACAGCTTACGACCAAGCGCGACCGGCGAGCGGGCCGCGCGAAATGACTTGATATCGCCATAGCCGTAAAGAATTTCCGTCGCGCCGTAACGTACGGTGCGGGGATCGTCGCGAAATAACTCGTCGAGCGTGGACACGTCGTTTGAAACCAACGCTTTTTCGTAACGTTCGAATGCCGCCCTCACCTCCGCTACGACCTCTGGCAAATCGATGTCCATTCGAGACTCCTTATTTCTTTCCGCACAATCCTAGGATTAAACCTATCCTGCAGCCACCACCGCAGCTGGCGTGCGCGCCGGGCAATGACGTATGCTGGCCGCAAAGCAAGCTCGCCGGGCGCGCCGGAACGAGCCGCATGAAAATCAACGGGGAGGACGACCGTGAGAGCCTTGAGACCGCTGCTGATCGGATTTGCGTTGCTGTGCCCGGCATTGGCTGCGGCGCAGGATTTTCCCAACAAGAATATCAGGCTGATTGTCCCGTTCCCGCCCGGCGGGCCGAACGACATCATCGCGCGGGTCGTCGGCCAACGCATGTCCGAGATCCTCAAGCAGACGATCATCATCGATAACCGTTCGGGACAGGGCGGCGTGGTCGGAACCGATGTCGTCGCGAAGGCCCCGCCGGATGGCTACACGATCGGTATAGTGAGCGCCGGCGCGCTCGCCATTAGTCCGAGCATGGAGAAAGTTGCTTACGACACGCTCAAGGACCTGCAACCGATCACCCTTGTTGCCAAGGTGCCGGAAATGCTGGTGGTCGCGACGAGCGTCCCGGCCAACACCATGCAGGAACTGGTAACGCTCGCAAAATCGCAACCGGGCAAGCTCAACTTCGCGTCCTCCGGTCCTGGCAGCATGCCGCATCTCGCAGGCGAACTGTTCAGGCTCACCGCCGGCATCAACATCGTTCACGTGCCATACCGCGGCGCGGCTCCGGCGGTGAATGACCTGCTCGCCCAGCAGGTGCAAATGGTGTTCCTCGATCTGCCGGTGCTGCTGCCACAGATCAAAGCCGGCAAGCTCAAGCCGATTGCGGTGGGCGCCATGCAAAGGGTGCCGAGCGCTCCCGATGTGCCGACCACTGTGGAAGTCGGAATGGCCAATCTTCAGACCGAGAACTGGTACGGCATGGTTGCGCCGGCCAAGACGCCCCCACAGGTTGTCGCCGTGCTCAACAAAGCCGCGGTCGAAGCCATGAAAGACCCCACTGTGGTCGAGAAACTGGCGAGTCAGGGCGCAGTCCTGGTCGGCGATTCGCCCGAACATTTCCGCGACTATATCGACAGCGAAACCAAGAAATGGGCGAAAGTGATCGTGGACGCAGGCGTGCATACCGAAAAGTAAGCCGGACAGTATTCGCAGATGTCCTCCGCCGAGACTTTCGTGCTGCGCTCGACTCCGACATCGCCGTTCGGCCGCAAGGTCCGCATGGCCATCGAGGCGCTCGGCTTGAGCGGGCGCGTCACCGTCACCCCTGCCGACCCGCTCGACGAGAACGATACGCTGCGCCAGCAGAATCCGCTCGGCAAGATGCCGTGTCTCGTGCTCGGCGATGGCAGCACGATCTATGACAGCGGCATCATCATCGAGTACCTGCAAGATGTCGCCGGCACCGACCGGTTGCTGCCGCTGCGCGGACGCGATCGTTATCGTGCGCTCACGCTGTCGCGGCTTGCCGACGGCATTATGGATGCCTCGATTCTGGTCGTCTACGAGACCCGTTTTCGTCGCGATCTGCCGCACTCGCCGCGCTGGCTTTCGCATCAGCGCGACAAGATCCGGCGCGGGTTGGCGGCGTTCGAGGCATCGCCGCCAGACCCGAATAAAACCGACGTGGTTTCGATCGGCCTATCATGCGCGCTTGGCTATCTCGACTGGCGCAAGCAGGTCGACTGGCGTCCCACCTATCCTATCCTGGTGGAGTGGTTGAAACGATTTTCAACACACGAGCCGGCTTTCGAACGCACGCGCGCCAAGGATACGTGATGGAGCACAATGCCGGCACGCCGGCCGATCCGCCTTACTGGATGGCCGCGCCCAGCAAGCCGAAACTCAAATTGCCGCCGGGCGCATGCGACGCGCATGTCCACGTGTGGGGCCCGCGCAAACGATTTCCGTTTGCCGAGGGGCGGCGTTATACGCCGTCGGACGCACCGAAGGAGTTGCTGTTCAAGCTGCATGAACGGCTCGGCATTCAGCACTGCGTAATCGTGCAACCTGCCTGCCACGGACTCGACAACTCGGTGACAGTCGACGCGGTCGCCGCGACCGGCGGGGCCTACAAAGGCGTGGCGCTGGTGCCTACCACGATTGCTGACGTGGAGCTGAAACGGCTCGCCGCAGCCTGCCTGTGCGGCGCGCGCTTTCATTATATGGAGCATCTCGCAACCGGTCCGGGCATCGAGGAGGTGATTGTCTTCGGCAAGCGCCTCGCCGCGGTCGGCTGGCACTTGCAAATCCATATGGACGGAGGACGTATCGCCGAGCTTGCGCCCGCGCTCAAACGCTCGCCGGTACCGGTCATGATCGACCACATCGGCCGCATCGATGCTTCGCTCGGACTGGAGCAGCCGGCATTCCGGGCCCTGCTCGCGCTGATGCAGGACAAGAATGTATGGGTCAAGGTGAGCGGGACCGATCGCGCCACGCGGCAAGGCCCACCTTACGGTGACGCGGTGCCGTTCGCACGTAAGTTAGTGGAGGAATTCGGCGACCGTGTAGTCTGGGGAACCGATTGGCCGCATCCCAACCACGCGCCGCCGGTGGTCGACGATGGCATGCTGGTCGATATCCTGACCGGGATCGCGCCGAGCGACGCCGCGCGGCAGGCGCTGCTGGTGGACAATCCGCAGCGGTTCTACCGCTTCGCGCCGGCGCGCAAGTTGACCTGAAGGAGCGCGAGCATGAGCGGCCGTCTGCAAGACCGTATCGCAATCGTGACCGGGGCCGGCTGCATCGGGCCCGGCTGGGGAAACGGACGCGCCACCGCGGTGCGCTTCGCCGAGGAAGGTGCGAAAATTTTTGCCATCGACCGCGATCTCGACAGCGTCGAGGAAACTGTCGAGCGGGTGAAGGACGCGGGCGGCGAGATCGTCACCCATCAATGCGACGTAACCGGCGCCGCTTCGGTTGACGCCATGGTGAAGACCTGTCTCGACCACTTCGGACGCGTTGACGTGCTGGTGAATAATGTCGGCGGCTCCGCAGCCGGCGGGCCGGTAGAGATGGCTGAAGACGTTTGGGATGCGCAGGTCGACTATAATCTAAAAAGTGTGTTCCTCACATTGAAGTACGTGCTGCCGGTGATGGAACGCCAAAAAAACGGCGCCATCGTCAACATTGCATCAACCTCCGGCCTGCGTTGGACCGGCTCCGCGCAAGTCGGCTATGCCGCGACAAAGGCTGGCGTCATCCAGCTTTCGCGCGTAGTCGCCGTGCAATATGCAGACAAGGGCATCCGCGTGAACACCGTCGTTCCCGGGCAGTTGCATACGCCGATGGTTGAGGCGCGGCTTGCCAAGCAGCGCGCCGGCGGCGATGTGCAGGCACTTCTGAAATCACGGCTCGAGCGCATCCCGATTGGCTTCATGGGCGACGGACGCGACACCGCCAATGCGGCGCTGTTTCTCGCTTCCGATGAGGCGCGCTTCATCACAGGAACTGAGATCGTGGTCGATGGCGGAATGACGGTGCGGTGCGACTAGAACGCGCGGATTGAAGGTCACTTCAGCAGGGCGCTTGCAATCATAGCCACACAGGTCGCCAGGCCTGCCGCCGGAACCCAGATCGGAACGCGCACATGGGGACCGTGCGAATGTATGCGTCGATGACGAAGTCGCAGCAGTGCCAGATTAACCGCTGCGAAAATCACGAGCGTTGCCAGCGAGGTTCCCTCAGCCAGCCGTTCAAGCGAAACGGTCAACGCCAAAGTGATTACTGATGCCACGATGAGACCAGTGGCGAAGAGCGGCGTTGCCGTGCGCGGATGCACTCGGCTGGCAATAGCCGGCAAGTCGCCTTGCCGCGCCATACCGTAAATTACGCGCGCCGCCATCGTCATCTGCGCGAGGATCGTGTTCAGAGTGGCGACGATCGCGATGGCGTTGATGGCCGCCGGACTGATGCCGGCCACCTCGCGGAACACAAGGGTCAGCGGGGCCGGCGACGACGACAGCCGTTCGATGGAGACAGCACTGATCGCGATTGCGGCAACGGCGACATAAAGTATCGTTGAGATAAGGAGCGTTAGGACCATGGCGCGCGGGATGTCCCGGTGAGGCATCTTGGCCTCCTCCACCACATTGGCGAGGTCCTCAAAACCCGCAAAGGCAAAGAAGGCCAGAAGACTCGCGAATGCGACGCCGGAAAGCGCTGCGAATTCGAGCGGCGGCGGTGCGAGCACAATCGGCAGCTTGGTATGCACGGCGGCCGCGATGATTGCCAGCAAACCGCCAACCTCAACCAGCGTAAACACGCTTGCCAGCAGCACTGATTCCAGAATGCCCCATGCCGCCACTGCACCGAGTACCATGACAACGACCACCACGATCAAACTCTGAGGAAGATCCACAAATTGTGCGATATAGCCTGCCGATCCAAGCGCAACGGCGGACGACGACACGACACCGACGACGAAGGTCAACAGACCGATCGCCGTTGAGAGCAATCGAGATTGGAAGGCCGCTCTTACGTAAGCGGCTTCGCCTGCGCTAACCGGGAATCGCGTGGACAATTCAGCGTAAGACGCAACAGTAAGTGCCATCACAATGGCGGCGAGCAGGAACGACCAGGGAGCGTAAACCCCGGCGTGGCCGGCGACCGCGCCGATCAGAACATAGATACCCGCGCCGATGGTGATGCCGGTGCCGTAAAGCACCAGCAGCGGCAAGCCAAGCCGGCGCCGCAGCGCGGCCACTTCAATTGGGAGGTCGTTGGACATTCTTGTATTTAAACTGGCGCCTACACACCTGCGCTTGACCCAAATCAACGTGGTTATGCCGATAAAGAGCAAGTTTGTTCTTTTGAGGAGGACTCCGCTATGCCAGCAACGCCTCATATCGAGAAGCATTTCACCGCAACCGAAACCGTAAGAGATGTTGTCATCGGCATGGCGGACGGTTTGACCGTTCCGTTCGCATTGGCGGCAGGCCTGGCTGCTGCAGTTTCCTCCACAAGGATCATCGTGACCGCTGGTCTGGCGGAGATTGTCGCTGGTGCTATTGCGATGGGCTTGGGTGGCTATCTTGCCGCTCGCACTGACGCCGAACATTACGGTTCGGAACGCACGAGAGAGAATTGGGAAATTGACAACCTCCGCAGCAAAGAGATCGAAGAGGTCACGGGGATATTCCACGGCTACGGTTTAAATGGCGATGCGTTAAAGACTGTGGTCACTGCGATAACATCCGATCGTCAGCGCTGGTTGGACTTTATGATGCGTTTTGAGCTCGGCCTGGAAGAGCCGGATCCGAAACGTGCACCAATCAGCGCTGGGACCATTGCCGCGTCCTATTTCGTTGGCGGACTTATTCCGCTCGCGCCCTATATTCTGATGTCGAGCATCTCCGAAGCTTTCAAATACTCGGTGGGATTCACAGCCGTCGCTCTCGTCATGTTCGGCGGAATAAAGGGTCATTTCACGGGGATCAATAAAGCAAAATCGGCCGCACAGACCCTGCTGGTTGGCGGGCTCGCGGCTGCAGCAGCTTACGGCTTAGCGCACGCATTCGGTTAACGAAGACCGGCGCTAGCGATTAAGCCAGCGCCGTGCGAAGCCAAGCAGACCCTGCGGCAGAAAAATAATCATCGCAAT
This sequence comes from Hyphomicrobiales bacterium, assembly GCA_027307405.1. Lineage (GTDB taxonomy): Bacteria > Pseudomonadota > Alphaproteobacteria > Rhizobiales > Xanthobacteraceae > Pseudolabrys. The sequence goes on along the minus strand of DAHUXA010000012.1, from coordinate 1,220 downwards.
GAAGATGAACCCAAGCGGCACCAGATAAGGGAACTGATCGCCGAAGATGCGCGACATGAGTTCACGCAGCAGCTGGAAGAAGCCGGCACCGACGATCGGGCCTACCAGCGTGCCGATCCCGCCCATCACATTGAAGATCACGGTGTCGCCCGAGGTGATGAAATAGACAAAGTCGGGCGCGGCGAATTCGTTTTGGATCGCGTAGAGCACACCGGCAAGCCCGGCAAACAATCCGGACAGCATGACCGACACGATCTTGTAGCGCTCGACCGGATAACCAATCGCGCGCGTCCGGGCTTCGTTCTCGCGGATCGATTGCAGGACCATTCCGAACGGCGACTGCGTGACACGCCGCAGGATGAGATAGGACGCCGTCACCACCGCCAGCACAAACCAGTGCATGGTCGATGATGTAAAGCGCACATCAACAATGAAGGGGATCGAGAAATGCGGCCGGGTGAAGATCAGCCCGTTCTCCCCGCCGGTGACCGCCGTCCAGGTGAAGATGATGACGTAGAAGATCTGGCTGAAGATCAGCGTGGTGATGGCAAAATAGATGTCGCGCAGGCGGGTGGAAAAATAGGCCACGAACAAAGCGACGATCGCGGCCCCGATCAGGCCGGACAGAATCGCCAGCCAAAGATTGGGCGGGCTCACCAGCAGCAGTGCGGCCGCCGCGCCATACATGCCCAGCCCGAAAAACGCCGAGTGGCCGAACGAAATCATGCCGGTGTATCCGATCAGGAGATCGGACGACATCGCCAGCAGCCCCCAGATGAGGACCTCGGTCAGGAAGCGGCGCCAGAACTCCGGGAGCACCAGCGGTGCAACGATCAGGAGCGCCATCACCACGCAAAAGCCGATCCAGTAAATGGCGGTGTGGCTCAACCCTGTCTTGCTGAGCGGCCTCGTTTTATCGAGCGGAGCGGTTGTCATTTCGGTGTCGGCACAAACAGACCGGTGGGGCGGAACAGAAGCGTGAGGATCAGCACGACGAATGAGACGATGACCGCCTGCGACGGGTTCACCCAGACCGAGGCATAAGACTCAAGCAGGCTGATGAAGATCGCGGCCGCGATCGAGCCGCCGAGATTGCCCATGCCGCCGACCACGACGACGATGAAGGCTTTCAGCACCCAATCGAGCCCCATGGTGTGGCTGACACCGGCCATAGGCGCGAACAGGACACCGCTCGCCGCCGCCAGGCCGGCGCCGATAGC
>DAHUXA010000129.1 GCA_027307405.1 Hyphomicrobiales bacterium | reverse complement strand
CGTCGGCAAGCCACTCGCCGTACTGTTTCTTGGCTTCCGCGCGCGGCGTTGCGGGGGGCCGCGAGAACTTGGCTTCCCAGCCGGGCCCGAACAGGCGTTGGTACTCGGCACGCACGTCCTTCGGGATGCCCTTTCGGGCCGAGTAGGCGCCAGACTTGGACTGTTTCAACGACGTCATGCGAAACAACATTTGTACTGCCCTTTTGTACTTTGGGCAGTCCAGATGTCAGTGTGTTGCAGCAACTTCCTGATCTTAAAGCGGAACATGACCCGCTGGTGCGGTCGAGAGGACTCGAACCTCCACGGGTTGCCCCGCTAGCACCTCAAGCTAGTGCGTCTACCAATTCCGCCACGACCGCATGGGGAGAAGGACGAAAAGGTCTGGAAACCCCACGTCCAATGATGGCGGACCATCTAACAAATAGGATGTTGAGGGACAAGGCCCGCTCCCGGCCGGCGGGAGACTAATTTTGAAGCAGTCTCAGGCCCCTGTGATGGCCTGCTCAACGCATATCGGGTGGCCGCGGCAGCAGTTCCGCGACGGTGACGGCGATGCGGTTGCCGTTCACCACCACCGTGCCCTTGGCCACCGGCAGATTGTTCGCAAGGATGCTCACGGCGTCCTCTTCGGAAGCGTCCAGCTCGATGATGGCGCCGCGGCCGAGCCGTAGCACTTGGTGAATTGGCATGGATGTGGTGCCGAGCACCACGGTGATGTCGACCGCGACTTTGTCGAGTGTGGGCACGTTTGCTCCCTATTGCCCCGCCAATTACGACGGCGAGCAAGCGTCAGGTCAACATGGTATGGTGAATGGGTGGTTAATGCCCGAAACACGTTGGAAATCGGCCTTCAGCCGCCCATCCCCTCGGCGCCTGTTGAATGGCGCGTGAGCGATTCCGTCGTATCTTACGATGCCGCGGTCGCAGCCATGGAAGTTCGGGCGGCCGGGATAGCCGCTGGACAAGCCCCCGAGCTCGTTTGGCTCCTTGAGCACCCCCCACTCTATTCAGCGGGCACCAGCGCAAACCCGGCCGATGTGATCGAAGCCCGCTTCCCCGTCTACGAGAGCGGCCGTGGCGGACAGTTGACTTATCACGGCCCGGGCCAGCGGGTTGCTTATGTGATGCTTGATCTCAAGCGTCGGGGCCCGGACGTGCGACGGTTTGTCGTCACGCTGGAAGAGTGGATCATCCGTTCACTGGCCGCTTTCAATGTGCGTGCCGAGCGGCGCGATGACCGTATCGGCGTTTGGGTACGTCGAGATGAAAAGGGCGAAGGCTACGAGGACAAAATCGCCGCTATTGGCATTCGCGTAAAGCAATGGGTGACGCTGCACGGCATGGCACTCAACGTCGACCCGGACCTGTCGCATTTTTCCGGGATCGTGCCATGCGGGGTCAGCGAAAAACACTATGGCGTCACCAGTCTTGCCGATCTCGGAATCCCGATGTCGATGACCGACGTGGATATGATTTTACGACGGGAATTCGAACTGCTGTTCGGACAGACAGCGGATCAAATAGTGGACAGCACCGAGAATGAATCGCCTTCCATGCACTCCAAAAGGTCGATCTCCGTGCCGTCCCGATGATCGAGTGCGCTAATTCGCGCGGAGATTGGCCCGCGCCGGCACGCTTCAATCATGGCTTCGACAACCGCACGCGGGCCGGCGAATACCGCTTCAACTGAACCATCGCGGCGATTGCGGACCCAACCATGCAACCCACGGCGGTGCGCCTCTTGCTCGACAAAGGCGCGATAGCCGACGCCCTGGACCTGGCCGCGCACAACGACATGGCGAATGATATTGCCGCTCACGCAAGCTCTCCTGCGTCGATGACGCGCGCCCCGGTCCAGCGCGAAGCGGACCAGCGTTCGACAGAGCGGATATAGGGCTCCGGTAACTTCCAGCCTCGGGCGGCAGCGGCGATCATCTCGACATAACCTGGTCGCGGCGTACCGGCTACGCGCCGGCGCAAGAGGTAGACCATCGCGAGCAGGCGCCGCGTGCCATGGCGTATTGACAAGTATCGGACGTCATAAAGCCCCTTATGCAGCAATTCATAGGCATGGAGCGCAGCAATATCGCGCGGCGTCAGCCGCCACAATACTCCGTGCACCGTATCGCCCGCGCGTGGCGCAACCGAGCCCCAGCCATCAAGGCCCACGAAAAAGCGATAACCGTTGAGCGAGGCCGGGCCCATTGCACGCGCGCCCGGACAGCGGCGCTTCATCGCCGAGCGATGCATATTGGAGCCATACGCGAAATAGAGCGTCATCGAGCCGGCATAGCAGACCTTTGACCGGCGTGTTAGCGCGAGCGCGCACGTACGGCCTCGTCGAGCCGATCGATTTCCCGTTCGTAGTCGTCCGGCACCGCGTCTTCCTGATCCTCGTCGTGAATCGGATGCTGTTCGTTGCCTCCGTCGGCCTTTGGCGTGAACCCGCCGCCGACGGCTTCTTCGCTGGTTCGCTCCTCTTCGCGCGGAGGTATCGAATCTGGCGGCGTCCGCGGCTGATCGCGGCGCAGCAGGTCATCGTGCAAAAGATCCGGCGCCGTATTCGTCTCCAGATCGGGCGCTTGTCGCCGCCGTCGCGGTTGATCAGGCATGGCCTGGCTCCCTCTAAAGGTCTCGGGAACCAACGCTGCGCCGTTCACGAGGTTCCTCATGGGAACCTTGCTTACGCGCCCTCAAGCGAATTCCAGGATCACCGCATCAACGGCCAAGCTGTCGCCCGGCTTTGCATTGATCTTCTTCACCGTGCCGTCGATCTCCGCGCGCAGCACATTTTCCATTTTCATGGCTTCCACAACTGCCACCGTCTCACCAGCTTTGACCTCTTGACCCTCCTCGACCGCGATCGAGACAACCAAGCCCGGCATGGGGCACAGGACCTGCTTTCCGGTATCGGCGAGCTTCTTTACCGGCATCAGCCGCGCGTAGCCGGCTTCCCGCTCGGTATAGACAAAGGCTTTGGTCTCAATGCCCCGATAGGTCAGTGCAAAGCCGTTGGCGATGGTCCGTATTTGCACTGCGATCGGATGACCGTCGATCGTACCGCTCCAGACCAGATCGCCCGGCTTCCAGTTCGAACGCAACTTTCGTACGGCTGCCTTGGTCTGGTTGAAGCGCACATCGATAACATCACTATCACGCCTGACTTCAAGCTTGATTTCACGCCCGCTAAGCCATACGGCGCGCTGGCTTTCGCGTGTTACACTCCGGCCACTCAATTGCCCCGAGATGCGTCGCTTGCGCTCGCCCTGCACATGATCGATTGCGGCGGCAACGGCCGCCAGCACGTCTGCCGGTTCCCCATCGGGCGCGTGAACGTGAAATCCGTTGGGAAATTCCTCAGCGATGAAGCCAGTGGAGAGCTTGCCGGCCTGCCAGCGCGGATGCGCCATCAATGCGGCAAGAAACGGAATATTGTGGCGAATGCCATCGACCACGAATAAATCGAGTGCATCACTTTGTGCGGCAATGGCCGCTTTGCGCGTCGGCGCATGCGTCACCAGCTTGGCAATCATCGGGTCGTAGTAGATCGAAATTTCGCCCCCTTCATAAACGCCCGTGTCGTTGCGCACGGTGACGCCATTGGCGCTCCCCTCCTCCGGCGGCCGATAGCGCGTCAATCGTCCGGTCGAGGGAAGAAAATTTCTGTACGGATCCTCTGCGTAGATGCGACTTTCGATCGCCCACCCGTTGAGCTTGACGTCGCTCTGCTTGATCGAAAGTTTTTCTCCGGCCGCAACACGGATCATCTGTTCAACCAGATCAATGCCGGTGACGAGCTCTGTCACCGGATGTTCGACCTGCAAACGCGTATTCATCTCAAGAAAGAAAAAGCTCTTATCTTGCCCGGCGACAAATTCGACTGTGCCGGCACTGTCGTAGCCAACGGCTTTGGCGAGGGCGACCGCCTGTTCGCCCATTTTCTTGCGCGTCGCTGCGTCGATTAGCGGCGACGGGGCCTCTTCAATTACTTTCTGATTGCGTCGCTGGATCGAGCATTCACGCTCGCCGAGATAGATAACGTTGCCGTGCTTATCTCCAAGAACCTGAATTTCGATGTGACGGGGGTCGGTGATGAATTTCTCGATGAAGACGCGCTCGTCGCCAAATGAGGACTTAGCCTCCGAACGGGCCCGCGCGAAGCCTTCCGAAACCTGGGACTTGCTGTGCGCAATACGCATTCCCTTTCCACCGCCGCCCGCACTCGCCTTGATCATGACCGGGTAGCCAATTTCTTCCGCAATCTTGATCGCCTCGACTTCGTTTTCGATTACGCCAAGATGGCCGGGGACGGTTGAAACTCTGGCGGCTGCGGCCGCCTTTTTGGATTCAATCTTGTCGCCCATAGCGGCAATGGCTTGTGGATTTGGGCCGATGAAAACGATATCGGCCGCCGCCAATGCTCTTGAAAAGGCTTCGCGCTCGGACAGAAAGCCGTAGCCGGGATGCACGGCTTGGGCGCCGCTTTGCTTGCAAGCCGCCACGATTTTGTCGATCACCAGGTAGCTTTCGGCCGCCGGTGACGGCCCAATGGCGACGGACGTATCGGCCATCTCCACGTGCAGGGCGTCCCTATCGGCTTCCGAATAAACGGCAACCGTTTCGATTCCCATTTTGCGCGCGGTTTTGATGATCCGGCAGGCGATTTCGCCGCGGTTGGCGATCAGGATACGCTTGAACATGCCGTGTCAGAGGCCCCAGGTGCCGGCCTTTTGAATTGCGGCGTTATCACGGAAAAGTCAATCGCACCCTAAGGTGCAGCCAAGACGGCCGTCAGCCACAGTGTTATCCCGCCCGCCGCGAAGCAGGCTGCCGTTATCCCTGCGAGATAGAGCGCAAAACGGCTACTTCCGATAATTATGCCGATGATCAGTTTGCTCAGCATATTGGTTGCTACCGCCGCCAAGATCGCGAACACCACGTTCTGCACCGACAAGGTCTGCGGCGCGAGCCTGGCCATCGAAACCGTAATAGCGTCGACATCGGCAAGTCCCATGGCGGCGGCGCCGACGATCACACCAGTCGCGCCCACGCGCTCGCTGATCACCCGGCCGGCAACAACAATGATCCCGAGAAAAATGGCAAATCCGATGACCGACCAAAAGCCAAACGGATTCCGAAATGCGGACCGTTGAGTAAGCTTGTTGCGTGCGGTTCGGCCTTGCAACGACAGGAGACTGAGTGCAATAGCAACCACGGTGGCAGCGAGCAGCGCGGGCGCAGCAAGCGACAGCAGTGTGCTTTGCAGCACGGCAATAATCGCGATCACACGCAGGAATGAAACCGCAGTTGCGAGCGCCACACCGCCGACGAGCAGAGCCGGCGTGGCTTCCCCAGCAGCCGCATGTCGCGCATTGGTAATGGTAACGGCGGTCGAAGATGCGAGACCTCCGGCAGCTCCCGCCGCCAGAATTCCCTGGCGGGCGCCAAGCACGCGCACGCCAACGTAGCCAACAAAGGAAACGCCGGCGAGCACGATCGCGATGAGCCAAATTTCGCGTGGGTTGACTCCGCCGAATGGCCCAATCGCCTTGTCGGGCACGATCGGTAACACAATGAAAGTCATCGCAAGCAACACCACGGCCGACCGCAGTTCGGGCCAGGTAATGCGCGCAACCCAACCGTGGATTTCTTCACGCGCAGCCAAAATACCCGCCGTCGCGACCGCGACAGCCGCAGCTACGCGCATATCTCCAACCTGCGAATAAGCACCGAGCGCAAATGTAAGGATGGCGGCGATGGCCGTGGTTGCAGAGAAGTGGCCGGTTGCCCGATTTTCCTCACGGCAGAAAATAGCGATGACTGCCGCAAAAGCAGCAAACCCCGCGCCGAGCACAAATCCGGCACCGGTCTCGGCGGCTTGACTCAGAGCTGCAGCCACTGCGCCGAGCAGGCTCGACACGGCGAACGTGCGGATGCCTGCCGCTCTCATCCCGCTTTGCATTTTGCGTGTATGCCAGCCGCGCTCGAGCCCGATCAGGAGCCCAATCCCGAGGGCAACAGCAAACCGCGACAGAAGACTCTGCACATCCATAAGCCGCCCGCATTGTCCAGGAAAATGGCCGCGGATAACCGGCAACTGTTACAATACTGTCTTACAGCAAGGGTATCTACCGCGGCATGGCAAACAAATAAGATTGGAGAACTAACAATGTCATTCCGCGCAAAGCTGCTTTCAGCCGTGTGTGTCGCCATTTTTCTGCAAATCGTGCCCGCCAGCGCGCAAAACCAACGCAACCTGATTCTTTTCGTGCCCGATGGCTTACGTCCTCTTTCGGTGACGGCAGAAACAGCGCCCGCCCTCGCCGCAGTGCGCGACAGCGGCGTGAATTTTGTCAATCCACATTCGCTTTTCCCAACCTTCACCATGGCCAATGCGTCAGGAATGGCAACCGGACATTTTCTCGGCGACACCGGCGCTTTCAGTAACACCATCTACACCGCTTATCCGGTGCCGACTGCCGGCGGGAGCGTAACGCCGTTCATCGAGAGCGACCCGATCTTGGGCGACATCGACACGCACTTCTCCGGCAATTTCGTCGATGAAGATTCAATTCTTTTCATCGCGCGCAACCAAGGCCTTAGCACCGCGGCGATTGGAAAACTGGGCCCGACCCTGATGTTCGATCACACCGAGCGCACGGGTGAGGCAACCGTCCTCGTTGACGACTCCACCGGCAGCAAGCAGGGCGTCCCCCTGTCGCAGGCGATGCAGGACGCTTTGAAAGCAGCCGGTTTGTCGCTGGTCGCCCCCTCACGCAAGGACACGCCCGGCGACAACGCCAACGCGGGAGATTTTTCAAAGCCGGGCACTCTGGTCGCCAATGTTGTCCAACAGAAATATTTTGCCGACGTCGCCGCTAAGGTAGTGCTGCCAATGTTCAAGGCACGCAACAAACCGTTCGTGCTGGTTTTCTGGTCGCGCGACCCGGATGGCACACAGCACAATCAGGGTGACAGCCACCTGAAGGTCAGTCCGGGTATCAACGGACCGACCTCTCTCGCTTCCATCAAGAATGCTGATGATAATCTCGCGCAACTGCGTAAGGCGTTGGATGAGCTCGGACTTGCCGCAACCACTGATATCGTCATCGCTGCCGACCACGGCTTCTCGACAATCTCCAAGGAGAGTAATACCAGTGCAGCCGCGCAGGCGAATTATGCGGACGTCCCAGCCGGCCTGCTGCCGCCTGGCTTCGTTGCCATCGACCTGGCCAAGGCGCTCGGGCTCCCGTTGAACGATCCGGATGACAAAAACGCCGCTGTCATTGCCGGCAAGTATCCCAAGCGAGGCAATGGGCTCATCGGTAGCAATCCGGAGAAGCCCGAAGTCGTCGTTGCCGCTAACGGCGGGTCAGACCTCGTCTATGTTCCGAACAAGGATGCCGCCATCACCGCTAAGGTGATTGATGCCCTGCTGGCTCAAGACTACGTCAGTGGACTGTTCGTCGACAGTGATATCGGGACCTTTCCAGGCACGCTGCCGCTCTCCGCAATCAATATGCAGGGCATGGCACGCACACCGCGGCCTGCGATCGTAGTCAATTTCCGCTCCTACGCGACCGATTGCGGGCGTCCGGTGGTGTGCTCGGTGAACATTGCCGACACCACCCTGCAGCAAGGCCAGGGAATGCATGGCAGTTTCAGCCGCGCCGACACAATGAATTTCATGGCGGCGATTGGCCCCAGCTTTAAAAGCGGATTTGTCGATGAAGCCCCGGTGAGCAATGCGGACATCGGGAAGACCATTGCTCATGCCCTCGGACTCAAGATTCCGTTTAAGGGCTCATTGCAGGGCCGCATTTTGGCGGAAGCATTGCCAGGTGGCGCCGGCCCTACGGTCGAAAACTGGGTCGAGCGTAGCAACCCAAGCGAGAATGGGCTTGCGACCGTTCTGGTCGGCCAGCGTGTAAGCCAGACGCGATACTTCGACGCGGCCGGCTTTCCGGGCCGTACCGTAGGATTAGAGGAACGTAAGGCGGCCAGCCGCTGAGCCCTCACGGCCGGGTGGAAAAAAGCTATTCCGCCCGGCGCCTTAGCACCAAAACTTTGTTCTACGCCGCGCGCACTCCGCGGCGTATCGATGCTGCTGACCCGTTTCCCTATTCCTCGATGACGCAGGCCACTATATTAGGTGCAGACGAGTAACTGTTTCAGTGGAGGTTGGTCATGACGTTGGCGATTGGCGATACCGCACCCGATTTTGAGGCCGAAACAACAGAAGGAAAAATCCGTTTTCACGACTGGTTGGGAAATTCCTGGGGCATTTTATTTTCGCACCCCAAGGATTTCACACCGGTCTGCACGACTGAGCTTGGCACAATGGCCCGGCTCAAGCCGGAATTTGACAAACGCAATGCGAAAATCGTCGGCCTGTCCGTCGATCCGGTCGACAACCACAAGAAATGGGCGGCTGATATCAAAGACGTAGTCGGCTTTGCGCCCAACTACCCGATGATCGGGGACACAGACCTTAAGATCTCCAAAGCCTACGGCATGTTGCCGGCGAGCACCTCCGGCACTTCAGAAGGCCGCACGCCAGCCGACAATCAGACCGTTCGCAACGTCTTCATCATTGGCCCGGACAAGAAGATCAAGCTGATCCTGGTCTATCCGATGACAACGGGTCGCAATTTTGATGAAGTGCTACGCGTGCTCGACTCGCTGCAACTGACCGCCAAACACCGTGTTGCGACACCGGCGAACTGGAAACAGGGCGAAGACGTCATCATTGCAGGTTCGGTGAGTGACGATGAAGCCAAGAAAATTTGGCCGCAAGGCTTCAAGGCGCCGAGGCCATATATCCGGATCGTGCCGCAGCCACGCGGCTAACATCCCTGCAAGATTGCGTAGGAAGGGCGCGGACGATAAGGTCCGCGCCCTTGTTATTCTGGAGCATTTGCAATGAATCAAGCGGCTCAAACGCAACCGCCGTTTGCCAATTTTCTTGGCCTCAAGATTACCCACGTAGCGCCTGAGCGCGTGACCGCCGAGCTCGTTGCACGCGATGACCTCAACAACCGCTTCGGCATCATGCATGGGGGCGCCCTTATGGCCCTTGCCGACAATCTCGGGGGTACGGCGACCACCGCCAATCTCAAGCCTGGTCAATCCACCACGACAATTGAAAGCAAAACCAATTTTTTTGCTGCCGTGCCGATAGGCGATATTGCGAAGGCAGAATGCACGCCGCTCCATCGCGGCCGGACCACCATGGTCTGGCAAACGCGCATTACACGCGGCGATGGCAAATTGTGCGCGTTGGTGACACAGACCCAGCTCGTCCTCGAGCGGGAAAAATAGCAATCATATGTCTGGTGGTTTTGGCGCACTGCGATTGGCCAGCACCACCCCGCCCGCGCAGATCACCATTCCCAGGATCGAGATGACGTCCAGCCGCTCGCCAAACAAGATGAACGCAAATAGCGCGGTCACGACCGGCACCAGATAGAACAGGCTGGCGAAGCTGGTCGCCGCCGAACGCCGGATGAGCCAATACATCAGCCCGATCGCCGCGATCGACAAAACCAGTACCAGCCACGCGATCGCGAAAATCAGCTCGCCACTCCAGTGAATCTCGCGTGTCTCAAATGCAAAGGCGCCAAGGGTGAATAACACTCCGGCACCGATGTATTGAACAAGGTTGCCCGCGCGCCAGTCGATATTGCCGCAGTAACGCTTCTGATACAGGGTGCCGAGCGTAATTCCGATAAGCGACAGGAAACTTGCGATCCAACCGAGGGTGGATCCCGCCAGGACGATCGTGCGGTCGTGTAATACAAGCATGACCCCGGCAAGGCCGAGCGCCAGGCCGAACCACTGTATCCGTGTCACGGTCTCACCCATGAAGCGATTGGCGATGGTCGAGGTCAGGATCGGTTGAAGACCTGGGATCAGTGCCGAAATGCCGGCCGGAACGCCTTGGCTGATGGCGGTGAATACGCCACCAAGATAAAGGCCATGGACGAGGGAGCCGGCAACCAGCGCATGCCGTACCTCGCGCGCGTCGGGTGCTCTCGCACGTCCGATGATTGCGATCGCGGCCATGATCCCCACCACAAAGGCCATGCGCACCGCCAGGAAGGTCAACGGCTCGATATACGGGAGCCCGTATCGGGCACCAATAAAGCCCGTGCTCCAGAGGAACACGAACAAGACAGGCGCAAGCGCAATCGCCAGTCGGCGCATTGAGGGTCTCGGCACGGAGGCTTGGATACGGCGGGACGCGCGCCTATACCACTTTCCGCTTGCCCGTGCCTTCCCCTCTTACCAGCATTCGTCCTATGCTACTTTGCACGGGGAATTGATCGGGGCACCGCCTGCCATGAAACTGATTGCGTATTACGTCGTTTTCGTCCTGATCGGCGAGACTATCGCCTATTTCATCGGTCGATCTGTGGAACATTGGTCGGCACCTGCGAGCTTGCCGGTGTTCCTCGCCTGTTTTTTCTTTGTTTTCTGGGGCGCATGGCGGCTCGCAATCCGCGTCACCTGATTTTTTCCCTTAAGTTCACTGTTATTCGGAACCGCCGCGACGGCTAGCGGGTTTCACTCATTCGAGACGCTGCAAGGCGTATCGAACGAAGGAGGATGCCCATGACTGATCCACGGTTCACAGATCCACGGTTGAGCGACCCCGTGATCCGACGTGACGAGGCTGTTGGCGGAATGTGGGGTTGGATTGCC
>DAHUXA010000128.1 GCA_027307405.1 Hyphomicrobiales bacterium | reverse complement strand
GATGCCAAGCGAGCGCGCAAGATCTTCGGCCTGCTTGAGATAGGCCGCTTCTTCGCGCGTCAGGCGCTCGAACAGCGCTTGATCCGGCCGGGCTTTGCCGATCGCTGATTGGTTAAAGAACACAAGTCTCTGCAGATAGACTTCCTTGACGCCGATTTCCGCCGCCAGCTGCACGAATGCGGGCAATTCCACGACTGTCTCCTTCAGGCCCGTAAGCCAGATGGAAACTTGCGGCTTTGAATGCCCCTCCCGGTCCTGCAGCTCGCGAAACGCGCGAACATTGCGCACAATGCGGCCGAAATAATCCCGGCCACGAACGGCCTTGAAACTTTCCCGGTTCGACGCATCAAGCGATACGCGCAGCTCATCGAGTTTGGCGGCGATCAGCGCGCGGCCGTTGCGTTCGCTGAGGACCGTCCCGTTGGTGTTGAATAGCACGTAGGCGCCGCGATCCTTCAGATATCTCACCATGCGCGGCAGGTTTGCGACCAACATCGGCTCGCCGACGCCATGCAGCACGGCCCGCGCAAGATCAGGCACCTGATCGACAACCGATGTGAACAGCTCCCAGCTCATATCCGCCGGAGGCTCGAGGTCCTCGTAAGTGCGGGGACAGGTGGTGCACAGCAAATTGCAGCGATTGGTCACTTCCAGATAAAGGCAGACTGGCAGGCGGGCAGCGACTTCAGTGCGCTCGCCCCGGACCGATTCGTGATAACGGCGCGGATCGATGCGCGTTTCAGCGCGCGGACTGTCGTCAGAAAGACTCATCGCGATCATCCTGTGTTGGCGACCCGCTGCAGATATGCATCGCGGACCGACCAAGCGCACGCGAGAAGAAAGCTTCCGAATAGAATAGACTTAATGATCAGCTTTGGAATGTGGAACTCCCAATAAAGTTCGTTGGTCAGCAAGAGCGCTCCAATCGAAACAATCCAGGTTGGTGCACCACCGCAAAGTGCCACAAACGGCATTATGGGTAAAAAGTACCAAGGCCGGTTTGGCGACAACAGCAGCAAGACGACCAGTAACAGCATATTGGTGTCCGCGAGGCTGGATGCGATTGTCCGATTCTGGCGGAACGCAGCCGCAAGCGCCATGAACAGCACGATCAAAGCTGCTACCACTGCGTAGGCAGTAACATCTCCGCGATGCTCACCAAAAATGAGGCGCCAGATGGAGAGTAGCCAGAGATCGTTGCCGGAATAAATGCCCTCTTCCGTCAGATACCCTTTGGTCAGGAAACCGAAGACTCCCCAGCCCACGGAAAGATACGGAAGGTAACAAAGTGCAATTGCGGCGATCACGACGACCGGAATCTTCCAGTCCCACGGGCGCCAGATCGAAGCTAACGCCGGTGCCACATATGGCTTCACCAGCGCTCCGAGCGCGATCGAGACCGCCCCGCGCATCGCATGACCGGTCAGAGCGACCCACAGTCCGAGCAGCATAAGCGCGACCGCCAACGCATCAACGTGGCCGCTATTGGCAATCTCCCAGATCGGAAGAGGATGCCAGAAATATGCGACCACCCGGGCGATCGGCCGTTCCATGCGACGTAAAAACAGCACGATCAAAGTTACGCTCACGGCCTCGCAACCGAGCAAGGCCAGACGCATAACGTTGACGTTTTCGCCGATGCGCGTGACGATCAGAAAGAAGAATTCGGCGACTGGTGGATAGATCGTGACGGCATAATCGGCCCGATTGATCCTGGGAAAGATGACCGCGTCGCGGAGATGCGCCAGCGCATCGTGGGCGGGAAAATAGCGGTAAGGGTTGATGCCGGCCGCCTGAACCCTGCCATCCCAAATGTAACGAAAAATGTCGGTGGACAGGAACGGGTCAAAGAGCAGCGCGTAGACCCGCAGCATAATCCCGACGCCGAAAATCAGCCAAAGGGCGCGCCTTGTCGGCGTACGCTCAACTGCTTGCGTTGCCGCAAGCGTCAACAGGCTCGCGGGAATGGCGAGGGCAATAAAAGCATTATCGCCGCCGGTTTGAAAGGCGAACGGTGTCACCAGGGTCAGACCTGCGAAGGCCACACCGATACCGGCCAATAGAGAAAGCGGCAGTTCTTTTCCGATAGATGGTGCGAGCTGACCCATAAAGAATCCCGACATGGGATCACGCACACGCCGGCGGCGTGGCCGTCAGAAACGCTCGAGTGGCTGAAGCAGGACTTCCACCGCGAAATCGCGTCGAATGGCCAGCTAGTTCGTCCCGCAGCCAACCCAGTGTTTCATAATCATCGATGTCGTACCATTCCGGAAGCAGCGTGATCGCAAGTCCGATTTCCGCGGCGCGTTCGCATGTACGGCCAAACACGGTTTCGGTTCCCCATTCAATTTGCGCAAACAATCGCTTGTGCGGCCGTTTCAAACCGATGAGGTAGTAACCGCCATCACTCGCCGGGCCAAGCACCATCCGGTCGCCCGAATTGCGCAAGGCTTCAATTGCGTGAACCAAGAAAGTGGAAGGCAGCGTTGGGCTGTCGCCGTTGATCAACAGCACACAGTCGTGCCCCGCAAGTAACAGGTCGCGCGTGGCGCCGAACAGTGCTTCTCCAAGATCTTGGCCCGCCTGCAGCAATAGTCCAAACTGTTCCGGAAACAACTCACGCAGCACTTGTTCAGTTCCTGCCGGGGCATAGACGCCGTAGCCGCGCCTGCCCAGAGTTTCGGGTACCGCTTCAATCGCTGCGGCCACATCGCGCAAAAAGCAGGCGGACAATTCTGAGGCGGCAACCGCCCCGACAGCCTTTGCGAGTCGTGTTTTTGCGTGGCCCGGCTGGGGCGCCTTGCACATGATTCCGATGGCAGCGTCGCTCACAGCCGGAGCCGTGACCGCAGGCGATCGGCCGCGACCGCAATCAAGTCCAGTGCATCTTTGCTGCCGTCTGCTTCACCCTTCTCGAAATCGCCATCGATGCGACCCATCTGATTTGTGACGTGGGCAAAGCACAGCACAGGCTTTTGTCGTACTTGCGCAAAAGCGTAGAGTGACGCCGCTTCCATCTCGACCGCCATTAGATTTTTTTCGCGCATGGCGTCGATCGCCGGCTGGGTCTCGCGGAACGGAGCATCGGTTGTCCAGGTGGCGCCGATAAGAACCGGCACTGGCAACGCGTCGAATGCGCCATCAAGCGCCGCGATCAAGGCACGATCGGCGTGGGAATACTCAGATGCTGCCATATAGTGATAGCTTGTGCCTTCGTCACGCAATGCTCGTTCTATCAAGATGAAATAAGGCGGCGGACGTATTGGCACGATTTGCCCGGAGGACGTCACACTGATCAGCATCTTACAGCCCGATGCAAACATTTCCTCGGCGATAAGCACGGCAAACGAGGCGCCCACGGCGCAACCTATGATTCCGAAATCGATCCCGCTGCGACTGAAAGAAAATAATTGTGTGTGATAGCACGCCCATGCCGGTTCAAGTCGAGCCTCACCGCAGGCGAGCAGATGACGCAGCATGTCGCCGTCGGGGTCCAGGATACAGATGGCGGGAATGCTGGTGTCGGCAATTCGCTTCTGCCGGCGCGCCTCCCGCAGCAGACTTTCCTGCGTAAACGCCGACGGCGTACTATAATGTTTTTGCGCAAGAATCGGCGGGACTCTACCGTGGTTAGCCGACATCAGCGCCGGACCTGTTGAACCATTGCAATTACCGATATTGGTAGCGGTTCTCACCGACGTCCGACAAGCCCAGATAATGAACTGCGCTGACAGGGGCCGGTATCCCTGTTCACGATCGAGTGTGCCGGATTACCGGCCCTGTATGAACGCTTGGCCAATACGGCCGGAGCAAATAAGCTGCACGCCGCGCTACAAGCCTGCGGTGATCTACCCTTGGCGGGGAGAGAACGATGCGCACGAACCCGTTCCTCGACGCGTGGCTGTTTCTGATCGGAGCGACCGACGATCATCGTGCACTGGGCATCTTCCAATATGTCATGGGGGCGCTGTTCTGGGCATTGCTCTTCGCGAGCGTATGGATCGCCTTTAAGAATTGGTCGGAAAATTCGGAGCAGCGCCGCGCCAGCCACGCGATCATTTGGATTTGCCGTCTGCTGATCGGCGCGCAGTGGTTTCAGGGCTGCCTGTGGAAGCTGCCGTTACCGGTCTCGGGCGGCTTCCAGTATTGGACCGGGCAGATGGGCGAGCATGCGGCATTCGCCTTTCACCGCGAGCTCGTCAAGAGCGTATATCTGCCGTTCATCAACATCATCGATCCGCTTGTGTTCCTGGCCGAGCTTGCGTTCGCGGTGTCGCTCATGCTCGGCCTCAGCGTGCGCCTCGTGGCGATTGTCGCCGCAGTCTACTCGCTGCATCTCTGGCTCGGCCTCTACCGCCATCCGGCCGAATGGCCGTGGAACTACATGTTTCTTGCGATCGTGCATGTGCAGTTCGCGGTCTATGCCGCCGGCCGCAGCCTTGGCCTCGATGAACTGATCCGCCGTCGCGCGCCAGGCAATGCGATTACGCGCCTGGCGGCGCTGGCGGGCTAATTCATCTGTCGCAACAGCAAACCCTTGGATGGGTTCCGTATGCGAACGCGTAAAAGGAGATTTCAACAATGCTTCCGATCAAAAAGTCCGATGAGTTCAACCATGCTTGCCGCCGTTTTGTCGGATCCGTTCGTCTCAAAATGATCCGCCTTTTGGCTTTCACGGTGTCGGTACTGGTCCTTGCGGCGACCTCCCATGCGCAGGAGCGTCCGCCGATTTTCCAACAAATGTTCAAGGCCTATGGGTTTGAGTCCTTCGGCCAGGTTGAAAAAATCCGCTACACCTTTAACCTCGAAACCCCGGGATTGAATCTTTCCCGTAGCTGGGAATGGGAACCGAAGACGGATCTGATTTCCTACGAAGGCAAAGATAAAGACGGAAAGCCGGTGAAGGTGACGTATGCGCGTTCGCAGCTCGGCAGCCAACCCGACGTCGTGAAGAATGAAATCGATCCGGCTTTCAGCAACGACAATTATTGGCTGCTCCTCGTGCTGCATTTTTCCTGGGACGGCAGCGCCACAGTCACCGATGAGGGCACGCAAAAACTGCCGCTGGGGAACGGTTCCGCGAAGCGGGTCGTGGTGAAATATCCATCGGAAGGCGGCTACGCACCGGGCGACACCTGGGAGCTCTATGTCGGCGCCGACAACCGAATTGAGGAATTTGTCTATCACGGGGGTGGACCAGGCACCCAAAAAAGGCCCAAGCTTCTAATGGCGACGTGGGGCGACCACAAGAAGGCGGGCCCGCTCCTGATCTCAACAGATCACCGGGGTACCGCGGACGGCAACCCGGTGCGCGTTTCCTTATCGAATGTCTCAGTTAAGCTCACCGGATCAGACAGCTGGGTGAACGCGCAATAGAAAAGGACATGCGAGGCGGTTACGAGCGGCCTCTACCATCAATAAGCCTAACCAGCGCCCGTGGGACAGGCGATTTACGCAGCCGCGAGCGCCTGATCGATGTCGGCAATGATGTCGTCCGGGTGCTCGATGCCGACCGAAAGCCGGACGTATCCCTCCGTGACGCCGGTTTGGAGTTGCTCGTCCGGCGACAATTGCGAGTGCGTTGTGGTTGCCGGATGGATGGCGAGCGAGCGGGCATCGCCAATGTTGGCGACATGATAAAGCATCTTCAGGTTGTCGATGAACTTGCGGCCAGCCTCCTTACCGCTCTTGAGCTCGAAGCCGAGCAGCGCGCCATAGCCACCCTTCAAGTAAGCGTCGGCACGGCGTTTGTTCTCGCCCTCCATTAGACCGGGAAAAATAACCTTGCTCACTTTGGGATGCTTGGCGAGATAGCCGGCCACCGCCACCGCATTACTGCAATGCTGCCGCATGCGCAGCGCAACGGTCTCCAGGCCCTGGATGAACATAAAGGCATTGAACGGCGACATCGCCGCACCGACGTCACGCAGGAGTGTCACGCGTGCCTTGATGATGTAGGCAATCGGCCCAAGCGGTTTGACCGCTTGTGTCCATATGGCGCCGTGATAGCTCGGGTCGGGCGTGTTCAACATCGGGAAGCGATCGGCGTGCTTTTCCCAGTCGAAATTGCCGCCGTCTACAATGATGCCGCCGATCGACGTGCCGTGGCCGCCGATATATTTGGTGGTCGAATGCATGACGATAGCAGCGCCGTGCTCAATCGGCTTGCAGAGCACAGGGCAGGCGGTGTTGTCCATGATGAGCGGAATTCCCATCTCGCGACCGATCTTGGCGACCTCGACGATTGGGAAAACCGCGAGCTTCGGGTTCGGCAATGTCTCGCCATACCAGCAGCGAGTACGCGCATCGCTCGCCTTACGAAAGTTTTCCGGATCCGCGGGGTCGACGAAGCGGCATTTGATACCCATTGTGCCCATGGTGTTCTGGAAAAGGTTCCAGGTGCCGCCGTAGATGTCGGTCGAGCAGACAAAGTTATCGCCGGCATGACAGATATTCTGCACAGCGAATAGCGAAGCGGCTTGCCCCGAGGCAACCGCTAGCGCGGCGACACCACCTTCGAGCGCAGCCACGCGTTCTTCCAGCACGGCTTGCGTCGGGTTCATGATGCGCGTGTAGATGTTGCCAAGCTCTTTGAGGGCGAAAAGGTTGCCGGCATGTTCGGTCGAATTGAACTGATAAGAAGTGGTTTGGTAGATTGGTACCGCAACGGCTGTGGTAGCTGGATCGGACCGGTACCCGGCATGCAGGACTATGGTTTCTGCGTGAGGACTCGTCGTCGGCATGATGTTTACCCCCGAGGCCTAGGACAAAGCCATCGTAGCGGTTCAAACGAGGCCAGTTAAGGAGCCAATTGCAAGAGTCACGGACGAATTGGAAGGCGCCGAGACGTCACGTTGACGACGTCATGCGAATGACGATTGCCACCGTCATTGCCGCCACGTTCACGATATCAGTCTCTGCGCAGGAATTCTTGGCGGGACCGGGCACACCGGCCGCCGCCTTTCCAAATCCCGATCGCCCGGTCGCCAACATTGTCAGCCCAATCTGGCATGACGAAAGGGAGCGCGACGGTGCGGGCGAACCACACCAGCTCGTGCGTCTGCTCGGCATCAAATCCGGGATGACCGTCGCGGACATCGGCGCGGGCAGCGGCTATTACGTCGTGCGGCTGTCCCCGATCGTCGGTCCCCACGGCCGCATCATAGCAGAAGATGTCATACCCAAATATTTGCGGGGCCTGCGCAGTCGGGTGCGCGACCTCGGATTGCAAAACGTTGTAATCAGCCTCGGCGAGTCGCACGATCCAAGGTTGCCAGCCAATTCGCTCGACGTTGCAATTCTGGTGCACATGTATCACGAGATCACCCAGCCCTACGGCCTGCTGTACAATCTCGTTCCCGCGCTTAAGCCTGGCGCACGTGTCGGCATTGTCGACGCCTACCGGCCGACGTCCGAGCATGGTACCCCGCCGGGTTTACTGCGCTGTGAGCTTGCAGCCGTAGGATACCGCGAGATCAGTCTCGATCGACTCACGGATAGCGACGCTTATATTGCGATCTTTGCGCCGCCGTCTGTTGCGAGCCGGACCCGGCCGGAAGCTATGGTCGCGTGCAAGGCGCCATAGCCGATTCCCAATGCCGCTAAAGGCATAAGCATAACCTTAGAGTAAATGTCTGCTTTGGGCCAAAAGCGGACATGCCTTCATTCGATTACTTCGTCGGCACTTTCGGTGGACGCGATCGCCTATGTTGGTTGCTTTAAGACGCTGCTGTCGACCGGCATCTTGCGCAAGCGCTTGCCGGTTGCGGCAAAGATCGCGTTGGCGATGGCGGGCACGACGGCCGACGTTCCGGTCTCGCCCATTCCGCCCGGCGGCTCCTCGCTTTTTACGATGTAAACCTCGATTGCCGGCGCCTCATTCATGCGCAGGACCTGGTACGTATCGAAATTGCTCTGTTCGACACGCCCTTTCTTCAGCGTGATCTCGCCATAGAGCGCAGCTGTGGTGCCAAAGATGATTCCGCTCTGGATCTGCGCTTGCACCGTATCGGGATTGACCACGGTGCCGCAATCGACCGCGCAGACCACGCGCCGGACGCGGACGGTACCGTTTTTGGAGACCTCGACCTCGGCGACTTGTGCCTCGTAGCTGCCAAAGACGGACTGCAATGAAACGCCGCGGCCGCTTCCCTTAGGCAAGGGTTTGCTCCACTCAGCCTTTTCCGCGACAAGGTCGAGGACTGCCTTGGCGCGGGGCGACTTGTCGAGCAGCGCTCGCCGATAGGCGACGGCATCCTGTTTCGCGGCGGCCGCCAACTCATCGACAAAGCTTTCGGTGACGAAGACATTGTGCGAGGGGCCAACGCTGCGCCAGAAAGCCGTTGGAATGCCGGGAGGCTCCACGCGGACGTATTCGACGTGGAGGTTCGGCAGGTCGTAGACCAAATCGATCGCGCCTTCCGTCGAGTCGGGATCAAGGCCGTCCTTGAAGCCCGGTGGCAGCCACCGAGCGATCACCGAGGAACCGGCGAAACGGTTATTCCAGGCGACGGGTTTGCCCTTATCATCTAGGCCTGCGGAGATGCGGTCCACCCAGTAAGGGCGATACATGCCGTGCTGGATATCCTCCTCACGCGTCCAGACAACCTTCACGGGGCCTTCGACATGCTGTGCGATCTGCACAGCACGGACAGCACCGTCAGCGTCCAGTCGCCGGCCAAACCCGCCGCCGATCAGATGATTGTGGACGATGACCTTCTCCGGTGAGAGGCCGGCGGCCTTCGCCGCGAGCGCCTGAACGCGCGCAACGGCCTGACTGCCGATCCAGATTTCGCATTCATCCTTGCGCCAGTGGACGGTGCAATTCATCGGCTCCATTGTGGCGTGCGCGAGGAATGGAACCTGGTAAAGTGCCTCGACTTTCATGGCGGCGCCCGCCATCGCCTTGTCGACGTCACCGATATTCTGCGCCACCGGTCCCGAATTGAGCGTCGCCTTTTCGAGTGCGCTTGCGATGTCGTCTGTGCTGAGCTTTGCGTGCGGGCCGTCGTCCCATTCGATCTTCAACGCTGCCAATCCCTTTTTCGCGGCGCCCATGTGGTCGGCAACAACGGCGACGGCGTCGTCGAGCCGCACAATCTGACGGACGCCCTTGATAGTTTTGGCCGCAATATCGTCAACGCTCTTCAAACGACCGCCGAAAGCGGGCGACTGCGCAAGGGTCGCGATCTTCACGCCCAGCGGCCGGACGTCGATGCCGTAGAGCGCCGTCCCATTCACCTTCGTCGGTGTGTCGAGCCGCTTCGCGGGGCTGCCGATCAGCCTGAAATCCTGCGGTCGCTTGAGCGCCACGTTTTCGGGGACAGGCATTGCAGCGGCGTCCGTGGCCAGCGCGCCGTATTTGATACTTCTTGCCGATGGCGGGTGAAGCACTTCCCCACTTTGCGCAAGGCAGGATGCCGGATCGACATTCCATTTTTTTGCAGCAGCCGCTACCAGCATGGTCCTGGCAGTTGCGCCGGCTCGGCGCAGGGGCTGCCACGCCCCGCGTATTGCGTTCGAGTTGCCGGTTGCCTGCACCCCAAGCAAGGGGTTGGCGTAGAGCTTTTCGTTGGGCGGAGCATGGTCCAGACGCAGCTGCTTTAGATCCACCTCAAGCTCTTCGGCGATCAGCATGGGGATGGAGGTGTAAGTGCCCTGACCCATCTCGACATAGGGCATGGTCAGTACGATCTGCCCATCGCGCTCGATGCGGATGAACGCGTTCGGTACGAAAGCATCGGCCCCTTCGGCTTCGCCTTTTCCGAACGACAGACTAAGGCTCAGTATCAGGCCGCCGCCGGCGGCCGCTCCGGCCTGCAGAAAGCCACGCCGGGAAAGACCGTTCGCCGACTGCACTTGATCCAGGCCGGTGGTGCGGGACGCGTGTTGGTCGATGATCATGGCAAGCCTCCCTGTCAGCTCGAAGCGGCCTGCTTGATCGCTTCGCGAATGCGCACATAGGTGCCGCAGCGGCAGATGTTGCCGGACATCACGTCGTCGATGTCAGCATCCGTTGGATGTGGCTTGCTCGCGAGCAGCGCTGCCGCCGACATGATCTGACCCGACTGGCAGTACCCGCACTGGACGACCTCGCGGTCGAGCCAGGCCTTCTGGATCTTGGCGCCGACCGGCGTCTTGCCGATCGCCTCGATGGTTGTGATCTCGGAGTTGCCGATGCTGTCGACCGGGGTGATGCACGAACGGGTCGGCTCGCCGTTGACATGCACGGTGCAGGCTCCGCACAGCGCCATCCCGCACCCGAACTTCGTCCCCGTCATGCCGAGCACGTCACGCAATATCCAGAGCAGCGGCGTGTCACCGTCGACGTCAACGTCGTGTGTAGTCCCGTTGATTTTTATGGCAAAGGCCATGGCGCTCTCCTTTTTACAAGCCTGCGGAATCGTTTAGACTCCGCAGGACGCCACCTTTCAAATCTTGGTGGTATCAATGACAGCTTCGGCAAAGGCCCTGGCACCTCCTGGGGCAGGTCGAGCAATAATGAACCTAAAACCGGCGGTACTCGAAGTTGGACGGTGGTCCAATGTCCGCTTTGGGTCATTAGCGGACATTTCGCAGTGCAATGGCGATGTCCGCTTTACCCCCAATAGCGGACATGAAATGGCATTTTATTGTAGTTTTGGCTGCAATCTTGCCAGATCGGCGCTGGGAAGCTTATGGGAAGATCCCGTGAGCAGCAATCCCGAACGACCAGCTTGGCAACGGATGTGAGAAAG
>DAHUXA010000127.1 GCA_027307405.1 Hyphomicrobiales bacterium | reverse complement strand
CCGCCAGTCGCCGCCCGCCTGGGCCTTGACCCATTCTTTTTCGTCAACAGGCACATTCTCTACGTGCTGCCCGCGATCGCGGTGATGCTGGGCGTTTCGTTCCTCAGTCCGCGTCAGGTCCGCCGCCTATCGCTGATCGTGTTTGTAGTCAGCCTGATCATGGTGGCGGCGACACCCTATTTCGGTCCCGAGATCAAGGGCGCTCGCCGCTGGCTGGTGCTGGTCGGGGTCAACATTCAACCCTCCGAATTTCTCAAGCCTGCCTTCGTCATCATAGTCGCCTGGCTGTTCGGTGAGTCGGCCAGGCGCCCCGACATGCCAGCGAATACATTCTCGTTGGCGTTATTATTGATGGTCATCGCGCTGCTGGTCGTGCAGCCCGATTTCGGTCAGACGATGCTGATCGCGCTGGTTTGGAGCGCGCTGTTCTTCATGGCGGGCATGCGGCTGGTCTGGGTGGCGGGAATTGCCGGCCTCGCCGGTGTCGGACTCTTAAGTGCTTATTACACGGTGCCACATGTCGCGCGCCGCATTCAGCGTTTTCTTGATCCCGGTTCGGGCGATACTTTCAACATCGACGTGGCGACCGAAAGCTTTATGCGCGGCGGCTGGTTCGGCAAAGGCCCCGGCGAGGGTACTGTGAAGCGCCTTCTGCCAGAAAGCCACACCGACTTTGTGTTTGCAGTAGCGGCAGAAGAATTTGGCGTTGCGCTTTGTCTCGCGCTGGTGCTGCTATTTGCGTTCATTGTCATCCGCATGCTGATACGCGCCATGCGCAATGACGATCCTTTCACTCGCTTCGCTGCCGCCGGCCTCACGATCCTTTTCGCCACACAATCTGCCATCAATATGGCGGTGAACTTGCATCTTATGCCGGCCAAGGGCATGACACTGCCGTTCATTTCCTATGGTGGCTCTTCAATGATCTCGACTGCATACGCAATGGGCATGTTGCTGGCTTTGACCCGCGAGCAGCCTCGCGCAGCGATGATTTCGCCCAATCTCGCGGTGGCCGGGAGCGCAGTCTGATGGCTGCGAGCGGCGCGCCGCTCGTCCTGCTCGCAGCTGGTGGCACCGGCGGTCATTTATTTCCGGCCGAGGCACTGGCTACAGTGCTCAACCAGCGTGGCATAGTAGTCGATCTCGCGACCGACCGTCGCGGCGCTTATTTTAAATTCCCGGCGCGGACCGTTCACCTGATTCCGAGCGCCACGTTGCGAGCACGCAATCCATTTGCCCTCGCGCGCACATCTACGTTGCTGGCGGTCGGCACCGCCAAGGCTTGGAAGTTACTCGGTCGCATAAAGCCAAATGCCGTGGTTGGCTTCGGTGGCTACCCGACAGTGCCGCCGCTTCTTGCGGCCAGCTGGCGCGGCATACCCACTTTGTTGCACGAGCAGAACGGCGTCATGGGGCGCGCCAACAGACTGCTGGCCTCCCGCGTCACTGCGATCGCCACCGGTTTCCGGACACTGAAGAATTTCAATCGGCACTGGCAGAGCAAAATAACTTTCACTGGCAATCCTATTCGCCCGCAAGTGGTCGCAGCGGCAGCAATCCCTTACGCCGCGCCGGCTGGCGGCGATTTTCGCCTCCTTGTTTTTGGCGGCAGCCAGGGTGCTCACGTAATGGCGGAGATTGTGCCCGCAGCCATTGAGCGGCTCGGTAACGATCTTCGCGCGCGGTTGTCGATTGTTCAACAGGTACGGCCTGAAGACACCGAGGTGGTGTACGCAACCTACGCGCGGCTTGGTGTCCAATCCGAAACTGCGCCCTTTTTTCCAGATCTTCCTGTACGCATGGCAGCGGCACATCTGGTCATTTCCCGTTCGGGCGCATCAACAGTGGCCGAGCTCTCGGCCATTGGGCGGCCAGCCATCCTGGTGCCCCTTCCGCATGCGCTGGATCAGGACCAGTTCGCGAATGCCGGTGTTCTTGAGGCTGCGGGTGGAGCGATCCGTGTCGAGCAACGTAACTTCACGCCCGAAAATTTGGCGGCGGAAATAACGGCGCTTTCGAATGATCCGGCGCGGCTTGCGCATATGGCACAGGCGGCCAAATCGGCCGGCACCATCGACGCGGCTGACAGGCTGGCTGACCTTGTGTTGAAAGTCGCGCGAAATTAAACAGCTTTGTTAAGCGGCCTTGTTTCGGCCTTGCACCTCCTGCAAGACATGGCCGATGCGCGCGCCGGCGCGCATAGGGAAGGGCTAAGGGCGACCTTTATGAAGCTTCCGCGCGACATCGGTCCGGTGCATTTCGTTGGCATCGGCGGCATCGGGATGAGCGGCATTGCCGAGGTGCTTACCAATCTCGGCTATAGCGTGACCGGCTCGGATGTCGCAGACAGCGCCAACGTCAAACGCCTGCGTGACAAGGGCGTCGAAGTTGCTATCGGCCATAAGGCCGAAAATATCGACGGCGCCGACGTGGTGGTCGTTTCCTCCGCGATCAAGCGTGACAATCCCGAACTTGTCGCCGCGCGCGCCAAACGTCTGCCGGTCGTGCGGCGCGCCGAGATGCTTGCCGAATTGATGCGGCTCAAGAGCTGCGTCGCGATTGCGGGCACGCACGGCAAGACGACAACGACTTCACTGGTTGCTTCCCTGCTGGATGCCGGCGGCCTTGATCCGACCGTGATCAACGGCGGCATTATCAATGCGTACGGCACCAATGCACGGCTGGGGGCAGGCGACTGGATGGTGGTTGAGGCCGACGAATCTGACGGTACCTTCCTAAAGTTGCCGGCTGACATCGCCGTTGTCACGAACATCGACCCCGAGCATCTCGACCATTTCCATACCTTTGACGCCGTGCAGGATGCATTCCGTGCCTTTGTTGAGAACGTGCCGTTCTATGGCTTTGCAGTCATGTGCATAGATCACCCCGTGGTTCAAACATTGGTCGGCAAGCTGGAAGATCGCCGCATCCTCACGTACGGCGAAAACCCGCAAGCCGACGTGCAGCTCGCCGATCTCGATCATCACAACGGCCAGTCGCGCTTCTCTGTTCTATTTCGCGATCGCGGCGGCAAGATCTCGCACACAATCGACAAGCTCGCGCTGCCGATGCCTGGTCGACACAACGCACTCAACGCCACCGCAGCGGTAGCGGTGGCGCATGCGCTTGGACTCAAGGCCGACGCAATTCGCGAGGCGCTTGCCAATTTTGGCGGCGTCAAACGACGTTTTACGCTTGTCGGTGAATGGAACGGAGCGGTGGTCATTGACGACTACGCTCATCACCCCGTCGAGATCGCGGCTGTGCTGCGCGCCGCGCGCGAAAGTGCCAAGGGCCAAGTGATCGCGGTGATGCAGCCACACCGCTATACGCGACTACACGATCTGTTCGAACAATTCTGCACCTGCTTCAATGATGCCGACGCGGTGATCGTCGCGCCCGTCTATCCAGCCGGCGAGCAACCTATTCCGGGCGCTGACCGAGACGCCTTTGTGACCGGCCTGCGCGCACATGGTCACAAGCAAGCAATTCCGCTGGAATCGCCGGAGAAGCTTGCGTCGCTTGTCAAAAGCTTGGCGAGGTCGGGCGACTATGTTGTTTGCCTGGGCGCCGGCTCCATCACGCAATGGGCTTACGCGCTACCGGCGGAATTAAAATCACTATGAGCTTTCCCGACATCGTGCCTGACCTGAAGGCCAAGATGCCCGAATTGCGGGGGCGGTTGCTGGCCAATCAGTCGCTTGGAGAATTCACCTGGTTTCGCGTTGGCGGCCCGGCACAGGCTTTCTTCATGCCCGAGGATGAAAATGATCTTGCGTATTTTTTGCGCAACTTGCCTTCAGAGATCCCTGTCACAGTGATAGGCGCTGGCTCGAATCTAATCGTACGTGACGGCGGTGTGCCAGGCGTCGTGGTCCGGCTCGGCCGCGGATTCAATGACGTGAAGATCGAAGACCATCGCGTTACCGCCGGTACGGCGATGCTAGACGTGATGGTGGCGCGGGCGGCGCAAGCGGCCGGTGTGGCAGGACTGGCGTTTCTCAGCGGCATTCCGGGGACTATCGGTGGTGCCTTGCGCATGAACGGCGGCGCCTATGGAGGCGAAACCAAAGATATCCTGATCGATGCCCGCGGTGTCGACCGCCAAGGCAATGTACGTAACTTCAGCAATGGTGAGATGGGTTTTTCCTACCGCCAGTGCAGCGTGCCGGACGATGTGATTTTCACTGCTGCGACCTTGCGCGGACGCGCGGGCGCAACCGAGGAAATCGCCGCCGAGATGGTCGAGATCAAGAAAAAACGTGAGGCGAGTCAGCCGCGCAATCGCACCGGCGGCTCAACGTTTAAGAATCCGCCAGGTCATAGTGCTTGGAAGCTGGTGGATGACGCGGGCTGCCGCGGGCTCACCATCGGCGGCGCGCAGGTGTCCGAACTCCACAGCAATTTTCTTATCAATCTGGGCGGGGCCAGTGCGGCTGACATTGAGACATTAGGCGAAACTGTGCGGCAACGGGTGAAGGCGCATTCCGGCGTCGAGCTGGAAGGGGAAATCAAGCGGGTCGGAGTTGGGCGCTGAGGCAATGAAGCACGTCGCAGTCCTGATGGGTGGATGGTCGGCCGAGCGCGAGGTGTCGCTGCGTTCGGGCAAAGCCTGCGCCGACGCGCTTGAGCGGATCGGCTACCGTGTCAGCCGTGTTGACGTCGACCGTGAGGTTGCCGCGACGCTACGTGCGCTCAAGCCCGAGGTGGCGTTCAACGTTTTGCACGGCCGCCCGGGTGAGGACGGAACCTTGCAGGGTATGCTCGAAATTCTTGGTATTCCATACAGTCATTCGGGCGTGCTTGCTTCCGCGCTTGCGATGCAAAAGGACATTGCCAAAACCGTTCTGGCGGCGGCGCGGGTGCCGGTGCCGGGAGGTGTCGTGGCCACACGCGCGGAGGCGGCCAAGCGTCATCTCTTGCCGCTGCCTTATGTCGTCAAACCGGTGGCGGAAGGTTCTAGCGTCGGCGTATTCATTGTGCGTGAAGATCACAAGCATCCGCCTCAGGAACTGACGCGGTCCGATTGGGCATTCGGCGAACGAGTTTTAGTCGAGCCTTATATCCCGGGTAAGGAGCTCACGTGCGCGGTGATGGGGAATAAAGCACTCGGCGTGATCGAGATTGTGCCTGCCGTGAAATTCTACGACTACGAAGCCAAATACGCGCCGGGTGGCTCGAAACACTTGCTGCCGGCGCCGATCGCGACCGCAATCTACGGCGAAATTCAGCGGTTGGCGCTCGCCGCCCATCACGCGCTTGGCTGCCGCGGCGTCACCCGCGCCGACTTCCGTTATGATGACAACCGGTCCGGTGCTGAAGGCATCGTCTGCCTGGAGGTAAACACCCAGCCGGGCATGACCGAAACCTCGCTGGTACCGGAGATGGCGCAGCACGCTGGCATAACGTTTGATGAGCTGGTGCGCTGGATGGTCGAGGATGCATCGCTCGACCGGTAGTTAAGGCGGACCGACCGCTAAATCCTGAAATCATTCAAATTTTACTAATCATTTACCAATAAGCCCGAAGGTTAGGCACTGGCGGCGCGCCGCGCGTTTGGCTGCCGCGAAGTCGTGCGTGCGGGCTTCACCGCTGTCGGCGGCCTCCGAGGGACGGGATGGTCTCTTCTGAAGCCGGATACAGAGCGTGACTAGCATCATGCTCGTGGCGGAGCTTGCGGCCCTCGTTGGGCACAACATGTAAAGCAGGTCTCGATGGAAGGCCGAGTACGTCTCGCTCAATCGCTGAAGCCGAAGCGACGTTCATCGTATCGGCAGCGCTGGCCGAGACTTGTGCGCCGTTGGGGCGGACTACTGGTCAATTTGAAAATACCGCGTGGCACCGGCTCGTCGGCCGCTGCCATTCTGCTGCTTGCGAGCGTCAGCTATGGCGCCGTCAAAGGCGGCCACATTCCTCAAATTATCGAGAACTTGCAGGATCTCTGTGACGCAGCCGCCAACAAAGTTGGCTTCCGGATATCCGAGGTCGCCCTCGACGGTGAACACGAGGTTGGCCGTAACGAAATTCTGATACTTGCCGGCATCACGGATCGTTCGTCGCTGTTGTTTCTTGACGCAGCGCGCACGCGCACGCGCTTGTTGGCCAATCCATGGATCGCGGACGCTACAGTTCTCAAACTTTACCCCGACCGCCTGCGCATCGAGATCAAGGAACGCCAGCCGTTTGCACTTTGGCAAAGGAATGGCCGCGTCGTGCTGATCGCCGCCGATGGCACCGTGCTCGAGACAGCCGTACCGTCGCGGTTCAACGCTTTGCCACTTGTCGTGGGCAGGGGAGCCGAGCAAAGCGCGCAGAATTTTCTTGCACTTGTGGCGCGATACCCGGCGATCGCGCAAGCGAACGAAGCGTCGGTCCTGGTGGCCGAGCGGCGTTGGAATTTGCACCTTAAAAGCGGTGTAGAGATTCTGCTGCCGGAAATCGAACCCGAGCAGGCGTTGCGGATACTTATCGATCTCGATCGCGGCGATAAGCTGCTATCGCGGGACATCATGGCGGTCGATCTCAGGCTGCCCGACCGTGTCACCGTGCGCCAGTCTGATAGCGCTGCGGTTGCGCGTGAGCAGGCACTTAAGGAGGCTGAGAAGACGAAGAAAGGCAAGGCCGGCAAAGGAGGCGAAGCATGACCGTGCTGCGCTTCGGCCTTACCCCGAAGATGAAGCCGGTTTCGCTCAAACGCGCAGCCGTCGTCGCCGGTCTCGACATCGGCACAAGCAAGGTTGTCTGCCTGATCGCGCGGCTCGAGCCGCAAGCGCCGCAAGACGTCCTGCGCCGGCGCAGCCACGGCGTGCGGCTCCTGGCCTTTGCCCACACCGCGGCGAGCGGCATGAAGGCTGGCTCTGTGGTCGATCTGGTCGAAGCTGAGCAGATGGCCCGCCAGGCGATCGACATTGCCGAAAGCATGGCCGGCGTGCAGCTCGAATCCGTTGTCGTGTCGATGTCCGGCGGCCGTCTTGGCAGCGAACGGTTCATAGCGAATACCGATCTCGCCGGCCGCGCGGTGACCGAAGCCGATATCGGGCGGGTGCTCGCGGCGGCGAGCCGGCATTCGGTACGCGATGGGCGCGCCGTCCTGCATTCCCTGCCGATCGGCTACACCGTTGACGCCGCCACGGGTATCCGCGAACCGCGCGGGATGCTCGGTCATCGCCTGGGCGTCGATATGCACATGGTTACCGCCGACGTAGCGACGGTGCGAAACCTGATGCTGACGGTCGAGCGCAGCCACCTTTCAGTCGAGGCGATGGTGTCTTCCCCCTATGTGGCCGGCCTCGCGGCCCTCGCAGACGATGAGGCCGATCTAGGGGTGGCTACGGTCGATATGGGCGCCGGAACCACAACTTTGGCGGTCTTTTCGGGCGGCAAATTCGTGCATGCCGACGGTTTCGCGCTCGGCGGCAACCACGTGACCATGGATCTGGCCCGCGGCCTTAACACCGGCATGGCCGACGCTGAGCGAATCAAAGCGATTTATGGCAGTGTTTTGGCTGGGGGCTCGGATGAGCGCGACATGATCACGGTACCGCCGGTCGAGGACGACGAGCGAGAGCCGCCGCAATTCGTTTCGCGCGCTTCGCTCGTGCGAATCATCAGGCCACGTGTCGAGGAGATTCTGGAAATGGTGCGCGACCGCCTGGCCGCTTCGCCGTTCGCGGCGGAGCCGCGCGGGCGAGTCGTGCTAACCGGCGGCGCGAGCCAGCTTACCGGTCTCGCCGATCTCGCCGCTCGCATCGTGCGACGCCCCGTACGAATTGGCCGCCCGCTTGGCTTGGCTGGGCTGCCCGAGGCGGCCAAGGGGCCGGCCTTTGCGGTGGCTGCGGGCCTGCTGGTGTATCCGCAGGCGGCACATCTCGAACACTTCGAACCGCGGCGAACGCGGCAATTGATGACGGGGACAGGCGGTTACATGGCACGGGTCGGACGATGGCTGCGCGAAAGTTTCTGACCCTTCATCACCAACGATCGGCCGGCGGCGGATCGGCCCAGTTCGGCGGCGTGCAATTGCGAAGGCGCCCACGGCGCAACGTAAAGCCTGCTGCCCGTGCAATCATGAGGCAAACATGACTATCAACCTGACGATCCCCGATATTCGGGAAATGAAACCTCGCATTACCGTGTTCGGCGTCGGCGGCGCCGGCGGCAATGCAGTGAACAACATGATCGCGGCCGGCCTGCAAGGCGTCGACTTCGTTGTCGCCAATACAGACGCGCAAGCCCTCACGATGTCCAAAGCAGAGCGCATCGTTCAGATGGGCACCCAGGTCACCGAAGGCCTTGGTGCTGGCTCGCAGCCTGAGGTGGGGCGCGCCGCGGCGGAGGAGGCGATCGACGAGATCCGCGATCATCTGACCGGCGCGCACATGGTGTTTGTTACCGCGGGAATGGGCGGCGGCACCGGAACTGGCGCGGCACCGATCATCGCGAAGACTGCGCGTGAACTCGGCATCCTTACCGTCGGTGTGGTCACCAAGCCGTTCCACTTCGAAGGCCAGCGCCGCATGCGCTTTGCTGAAGCGGGGATCATCGAGCTGCAAAAGGTGGTGGACACCCTGCTGATCATCCCGAACCAGAATCTGTTCCGAGTGGCCAACGAGAAAACCACGTTTGCCGATGCCTTTGCCATGGCCGACCAAGTGCTCTACTCGGGCGTGGCTTGCATCACGGACCTGATGGTCAAAGAAGGCCTGATAAATCTCGACTTTGCCGACGTACGCGCGGTCATGCGCGAAATGGGCAAGGCGATGATGGGCACCGGCGAAGCGTCAGGAGAAAAGCGGGCGCTTACGGCCGCTGAGGCGGCGATCTCCAATCCGCTGATCGATGACGCTTCTATGAAGGGAGCCAAGGGCCTGCTCATTTCGATCACCGGCGGCAAGGACCTCACGCTCTACGAGGTCGACGAAGCTGCAACCCGCATCCGAGAAGAGGTCGATCAGGACGCCAACATCATCGTCGGCGCCACATTCGATGAAAGCCTGGAAGGCATCATCCGGGTCTCGGTGGTGGCGACCGGCATCGATAATACCGGTGTCGCGCGCCACGCCCAACCTGCAGACAGCGCGCTCAGAGAACTCGCCGGCAAGATCCGCAACGACAGCCGTCGCATCGCCGATCGCATTGAGCGTAGTGCGCCGGCGGCTGCGCACACCGCGCCTTCGGTCGAGTCCGCCGCCCATGCAGCGGTCGCCGCCGCGATCCTGCCACCGACCGCGATCGAGGACGTGTCCATTCGGCCAATGCCGGTCAAGCCATCACTCTTCGAGCCGGCGCAAAGCGAGGCGCCAATCGCAGAGCCGCAGATGCCGGCAGCGTTCATTCCACCGGCGCCCGAACGCTTCGCGCGCACACCACGCATGCCGCGTATCGACGAGCTGCCGGTGCCCGCCCAAAATGAAATTCGGGCGCAGCGCGGTGAGCTCGAAGACGATCATCCTGAAAAGCGCCGTATGACGCTTATGCAGAGGCTGGCTTCAGTTGGCCTTGGGCGAAAGTCGGAGGGCGAAGTCCCGTCGGCCCCCCCGATGCCGCGGCCCGCGCGGCCTGCGCCGCAATTCGAGCGGCCGCAGCAGCGCCCGACCGCTCGCCACCCTGAGGGCCGGCCCGCGGAGCCCGTGTCGGAATACGCGCGGCGGGCGGCGCCCCAGGGCCTCGATCCCCATGGCCGGTCTGCGCCTGTGCATAATTCGGCTGAGGACGACCAGCTCGATATCCCAGCTTTCCTCCGCCGTCAGGCCAACTGAGAATCGATCCAACGACAGCGGCCCCGGTTCCTGCAATGGAAGCGGGGCCGTCTGCTGACCGGAAGGCCCCACCTAACCAATTGAAACAAAATATGATTTCTCGATCAGCCTGTTATGGAGTAGCTGGGACGCGACCCGTTCGCCCGTCGGCGAGCATTCGCGATCGATCAGATTGTGAGGCCGATGTCGGCCTCGACAGGCAATTACGGCAAAAAAGAGTAACAGTCGGTAAGAAAGCGTGAGTTGGTGACGACCGGGTTAATAGCCTAAGTTTCAGCAGCGAAAGGGACTTTTCGAGTCCTTGGGGATCGCCGCTCAGGCTGGACGGGCGGCTTCGACTGAAGGCAAAAATGTGGCCCCCGCGGGGGCCTGGGGAAATGGGGCCGCACGGCGTTCATCGGGCCGGCGGAATTTGGGTAGATGAAGGGCGCCAAGCAGACAACGCTACGCCACCAAATTGCCGTTTCCGGCATTGGCGTTCATTCTGGCCTACCAGTTACGCTGACACTCCATCCCGCTGACGATGACAGCGGCATCGTCTTCCAGCGCATTGCACCCGACAGTTCAATCGAGCGCGAGATCCGCGCCGACGTGCGCGCTGTCACCGCGACAGAATTCGCCACCGTGCTCGGCGACGCCAAAGGCCCACTTTGCTCGACCGCCGAGCATCTGCTGGCTGCTCTACGCGGCCTTTACGTCGACAACGTCGTTGTCGAGGTAGACGGTCCGGAAGTGCCGATCATGGATGGCAGCGCCGCGGCTTTCGTCGATGCGATCGATCAGGCCGGCCTCACAGCCCGTGCACTGCCGCGCCGCTATATCGAGGTGATCAAGCCGATATCGGTTGCGAAGGACGGCGCCTATGGGGAGCTGCGGCCATACCAGCATGGCTTCCGGGTCGAAGCCGAAATTGAATTCGATCATCCGCTGATCGGTCGGCAGGCGCTTTCACTCGACGTCGAGCCGGATACGTTCCGGCGCGAGATTGCGCGCGCACGTACGTTCGGTTTCATGCGGGACGTAGCCAAGTTGTGGAGTGCGGGCTATGCACTCGGTGCCTCATTCGAAAACACGCTCGTCGTG
>DAHUXA010000126.1 GCA_027307405.1 Hyphomicrobiales bacterium | reverse complement strand
CGCTAAGTGCCAATAGCGACATTCCGCTGCTTATTCGATCACCTCGTCGGCCCGCCCAATCAGTGTGTTAGGGACTTCGAGGCCGAGCGCCTTGGCAGTCTTGAGGTTGATGCGTAGCTCGAATTTAGTGGCCTGCTGGACCGGTAGTTCGCCGGGCTTCTCTCCCTTGAGGATGCGATCGACGTATTCGGCAGCGCGTCGGCACTGGTCGATCACGTCAGGCCCATATGACATCAGGCCGCCATTAGTGACCATTTCGGGGAAAGGATAGACCGCAGGCAGCTTGTACCGCGCCGCAAGCTTGACGATCAGACTATAATGAGCCGGCATCGCGGCCGCATTCGGTGTCAGGATCAGACCGCCATTCGGAGAGCGAGCAAAGGCTGTGATTGCGCGCTCAATCTCGTCGGCGTTGCGGCGGCTATCAACCGGACTCACCTCCACTCTGAGCGGTTGCGCTGCGGCTCGAAGGGCGCTGAACACAGCGACCCCGACAGGATTGTCTGGGTTCCGAATAACGACCACTCGCGTGATGCTCGGCGCAATCTGCTTGAGGAGTTCAAGCCATTTTCCGCTCAAATTGTATTCGTAAATCATAAAGCCGGTAACATTTCCGCCCGGCCGTGCCAGGCTATCGACGAAGCCAGCACCGACCGGATCGGTCACGCCAACGAACACGATGGGCAAGGTGCGGCTAACATGTTGCAAGGCCGTCACGCTGAGGGTGCCGCTGGCCAAAACAATGTCTGGCGTGAGTGCGACCAATTCTGCCGCGTATCCGCGTTCGCGGTCGACATCGTCTGCACCCCACCGGGTATCGATCCGCACATTGCGGCCTTCGGTCCAACCCAATTGTTGCAGTGCTTGCTTGAACGTCGCGACGCGAGCCTGACCTTGGGGATCGTCGGCGGCCCGGTTCATCAGCACACCGATGAGCCGCATCCCCTCAGATGGCTGTGCACGCGCCACCACCGGCCATACGGCCGCGCCGCCAAGTAAGCTGATGAATGCGCGCCGCCTCATGGCCGCCCCTCAGACAGGGCATCGTAACGGCTCAAACCACCCTATTGAAGGGGCTGACCCGAGCAGCGCAGCTATCGGTTGGCGAGGCGAAATCCCACCAATCCAGCGATTGCAAGGGCCATCATCCCAGATGCAAAAAGCGCCGGCGCGGCAGAACTTGCCGTCAAATCGCGGGCCATGCCGGCTAGCGCCGGCAACACAGCCATGCCCGCGTAATACCAAGTGAAATACACGCCCATTCCGCCGGCGCGATTTTCCGGCCGCAATGCTTGCGCAGGTAACGCCATGATTAGTCCCGCCGGCGCACCAACTACCGCCGCCAGAACCCCGAACGGAATGATCGGGTCGTGGGCGATTGGCAGCGCCGCGGCAGCTAAGCCAGCGATCAAAAGGCCGCCGACTAAGAAAACGTTTGGCCAATTTAGCCGTTCGGCAAGAGTACCGGCTAACGGTACTAAGGGTATCAGCATCCAACCCAAGAAACTGACGACCACGCCGGCTTGCGACAGAGAATAGCCGCGCGTCGTCAATAGCGCCGGAAGGAAACTGATCAGGACGATATACCCGACATTATAGGTCATCCAAATACTGCCAGCGAGCGAAACGCAAAGCCATTCGCGCCGCGTGAGGGTAAGTTTTAGACCCGAAGCAGAAGCCACGGATGTTTCCGGCGGATTGCTATACATCAGCGCCACCAGCAGAAAGCTCGCCAACGCCATCAATGCCGCCGTGTACATCACCGCGTTCCATGACAGCGATGCAGCCAGAGGCGTGAACAATAAAAGTCCGAGGGCAAGGCCAAGTGGCCAGCTCACCACAAGGATCGCCATAGCGGTGACAATCTCACGACCGACAAACCAATCTGTGACCATCTTTGTCACTAGGACATTAATCAACACCGCACCCACGCCACTGACCAGCCGACCTGCCATGACCGTTAGAAACGATGTACTTGCGCCCATTAGCGCACCGCCCAATGCCATCGAGAGCAATCCGGCCAACACCAAATTCTTGGCGCCGAAGCGCTGCCCGAGCATGCCACCCGGCACGGAAATGAAAATTCCCGGCAACATATAGAGTCCGATTAGCGTGCCGAGCCGTGCGAAGTCGATTGCAAATGCATCGACTAGAAATGGGGCGCTGGAGGCGACGGACTGAAATTGGAAGGCCATCGCCGTCCTCGCGATGAAAAGGACGAGGAGCATCAGCCGGGGACTGTGAACAGACATACCGTGACCCGTCCAAGTATTATCTGGTCATAAAAGATTATTTTAGGCGAGATTTTGCAACCAATCAGGATTGGCACACAACCATCTTGAGATGCGGATCAAGTCCCCAATGTCCGCTTTGCGCCAGAAGCGGACATTCGCTACTCATTCGATAACCTCGTCGGTGCGCGCGAGCAGTGCCGGCGACACGCTACGACCGAGCGCACTTTGCGACACCAATGTCCGCTATGGGTCAAAAGCAGACATCACGTAATGTTCGGCGCATGTCCGCTTTACCCCCGAAAGCGGACATCTGTGCGCCGAGCGCGCCATGTCCGCAGCAGCCATGTCACGCTGGCCCGCCGGTCAGGCGCGCAAGCATTGCATCGAGGCGATCAAGTGTCCGCAAGCCGCAACTTGAAAAGATCAGTAAGCGCGTCGCACATCACGCTGCGACGCTGATCGTACCCTCGCGATTATCCACCATCACTGGTGAATGAAGATACTCGATCACGGGGGTCACGCCGTACTTGCTCTCTACGAATTTCTTCCAATCCGGGGTGTAGGCGCGATCAGCATCTGCTCGGGATGCCCATTCATAAATGCCGCCCACGCGTAGTCCATCCTCGCTCATCCAATAATTCTTTCGAAGTAAGCCGGGCATGCCTTGGTACTTCGGTGCTGTCGCCTGAAAGACCTTGGTCATTTCACCCAAGGTCGCTGGGTGCTTCAGATGGAAAGTGGTTACAGTTACGATCATTGACATTCCCTCCTGTAAATTAAGACCAGAATATCAAGAATCAGTGGCGAGCCAAGCGCGACCGAGAAGGATTGACAGAGCTGCGTGAAGCGCAACCGCGGGCCATAGAAAGACGCCAGCCAACCCGCCTGCGAAACCAAGGTAAGCAAGATACAGCGTGACCGCTGCGCTGTAGATCAACATGCCAAGCAGCGGTGGACCCGGCCAGCAGGCGATCCCTAAAGCTATCAGGGCGATGCCCGCCACGCGCGCAATCGGCATGGCGACGCCGGTCAGTTGCTCACCCAACAACAGTTGCCCAACCAGCGAAGGAACAATCAGCAACGCCAATCCGGTCGCAACTTCGGCGACAGCGGCGAACGTCAACACCTTTTTCATTGCTCCGATGTCACTCAGTGTTTCGCGCTGGCGAGCCGAAAACAAAAAACGCCGGCGAATTTGTCGCCGGCGTTTCCGTTGATTGTTGCTCGTTTCGTTTAGCGCCAGCTGTAGCGGCCGTTCCCATTGCGCGGCGGCGGAATGTTGCGCGGCGGATAGGGGTGGGGCCCGCCCTGCGGTCCGCCGAATATCCAATCGAAAAAGTTGTTGCCGCCGCCATAGCTGTAACCGCTGCCGCCGCCGTACATGCCGACTGGCATGCGCACCGGCTTGGATGAGGTGTTCGGCGCCCGCTCGACAGCGATATCGGCGACCTTACGCTCGTTGCTCTTCAGGATCGCGAACATCTTGGCGTCGCGGCCGTAAACATCCTCGCGCAACTGCAGCTTGCCGGCTTCGTCCACAAAGGCTGTCTGATAGGTCAGGTGAACCGGGATGAATGTCGGGAAGTTGATGTTGATCTCGCTACCGCCGAACATCGATTCCAGGCGGGCCTCGGTGTAATGCTCTTTCGGCAGCACGAGTGACAATAGCTTCTCGCCGTAGGTCAGCGGATTCTGTACTCGCATGCAGCCGTGGCTGAACGCGCGTTTCTCCTTAGCGAACAGATGTTTGTCCGGCGTATCGTGCTGATAGACCAAAAACTTGTTCGGGAAGTTGAACCGGATACGGCCGAGCGCGTTACCCGCGCCTGGCGGCTGAGAAATGTGGATGGTTCCGTCGGCGTCCTGCGTCAACTTGAGGCCGATTCGGTCAAGCGCCTGCGGGTCTTCCTGTAGGGCCGGCAAATACTCTTTTTCGATGATGGATGGCGGCACGTTCCAGGTGGGATTGACGGTGATGAACTTCATCTCCGCACTCACCATCGGGGTCGCAAGCCCCGGCTTGCCGGCCACGATCTTGGTGTGCCAGTACACTTTGTCGTTGTTGTAAAGCGTCAGCGAGTAGTCCGGGACGTTGACGATCACGTGCGGGTTGCCGAGATTGCGTGGCACCCAGCGCCAACGTTCCATATTGACGATGATCGTGTCGATCGGATCGGCAGACGCGTAATGTGTCTCCTTGCGCTCACCGTTGAGCGCACGCACGGTGTTGGGACCGAGATTGCCGTCGACGCCGATATCGCTTTCCGTCTGGAATGTCTTTACCGCGTCGCGCACCGCGTCATCATAAAGCGGATTTTCTTTGTCGCCGGCGATGGCGAGACGTTTGCGCAGCGCCACCACACGCGCGTCCTTCATGCCCGGACGAATGATCTTGCCGTCGGGAACATACACGCGCGGCTGCTCTGGTTTGCTCTCGGGTTTGGTATCGGAGACAGCTGGCCCCTTGCGCAGTTCGGCGAGCTTGGCCTTCAGCGCCTTGAATTCAGCATGCGGTGGGTTGAAGCCGTCGAGAACTTTTGCGGCGTCGTTGCCGTCAGCAAGCTTGGTCAGCACGTCCGCCGGCTCGGGCGCATTCAGATCATACTGAATGTCCGCGCCGACACGGGTGAAATTGATACGCCCTATCTGCGCGTGCCGCGCGAACGTGAGCGCGGAGGTGGTGAGCTTGAGTTCGGCCTCGGCCAGCGCATCAGGCGTTGTTACTGATTTGAAATCGGGCGTCGGATAGTCGCTCGGGTCGAGACCAACCGCATCAGCGTGCGCCATGTAGGCGATTGCCGCTTTCGCGCGTTCATTGGCGGCGTTGTTGCTCACCCAGAGCGGCGCGTAGTTGCGAGCACTGTAATAAGCCTCAATCCCGGCGCGGTCCGCCTTGCGGCTGACCAAACGGTCCAATTGCCGGCTTGTGATCAATTCGCGCAGCTTGTCGGCAACCGGGTTGTCGGTGCTTGCCGTGGTCGAGGCAGCCGCGGCCTTGGCTGGTTCGGCGGATGGCGCCGTCGCATTCTGCTTGGGCTCGTCCTTGACGACTGGCGCGGCCTGTTTGGCCGGCGCCGCCACGTCTTTGGCCGTCAGCGGTGGCGGCAGCGAAGTGTCCGGCACCGGCACCGACGCCTGGACCGGCTTGTCGGGTTGCTGCGCCACAGCCGTGTGGCTGGACAGGGCCAGCACCAGCACGAGCGCGGTTGAAGCTAACAGCCGGTCGAATCGAGTAATTTTCACCACCGTGTCTCCCAAAAACTGCCAGAGGGCACGCGGGCCCTCATTTGTCCAGCCCAGTCTAACTGATAGCGCACACCCGGTTACGTTTTTCCCAATAGCCCGGCCAAAACAGGTGTCTACTGTGGCTATTTAGCACGAACGGCCAAAATCGCACGATTCATGTTGATTTTAGCTGATTGCACGAGCGGAGGCTAAGGCAACGGACAGGGAGACAGACGGTTCCGGCGGATTTTCATCAGTTATACCCATGACTTTTACATAAGGCGCGTTTATGGCCGGCGGGCATGACAAAGACGTGATGCCTCATAGGTAGTCCACGCCGCCCCTTGCGGCATTTCAGGCCTGCGTTAATGTTGCCGCTTAGAACCGCCGGTCAAAAATTGCGGTCGAAAGGAAACGCCATGGCTTGGACGACCCCGATCCTCGTCGAGATCTGCATCGGACTCGAGATTAACGGCTATCTGCCGGCCGAGTTCTGATTTCCTGATTCGTCCTACCCCACCCCGTTAGATGGGGCGCCTCACCGCTATTGTGCTCGGTTCGGCGGCGGGAGGCGCTTTTCCGCAATGGAACTGTCGATGTCCCGTCTGCGCATTGGCGTGGGCGGGTGATTCTCGCGTCCATCCACGTACGCAGACCAGCATTGCGATTTCTTCGGGCGACGGCCGATGGACGCTGATCAACGCTTCGCCCGATTTGTCCGCGCAGATCCGCGCGACGCCTGCGCTCCAGCCGCGTGGCCCTTTGCGCAGCAGTCCAATTGACGCGGTAGTCCTGACTGGCGCCGAGATAGACCAGATTACCGGACTATTGTCCTTGCGGGAGAGCACTCCCTTTACGCTCTATGCGACGCCAGCCAGTCACGCGGCAGTCGCCGCCAACGCCATGTTCGGAGCGATGACGTCAATGGCGCGCCGGGCCGTCAATCCCGGCGAGCGCTTTACGTTGGCGGGCGGCGTCGAAGCAACTTTGTTCATGGTGCCGGGCAAGCTGCCGCTCTATCTCGAGGGCGAAGCCCCCGAAATCGAAACCGAAAGTGCGGCCAACGTCGGCGTCGAATTGCATCGCGACGGTGCGCGATTAGTATTCGTGCCGGGCGCCGCGGCGGTAACCGGTAGCATGCGCGAACGCATTGCACGGGCCGACGTCGTGCTGTTCGACGGTACGCTGTTCGTGGATGATGAGATGATCCGTGTCGGTACCGGTCAGAAAACCGGCCGACGAATGGGCCACATGCCAATCGACGGGGAGGGTGGTTCACTGCGCGCCCTGGACGCATTGTCGGCTCGGCGAATTTTTATCCATATCAACAACACCAATCCGGTCTTGATTGACGGATCGGCCCAACGACAAAAAGTCGAAGCCGCCGGTTGGCAAGTGGCAGAAGACGGAATGGAGATCGTGCTGTGAAGTTGCTCTCTCCAGAGGAGTTGGAAGCCGCGCTGCGCGATATCGGCGCCAGGCGTTATCACCGGCTGCATCCATTCCATACACTGCTTCATGGCGGCAAATGCACTAGGGGCCAAGTGCAGGCGTGGGCGCTCAACCGTTACTATTATCAGGCGATGATCCCTATCAAGGACGCGACCTTGATCGCCCGTTGCGAGGATTCGGCTGTGCGCCGTGAATGGCGATCGCGGCTCGTCGATCACGATGGCGAGCGGGAGGGCGATGGAGGCATCGCGCGTTGGCTCAAGCTCACCGATGGTCTCGGGCTTGATCGCGACTACGTCACGTCGCTGCAAGGGTTGTTGCCGGGAACGCGCTTCGCGGTCGAGGCTTATGTACGTTTTGTGCGCGACAAGACCTTGCTGGAAGCGATCGCGTCTTCGCTGACCGAGATGTTTTCGCCGGTGATCATCAGCGAACGTATGGCGGGAATGCTGGCGAACTATGACTTCGTGACGCGCGAGACGCTGAGCTACTTTGACAAACGTCCGCCGCAAGCCAAGCGCGACGCCGATTTTGCGCTCAATTTCGTCAAGTGCAATGCCAGGACGCCAGAGCAACAACAGGCGGTGCTTGCGGCACTCGAATTCAAATGCACCGTGTTGTGGGCTATGCTGGATGCCCTGTACCACGCCTATGTTGCGCCTAAACAGGTGCCGCCAGGCGCATTCTTGCCGGAGGATTATTAGTGGACCGGCCGGCAATTCAATTTTCTGACAGTGTCTGCCCGCGGCTGCCCAGGGGTGTGCGCCTGTCACACAACGAAGCGCAGGGCGGGTGGGTTCTGCTCGCGCCGGAACGTGTGTTCAAGACCGATGCGATTGCCGTTGAGATATTGAAACGGTGCACCGGCGAAGCCACTCTTGATGCAATTGTGGACGATTTGGCCAAGACGTTCGCAGCGCCGCGCGAGCGGATACATACTGACGTGGTGACTCTGCTGAGCTCGCTCGCGGATAAGAAATTGTTGGAGCTGTAGAGTGGGGGCATCTGGCTCGCTGCCTGCGCCTCTCGGTTTACTCGCCGAATTGACACATCGTTGCCCTCTGGGTTGTCCCTATTGCTCCAATCCGTTGGCGCTCGACAAGCGTGACAATGAGCTCGACACTGCAACATGGGCGCGCGTATTTCGCGAAGCGGCTTCCCTCGGCGTGCTGCAAGTGCACTTGTCCGGCGGTGAACCGGCGGCGCGGCGCGATCTGCCCGAACTTGTCAGGGCCGCATGCGAAGCCGGCCTCTACAGCAATCTCATTACTTCGGCGGTTGGATTGACTCCGCAAACTCTCGGGGGCCTCGCCGATGCAGGCCTCGACCATGTGCAGATTTCCATTCAGGACAGCGACGAGGCATCCGCCGATCACATCGCTGGCTACAAAGGTGCGTCGACGCGCAAGCGCGCAATCTCTGGCGAAGTCGTCAAGCTCGGCTTGCCGCTTACCATCAACATGGTCGTGCATCGCGCAAATATCGGGCGCATCGAATCGATGGTGGAATTGGCGCTGTCTCTTGGAGCCAGCCGGGTGGAAATCGCGCACGTGCAATATTATGGCTGGGCACTGAAGAACCGCGCCACACTCATGCCTACGCGCGAGCAAGTCGACGAAGCGGTGCGTCAAGTCGAGATGCTGCGGGCCAAGCACCAGGGCCGGATCGTCATTGATGCGGTCGTGCCCGACTACTATGCGCGATTTCCGAAACCTTGCGTCGGCGGTTGGGGCCGGCGCTCGCTCAATGTCACACCTGCGGGTCGAGTACTTCCGTGTCATGCTGCCGAAGTCATCCCGGGGCTTGAGTTCTGGAATGTGCGCGAGCATTCGCTCGCCGACATCTGGGGCGCCTCACCGGCATTCGCAGCATTCCGTGGCACTGATTGGATGCAGGAGCCTTGCAAGTCGTGCGCGCGGCGCGATCAGGACTTTGGCGGATGCCGCTGCCAGGCCTTCATACTTACGGGGGATGCCCGGGCCGCTGATCCGGTTTGCCACCTGTCGCCGCAGCACGCTCTGGTCGCACAACTGGCGGAAGAGCGCGAAGATACCGTCTACAGCTACCGAAGTTCCTGATGGCGCCAAATGGCCGGCCCCCCGATTGCAACGGAGGCGCGAAAGGTGGAGACTTGTTTTTAAGGGGGTGCGCTCCGGGGCCATTCTCAATTGGACCACGCGGGTCAAGCGCCTCCAAATCAGGGAGGAGTTCGATGATTTCGTGTGTCACGGCTCAGCGTTCTATTTTGCTTGCCGGCACGATTGCCGGCATTTTGTTGGCCGCGCCGGCATTCGCCCAGCAACCACCCGCATTGGCACCGGCAGCAACGCCGCCGGCCGCTGCGCCGGCTGCCGCGCCAACGCTGCCGCCCGGCTCGCCGCTGATCGGCCGCCCCGATGGCAACGAGGCTGCTGCCAAGCTTGCGCCCGTTGCACCTCCGCCGATCCCGGCGGCAGCTGACAAGCTGCCGACCGCCCAGCTCAAGCTGCCACCGGGCTTCAACATCGAAGTTTATGCCAGCGGCATCGCCAATACGCGATCGCTGCGCATCGGCGACAAGGGAACCGTGTTCGTCGGCACCCGCTTCGGCAACAAGGTCACCGCCATTGTGAAGAAGGACGGCAAGACCGAGCTCAAGACGGTCGCAGAGGGGCTCTATCGACCGAACGGCCTCGCCTATCACAATGGCACGCTCTACATCGCCGAGCTGTCTCAGATTTCCAAGATCGACAATGTCGAGGCCAATCTCGACAAGCCGTCAAAGCCGACGGTGATTTACAGCGATCTGCCGAAGGATGAGGCGCACGGCTGGAAATTCATCGCTATCGGGCCCGACAACAAGCTCTACGTTCCGGTCGGACAGCCTGGCAACAACGTGCTGCATGACAAGGACCACGGCCAGATCCGGCGCATCAATCTCGACGGCACTGGCGCCGAAGTCATCGCCAAGGGTGTGCGCAACACGGTCGGCTTTGACTGGAATCCGGTAAACAAGCAGCTCTACTTCTCCGACAACGGACGCGATTGGCTTAATGAGGATGTCCCGCAGGATGAACTCAATCGCGTAACGAAAGTCGGAGAGCATTTCGGCGCGCCCTATTGCTATCAGGGCAACATGCTCGATCCGGAATTCGGTTGGGGCCACAACTGCCGCGAATTCACGGCGCCGATCGCGTTGACCGGCCCGCACTCGGCGGGTTTGGGCTTGCGCTTCTACACCGGCGACATGTTCCCGAAAAAATACAGGAACGCCATCTTCCTTGCCCGCCACGGCTCATGGAACCGGACGAATAAGTTCGGTGGCGACGTCGTCGCGGTCTTCCTCAATAAGGACGGCACCGTGAAGTCGATGGAGCCGTTCATCACCGGTTTTCTGGTCGACAACAAATACATCGGCCGTCCGGTAGACGTGGAAATCATGAAAGATGGGTCGATGCTGCTGTCCGACGACTGGAATGGTGCGATCTATCGCATCACGTACGGCAAGGCGAAAGTCGCCGGTCGGTAAGGGAATATGCGGCCGGGGGCGCTGGCTCCCGGTCGCTTTTTATTTGGACTGACACCAATCATGCCAATCGCACACTTCATGCGTCGCATCGTCGTCGCGATTCTGCCTGCTTGCGCCATCAGCCAACCGCTATTCGCGGAGACAATTGCGGAACGCGCGGCGCCTTGCCTGGCTTGCCACGGCGAAAGCGGTCAATCGGAAACGCCGGAAATCCCGTCGCTCGGCGGACAGCCCGCGCCCTATCTGCTGATCCAGCTTTATTTGTTTCGCGAACAGCAGCGTGCATC
Source organism: Hyphomicrobiales bacterium (assembly GCA_027307405.1). Taxonomy (GTDB): domain Bacteria; phylum Pseudomonadota; class Alphaproteobacteria; order Rhizobiales; family Xanthobacteraceae; genus Pseudolabrys. Next base: position 326 of record DAHUXA010000126.1, on the reverse strand, counting down.
TGCGCTCAAGAAGGACGATCAGATGATCCAGGTCATGTCCGAGATGACGAAGGGCTTCACCGACGATGACCTACGAAATTTCTCCGACTTTATCGCCAAACTGCCGGCGCCAAAAACGCCAGCCGATACGGGTGACGTGAGCCGCATGCAGCGTGCTTCCGCTCTGATCACGCAGAATCGGTGCAATAACTGTCACAATCTGGATTTGACCGGCCGTGAAAACATCCCGCGCATCGCCAACCAGCGCGAGGATTATCTCGTGAAGACGCTACGCGACTACAAAAGCAATGCACGCCATGGCTACGATGGTGCAATGGCCGAGGTTC
>DAHUXA010000125.1 GCA_027307405.1 Hyphomicrobiales bacterium | reverse complement strand
GCTGCAAGCGGAACTTAGCCACAGCGGCTTCGGTTGTCACATCGGCAGAGCCCGCCTAAAGAGGGCTCCCATTTTCCAGAAACAGAGGAACGGATGGCTGCGCTACCAACCAAAATGACTGCGATCGGCATCAAAGCAGCCGGCGGACCGGACATGCTTGTGCCCGAACAACGCCCGGTGCCAGTCCCGGGTGACGGAGAGATTCTGGTCAAGGTGGCGGCTGCTGGCGTGAACCGTCCTGATGTGATGCAACGCATGGGCCTTTATCCGCCTCCGCCCGGCGCGCCGGATATTCCCGGGCTCGAAATTGCCGGCGAGGTCGCAGCGTTGGGTACCAACGTCAAACTTTGGAAGCTCGGCGATCGGGTGATGGCCCTCGTCGTCGGTGGCGGTTACGCCGAATACTGCATCGCGCATGAAAGTCATGCGCTGCCAGTGTCCGGTCTATCGATGGTCGAGGCGGCGGCGGTGCCGGAAACTTTCTTCACGGTCTGGCACAACACATTTGAGCGCGGTGGGCTCAAGAGCGGCGAAACGCTGTTGATCCATGGCGGTTCGTCAGGCATTGGCACGGCCGCTATCCAACTCGCCAAGGCGTTCGGCGCACGCGTCATCACCACCGCCGGTTCGCAAGAAAAGTGCGACGCCTGCCGCAAGCTCGGTGCCGACGTTGCCGTCAACTACAGGACCGAGGACTTTGTCGCGGCCACGAAGGCGGCCACCGGCGACAAGGGTGCCGAGGTGATTGTGGACATGGTGGGTGGGGACTACATCGCGCGCAACTACGAAGCCGCCGCGGTGGAGGGGCGCATCGTCCAGATCGCATTTCAGGGCAGCCCGAAAGCGACAGTGGATTTTCGCCGGATCATGCTCAAGCGGCTGCACCATACCGGCTCGACCTTGCGCTCGCGCTCCGTGGCCGACAAAGGTGCCATTGCGCGCGCGGTCGAGGACAATGTGTTGCCCCTGATTGCGGCTGGGAAGGTCAAACCGGTTATCTACAAAACATTCCCGTGGAGAGATGCGGCTGCAGCCCACGCCCTTATGGAAACCAGCGCCCATATCGGCAAAATTGTGCTAACCTTTTGACCTAACGTTCGTTTCTTCAAAAGCCGCGAAATCGGCGCAATGTCCGACTTAAACTGAACAGGGTGAGATTGTTTGGATATTTTCACCGTCGGCGAGCCCAGAGCCCACGGCTGCAAGGCGATGCCGCGGGCGGGGGTTTTGCTTTGGCCATGACTCGTTGCCTGACGGCCGTAGCGGTCATGATCGCCGCTTCGCTGCTGGCTGTTCAGACCACGCGCGCCGTGGAAGCGGTGAACGTGCGGCTCGATGCCGCCGCCATCGATTTGACCGCCGCAACCGAGGTGCAAAAGACCGACGGCGACCGCATCCAGGTTTCCACTGCGCCCGGTCCGGATGGAATCGTCCGACGCATTGAGGTGCGCGCGCGCGAGGGCAACTCCAACTGGGCGGTCCTCGCGCTCACCAACAACAGCGACGAGCAGATCGACCGCCTGATCGTCGTGCCGCACTACCGCATGGTCGGCTCCGGCCTTTTCTGGCCCGACCTCGGACTTTCGCGCATTGCAGCGATCACGCCTTCGACCGGCGATCGCCCGGTGCGTCAGGAGGGAACGACTGCGGATGTTTTCCGCATCACGCTCGACCCCGGCACGGTCATCACCTTGGTCGCTGAACTTCGCACCGACAAACTTCCGCAGATCTATTTGTGGGAACCGGACGCCTACAAGGACAAGGTGAATTCCTTCACCTTGTATTACGGCATCGTTATCGGCATTGCCGGCTTGCTCGCGCTGTTCCTCACAATCCTGTTCGTGGTGAAGGGCTCGATAATGTTTCCGGCCGCCGCCGCACTCGGCTGGGCGGTGTTGATCTATATCGGCATTGACTTCGGATTCTGGGGCAAGGTGTTCGACATGTCAGCCGGCGCCGAACGCGTCTGGCGCGCCTGCGGCGAGGCAATCCTGTCGGCGACGCTGCTGGTCTTTCTGTTCGCCTATCTCAACCTGTCGCGCTGGCATGTGCGATACGCCCACATCACAATCGCCTGGCTTGCGGCGCTTGCGGCGCTGATCGCCGTCGCGGTGTTCGAGCCCGCAATTGCGGCCGGCATCGCCCGCATGTCGCTCGCCGGCATCGCAGTGCTCGGGCTCGCCCTCGTCATCTACCTCTCGACCCACGGCTTCGACCGTGCCGTGCTGCTGATTCCGACCTGGTTGTTGCTGGTCGTGTGGACCACAGCTGCCGGCCTCGCGGTCACCGGCCTCGTTACAAACGATATCATCGGTCCGGCGCTCCTCGGCGGCCTCGTGCTGATCGTCATGCTGATCGGCTTCACTGTCATGCAGCATGCGTTCGCCGGCGGCATTACCCACGGCATCGTCTCCGACGTCGAACGGCGCGCGCTTGCGCTCACGGGCGCCGGCGATCTGATCTGGGACTGGGATGTTTCAGCCGACAAGGTATTCACGAGCCCGGAAACCGAGCACATGTTGGGCGTCAAGCGCGGCACGCTGGAAGGGCCGGCGGCGACCTGGCTTGAAGTGCTGCACCCGCTCGATCGCGACCGTTTCCGCGCTTCGCTTGACGGCGTCGTCGAGCAGCGCCGCGGCCGCCTCACACAGGATTTCCGGCTGCGAACCGCCGACGGACACTACCTTTGGTTCGCACTCAAGGCGCGTCCCGTGGTCGGTTCCGATGGCGAGGTTGTGCGGCTTGTCGGAACGCTCACAGACGTGACCGATTTCAAGAATGCCGAAGAACGGCTGCTCTTCGATGCCGTCCACGACAACCTCACCGGTCTGCCCAATCGCGAACTTTTCATCGATCGCATGGAGGCGGCATTCGGCTTTGCGCGCGCTGAACCTCAAATCCGCCCATCGATTGTTGTTATCGATCTCGACCGCTTCAAGCAGGTCAACGATTCTGTCGGCATCGCCGTGGGAGATTCGATCCTGTTGACCATCGCGCGGCGGCTTTCGCGCCTGCTCAAGCCACAAGACACGCTGTCGCGTCTCGCCGGCGATCAGTTCGCGCTGATCGTGCTATCCGAGCGGGAACCCGCCCGTATTGTGGCCTTTGCCGAGACCATCCGCCGAACCTTGCGGGCACCCATTGCCTTCAACGACCGCGAGATCTTCCTGACCGCTTCGATAGGTTTGGCTCTCGCCGAGAACCACGCGCAGCGCACCGAGGAGGTGCTCAAGGACGCCGAGCTCGCGATGTACTACGCCAAGCGCATCGGCGGCGATCGCATCGAGATCTTCAAGCCGGCCATGCGCTCTCGCAAGACCGACCGTCTGGCAATGGAATCGGAATTGCGCCGCGCCATCGAGCGGGAAGAGATCAAAGTGCTCTACCAGCCGATTGTAAGGCTGGAAGATCGCGCCATTGCCGGCTTCGAAGCGCTCGCACGCTGGGACCACCCTAAACTCGGGCGCCTGTCGCCGGCAGAGTTCATTTCTATTGCCGAAGAAATCGGCCTGATCGTCGATCTCGGGCTTTTTGTACTCGATCATACCGCCCGGCAACTCGCCCAGTGGCAAGCAGCCACCCGTTCGCGCGAGCCGGTGTTCGCCAGCGTGAACGTGTCATCGCGTCAATTGCTGCGTCACGACCTGATCCAGGATTTGCGCAGCGTACTTGGGCGTACTGCGCTCGCGCGCGGCACGCTCAAGCTCGAAATCACCGAGTCGCTCGTGATGGAAAACCCTGAGCATGCAGCGCAAATGCTGACGCGCATCAAGGAACTTGGCGCCGGTCTGTCGCTGGACGATTTCGGCACCGGCCATTCCTCACTCGCCTACCTGCAACGTTTTCCGTTTGACACCATCAAAATCGACCAGTCATTCGTGCGCACCACACCGCGAGGCACGCGGCCGGTGATCCTGCGCTCGATCATCGCACTCGCACACGATCTCGGCATGGAAGTTGTGGCGGAAGGCGCCGAAACCGATTCGGATGCGGTCGAGCTCTATCAACTCGGTTGTGAATATGCGCAGGGCTTTGCCTTCGGCGAGCCGATGACCGCAGACGCCGCGCGCGACCTCTTGATTGACAAGCCGACCCGGTTACGCGCGCTCAAGATTGCTTCCGAGTGATCCGCGCTCGTCCCTGCGAAAGCGGGACGCTCGTCAACTTCACGCGTGGCCGGCTTCGCTCGACAGCATGCCGGGGTCGATGCCGATCTTGCGCAGGGCTTTTTCGTATTTTGTGTCAGTGTCCTGGCCGAAGATCAGTTCGGGGTCGGCGGCGCAATGTAGCCAGCCGTTTTGTTGAATTTCCTGCTCGAGCTGCCCCGGAGCCCAGCCGGCATAGCCAAGCGCAAGGATGGCGCTGGCCGGCCCATTGCCACGCGCGATAGCCTTGAGAATGTCGAGCGTCGCCGTCAGGCAGATGCCTTCATCAATCGGCAGAGTCGAATTTTCAATAAAGAAATCCGCCGAGTGCAGGACGAAGCCGCGTCCGGTTTCGACCGGTCCGCCCTTAAGCACCTTCACGTCTTCGGCACGATTCGGCAGCTGGATACGTTCGGCAGCTGTAATTACTTCCAGCTGCACCAGCAGATCGGGAAATTTGATGTTGGCTGCCGGGTGGTTGACGATGATGCCCATGGCGCCTTCGGTCGAATGCGCGCAGACATAGATCACAGCGCGCGTGAAACGCTCATCATTCATCGCCGGCATGGCGATCAGCATTTGCCCGTCCAGATAGCCGCGCCCGGGGGCCTGTTGCACCGCCGCCTTGCGTGAAATCTTCATGGCAAAAGGTTACCTGATAGACCCGCCTTTGCAAACGAAGCTTGCGGCCGAAAGTTCACTCGTTCACCGTCATAATTCAATACGACAATTGTGGCAGCGACCCGCCCGGATCATGTTCAACGGCCGCTCACAATGAATTCAGTGGCATGGAATGCCGTTACCAACTAAAGCGTCCGTGATGGCCAATATTCACAGATCATTGCGCATTGCGCTGGCTGCCTGCGGAATTGCTGTCCTGTCAGGGGCGACGGTGCATGCCGCCGCCGACGAATCACCGTGGAGCGAGGATATCCGCTCGGCGATCAGGCTCCTCGCGGGCACCAACAGGGGCGGCAATGGTCCGTTGCGGGCCGGCATCGAGATCAAGATGGAACCTGGATGGAAAACATACTGGCGCTACCCAGGCGATTCCGGCGTGCCCCCGCATTTCGACTTTTCCGGGTCGGACAATCTGAAAAGCGCCACTGTGCTCTATCCGGCGCCGCACTTGTTCAACGATGAGACCGGCCAAACACTCGGCTACAAAGACAGGGTGATCCTGCCGCTCGCGGTTTTACCGCAGCAGCAAGGGAAACCGGTTCGACTGCGCGTGAAGATTGACTATGCGGTATGCGAAAAGCTGTGCGTTCCAGCTGAAGGACGCGCAGAACTTACGCTCGCCGCCACCAACAGCACTCAGGATTTGGCCTTGGCGGCAGCCGAGGCACGCGTACCGAAGCAGGTGACCACCGCGCAGCTGGGACTGACCGCGCGCCGCGTCACTAACGGAACAAAATCTCTGGTTTACGTCGACCTCGGTGCGCCGGCAGGCAATCCGGTCGAGCTATTCGTCGAAGGCCCGACACCGCAATGGGCCCTGCCGATTCCGAAGCCAATGCAAGGTGCGCCGTCAGGTCGGGCGCGATTCAGCTTCGAACTTGATGGATTGCCGCCAGGCGTCGATCCCAAAGGCGGATTCGATTTGACTTTCACCGTGGTCACCGGCGAACGCTCAGCCGAGGTCAAAACCCATCTCGACTAATCGGCGACAAGGGCGTAATTACCGCAGCTAAGAAACGAAAACTTCCGCAACGCGAGAGGACACCATGCCTATCAAGGTCGGCGATCGATTGCCCGATGCCAAATTCCGAATCATGACGACCGAGGGTCCGGTCTGGAAAACCACCGATGAAGTTTTCAAAGGTCGTAAAGTCGCGCTTTTTGCGGTGCCCGGCGCTTTCACTCCGACCTGCAACAATCTTCATATTCCGAGTTTCCTGAACAACGCCGCCGCCATCAAAGCGAAGGGCGTGCATACAATCGCGGTGACCGGGGTCAACGATGTGTTCGTCATGGAAGCCTGGAAGAAATCGACCGGTGCCGAGGGCAAGATCGATTTTCTCGCCGATGGCAATGGCGAATTCGCGAAGGCGATCGATATGGCTTTCGACGGCTCCGGCAATGGACTCGGCACGCGCTCGAAGCGCTATTCGATGCTGGTCGACGATGGCGTGGTGAAGAAATTCAACATCGAGGACGCGCCCGGGAAGTGCGAAATTTCGGGCGGCCAAACTTTGCTGGGGCAGCTCTAAACCCAGCCAAGGATCAAATGATGGCCGGGCATGTCCCGGCCATTTCGTTTTCCGGCCGCTATTCTGTCTTCATCGCGCCTATTGCGCCGGCGCGCGCCGCGACAAGCCCTTCGCGTGCGAGTTCGTCGGCACGTTCGTTCATGGCGTGACCGGCATGACCCTTGACCCAATGCCAATGCACATTGTGATGACCGAGCGCCTCATCAAGCCGCTTCCATAGGTCGACATTTTTCACCGGCTTCTTGTCGGATGTGCGCCAACCGTTTTTTTTCCAACCGTGAATCCACGTCGTGATGCCATTCTTGAGATACTCGCTGTCGGTATGAAGATCGACGGTACACGGCCGTTTGAGGGACTCGAGAGCCAAGATCGCGGCCATCAATTCCATACGATTGTTTGTGGTGTGCGGCTCGCCGCCTTTGAGTTCTTTTTCGTGGCCGCCAAAGGTGAGGATCGCGCCCCAGCCTCCGGGGCCGGGGTTACCCGAGCAGGCGCCGTCGGTGTGAATGGTGACGCGTTGCTCGCTCACGCGAATGGTCCCTTGCGTTTAAACGTGTTCCAAACCCGACGCCCGTTTTTCGAAATCATGCGCCGAGGCCGTAATCCTGCACGCTTTTCACTGACTGGTGGAAGCGCAGCTTGCGATAATATTCCAGAGGATCTTTCGGCCGCACCAACGCGCCGTCCGGCACTGCCAGCCAGTCTACCAACCTTGTCAGCAGGAAGCGCATCGCCGCGCCGCGGGCCAGTATGGGTAGCGCCTCCCGTTCGGACGCCGAAAGCGCCCGCACTTTGCCATAAGCGTTAAGCAGCGCGCGCCCCTTGGTGACGTTGTAGGAATGGTCCGGCTCGAAACACCAGGCGTTGAGGCACACGGCGATGTCATAGGCGAGCGTATCCGTGCAGGCGAAGTAGAAGTCGATGAGGCCAGAGAGCTTATCGCCGAGGAAGAATACGTTGTCGGGAAAGAGATCCGCATGGATCACGCCGTGCGGCAGCTCGCGCGGCCAGGATTTCTCCAGTGCATCGAGTTCTTTTGCGATTTCGGCACAAAGTCCCTGCCTGACGCTGTCGCCCCGGGGCTTGGCATGCTCGTAGAGCGGCCGCCAGCTCTCGATCGACAGCGCGTTCGCGCGCTTTGGTTTGAAATCCGCACCGGCGCGATGCAGCTGCGCCACCGCCTCACCCACCGCCGCGCAGTGGCCGGGATTGGGCCGCCGAATCCACAGCCCATCGAGAAAGGTGACGATCGCTGCCGGCCTTCCGGCAATTTTGCCGAGCAGGCCGCCATGCTTGTTCTTCACCGGCTGCGGACAGGTGATGCCGCGGGCCGCCAGGTGCTCCATCAGCCCCAGGAAGAACGGCAGGTCGCCTTCGGCGACGCGCTTTTCATAGAGCGTAAGAATGAAATTACCGGTGCCGGTGTGCACCAGGAAATTGGAATTCTCTACGCCTTCCGCGATGCCTTTGTAGGCAAGCAGTTCACCGATGTCGTAACTGGAAAGAAAGCGGGTGAGATCTTCCGCCGAAACGTCGGTGTAGACCGCCATGAAGCGTCACTCCGCCGCCTCGTGCTCGCGCAGCGGCCGGGGCAGCGGGAAGAACACCCCCTCCTCCGTTGCCGTGATGGTTTCGGTCTCGAGTGTGAAGCGCTCGGCGAAGGCGCCCATGATCTCCTCAACCAGCACTTCGGGCGCGGACGCCCCGGCAGTGATGCCCAGCCGCTTCACGCCGCCAAATTCGCTCCAATTGATATCGGCGGCGCGCTGCACCAGCATCGCCCGCGGGCACCCCGCCTTTTCCGCAACCTCCTTGAGGCGCTGCGAGTTCGATGAATTTGGTGAACCGACCACGATCATGGCATCGACGATCGGCGCAACGCGCTTGACCGCATCCTGGCGGTTTGTGGTGGCGTAACAGATGTCGTCCTTGTGCGGACCGACAATGCCCGGGAATCGTTTCTTCAGCAGTTCGACGATGGCTCCTGTGTCGTCCACTGACAGCGTCGTCTGCGTCACATATGCAAGCTTGCTGACATCGCGAGGTGTGAATTCCTCTGCGTCACGCATCGTCTGGACTAGACTGATGCTGCCGGGTGGCAACTGACCCATGGTGCCGACGACTTCCGGATGGCCGGCATGGCCAATGAGCACGATCTCGCGCCCACGCCGGAAATGAATTTCCGCCTCGCGGTGCACCTTGGTCACTAGCGGGCAAGTCGCGTCTATGGTGAACAGATTGCGCCGCGCCGCCTCCTCGGGGATCGCGCGTGCCACGCCGTGCGCAGAGAAGATGACGGGCGCATGGTCGTCGGGCACTTCGCTCAGGTTCTCGACAAAGATCGCCCCCTTGGCGCGCAGGCCGTCGACCACGTAGCGGTTGTGCACGATCTCGTGGCGTACATAGACTGGCGCCCCGTAAATGGCGAGCGCCCGTTCGACCGACTCGATGGCACGCACGACGCCGGCGCAGAAACCACGCGGCGAGCAGAGCAGAACCTTGAGGATGGGCTTTGGCGAATTTGATGCCATTATTAACCTCGAAAGCGCGCGATTTTAGCGCACATTGGCGACACCGACATGGGCCGCACCGGCCCGCTCTGTCAAGCGGGGAACAGTTGCATGACCCCGCCACTGCCCCTATATTCCGGCCACTTTCCGATCATCACCGATGATCTGAAGCTTCGGCCAGAGGCGGGCGAAGCATAGAGGAGATTTTGCCATGGCGACCGCAGCACCCCTGATGCCGAAGGCGACCGCCGTCTGGCTGTTGGACAACACCGCGCTGTCGTTCGACCAGATTGCCGAGTTCTGCAAACTTCACCCATTGGAAGTGAAGGCGATCGCTGATGGCGACGCTGCACAGGGAATCAAGGGCCTTGACCCCATCCTGACCGGCCAGTTGACCCGCGAACAGATCGCCGAAGCCGAGCAAAACCCGGAAAGCCGCCTGAAACTGACGGAACCGAAAGTCTCGGTTCCAACGACCGAGCGCGGCAAGAAAGGTCCGCGCTACACGCCGGTTTCGCGCCGCCAGGATCGGCCCAATGCCATTTTGTGGCTGGTACGCAATCATCCGGAACTCAAGGACAGCGCCATAATGCGGCTCGTCGGCACTACCAAGTCGACGATTGCTTCAATCCGCGACCGCACGCACTGGAATTCCGCCAACCTGACGCCGATGGATCCTGTGACACTTGGCCTCGCCTCGCAGATCGACCTGGATCTCGAAGTTCAGCGCGCCAACAAGGAAAAGCCGGTGCCCGTCGATACCGGCGCAACTTTGCTGCCTGCCGCCGAGACCACCGCGCGCAAGGAAGCCGAAGTTGCGGCCGCGGCCGAGCCCGATAAAAAGCGGGGCGAGCTCGACGTCAGCGCGGTGTTCGCCAAGCTCAAGCAGCTCGGCGGCAAAGGCGAGAAGGAAGGCGACTGAGCCCGCCTGAAAAATTTTCGCCGCTATTGCAGAAATTTCTAGCTATTATTTTGCACGACCGTGCGCGCGGATAGTACCGCAAGGCACCTCACGCGCGGGTCGCAAAATCGTGATCTGCTCAACCATGCGCATATTGCGGGCGGAATCGCGATTCCAGTTCCGCATAAGTATTATTGCGAATTCGAAATTAAGTTTGCCTTCACGGGTGAGGCCGACGATCGCGCCCGTTGGACGAGATCGAGCGCCGACCAACTCACGACCATTGCTCGACATGTGGCTGTGATGTCGCGCTTCTCACGGGCGCACTCACCCGGCCGCGCGAATTGCCGTCTCTCCCACCGGGCAATCGCGCGGCCGGTTTAATTTTGTGCGGCGTGCTTGCTTTTTTCCATGCCCGCGCGAGCGGACATCCAGCGTTGTGTGGGCACAGGCCTCTCAGTTGTCATTGCCGGGCTTGCCTCGACAATCCATGATGGCTCGCCAAGTGGACAGCCGTTGCAAGTTTTCCTGAGGTGTGCACCTCATCATGGATGCGCGGGTCAAGGCCGCGCATGACGCCAAATATGGGGCGCGGTCGCGCCCCGAATGACAGGATGGTCAATACCCCCTAGTGCCGTTGATCGCCGCCACATAGCGCGCGACGGATTTTTCAAGCACCTGCCTGGCATCTTTGGTGATCACACGATCGAAATAGTGGCCGTAAATCACGTCGAACTTGAACGGCGCCAGCGCCTTGCCGATGTGCTCGACCTCGCGCACCGACAGGGGGATGAAGTTCGGGTAGCTGCGCATAAAAGAGAGCCACTTGCGGTCGGTGGCAACGGTGAGGATATCGCCTGCGCAAACAATGCCGCGACCGCCCGCACCGGCCGCCCAATGCATCACGGTACCACCGGGAAAATGCCCGCCACACCGCACCAAAGTGACGCCATCCCAGAGCGTCAGCATGTCTCCGTTCCACAATTTGATCGCGCCATCCTTGCGCATGATCCAGTCGCTATCGGCCGCATTGAGGTGGATGGGACAATCAAAGGCGCGCGCCCACTCCACCATGGTCGTGTAGAAATGCGGATGCGAAATCGCGATCGCTTTCAGCCCGCCGAGACCCTTGATCATATCGACAGTCGCGGCATCGAGCGTGGCGATGCAGTCCCACAACACATTTCCCCCCGCCGTGCGCACCAGCAGCGCGCGCTGACCGATGGCGAATGATGGCTGCGACCCGATACCAATGATGCCGGTATCGTATTCATGAAAACCATTCATGTGGCTTTGCGACAGCGCCTCGAGCGTTGTCCAGGTCTGCCCGCGTGGGGGGACGTATTGCCGCTCCTC
>DAHUXA010000124.1 GCA_027307405.1 Hyphomicrobiales bacterium | reverse complement strand
GCGCGTTCGGCTTCCCTCCACAACGGGGCAGGGCAAATTTTGTAAAGGACCGTCACCGTGCAGGAAGCTTAAGCGGCGCCCCTGAGCTCCGAGCCGCCGTGAGGTGGCGGAATTGGCGAGCCATCGGCGGCATATTCGTTGAGCTTGTTGCGCAGCGTCCGAATTGAGATGCCGAGAATGTTAGCCGCATGCGTCCGGTTGCCGAGGCAGTGCTTGAGCGTCTCGAGGATCAGATCACGCTCGACTTCGGCGACCGTACGGCCGACCAGATTGCGGGTAACCTGTTCGGCGGCCATGGCCGCATGCGCTGCAATATCTGTGCCCCTGGCCTGGTCGAGACGCGCGCCGTCCGGCGAGAGAATGCCGTCAACGCCAATTTCGACGCCTGTCGAGAGCAGCACTGCGCGGTGCAGCGTGTTTTCCAGTTCACGCACGTTTCCGGGCCAGCGATTGCCATTGAGGGCGCGTCGCGCGTCGGCTGAAAGCGGGCGCAGGGCCAAACCATTGATCTGGGAATATTTCTTGATGAAATACTGCGCCAGTTCGCCAATGTCGGCAGGCCGCTCGCGCAAAGGCGGGATCTTTAGGTTGACGACGTTGAGGCGGAACAGCAGATCCTCTCGGAATTTGCCCTCGCGCACTGCGTCGGTGAGGTTACGGTTCGACGTTGCGATGATGCGGATGTCTACCGGTACCGGACGGTTGCCCCCGACACGGTCGATGACACGCTCCTGAATGGCGCGCAGCAGCTTGGCCTGCGACGCTCCGTGCAGATCGCCCACTTCGTCGAGAAAGATGGTACCGCTGTCGGCCAGCTCGAACTTGCCGCGGCGCGCGGAGCTGGCCCCTGTGAATGCGCCCTTCTCGTGGCCGAACAGTTCTGATTCAAGCAGGTTTTCGGGAATAGCTGCACAATTGACGGTGATGAAGGATTTTTTCGAACGAGTGCTGCGTCCGTGCACGAAGCGCGCCAATACCTCCTTGCCGGTTCCGCTTTCGCCGGTAATGAGTATCGACGCGTGAGATGTAGCAATCTGTTGGGCAAGCTTGACGACTTTCGCCATCGCCTCATCGCGATAGATCATCTCGCGGGTGTCATTGGCCACGGCTGCGAGCACTGCGGCGATCAGCTCCGGGTCGGGCGGCAGCGGGATGTATTCTTTCGCACCAGCATGGATGGCATTAACGGCGGCACGCGCGTCGTTGGTGACGCCGCAAGCGACGATCGGAACGTGGATGCGCTCGGCGTCCAGCCGCGTCACCAGGTCGCGGATGTCCAGTGTGACATCGACCATGAGCAAGTCGGCGCCGCGGCCGGAGCGGAGCACGGCCAGCGCTTGCTCGTTGCTTTCGGCGTGAGTGACGCTGGCGCCCTTGTCCATTGCGAGCTTAGTCGCGGTGGTGAGCTGGCCGCCGAGCGTGCCGATGATCAGGAGTCGCATGGCTTAGCTCCGTAAGTTTCCGTCCTGGGGCAGCCGATGAAAGGGGTCATCAGTTGTGGTCTGCCTTGATGATTTCCGTCATGGTCACGCCGAGCTTGTCCTCGACAAGCACCACTTCGCCGCGGGCCACCAGCCGATTGTTGACATAGATGTCGATTGCCTCGCCGACCTTGCGGTCGAGCTCGAGCACGGCCCCGGGGCCGAGCTTGAGCAGATTACCGACCTCCATATGCGCGCGGCCGAGCACCGCAGAGACCTGGACCGGCACGTCAAACACCGCTTCGAGGTCGGCGGCGCCGCGATTGACCGAGTCGCTATCTGATGGCGCAAGAGAGCCTGCGTCAGGCACGATTTGGACATCGCCGCCGTTTTCGAGGTCGGGGAGCGGTACCTTTGTGTCGTCGTCACTCATTGCTGCGGTCTCCGAAAATCCTATGCGGCGGGCGCACTGCGCGCCGAGATGTAGCGGCCGACCATTTCGTCGACCGCCGAAGCAGTCGCGGCCTGATTACGGTTGATGCCGCCATCGGCCCATTCGATGCGGCAGTCTCCGGGTGCGAGGGACTCATCGGACGTAACAGCGAGCCGTCCCTCGAAACCGCGCGCGCGGGCGATCTCCTCGATCTTTTCCTTCGCAGTGTCGTAGATGTCGGGGCCGACGCGTACGGCAACGTGTGGAGTCGAGACAAGATGGTGAAAGCTCTCTGTGGCGAGCGCGGAAATCTCCGCGAAAGGCTCCCGCGCAATCAAGGCAGGCGCGAGCTTGGCCGCGACTGCCACCGCCACTTCGACCGCTTCGATTTCGAGCCGTGTCTCGATCGCCGTAAGCGCGCCGTCAAGGCGGCTAAGCCCATCGGCGATGACCGCAAGCGCAGCTGCGATGCGTTGGGCAGTTTCCTGATGCGCCTGTTCCTGGCCTGCTTCAAACCCGGTGCGATAGGCCTGCGACTCGGCGTCCGCACGCCGGCGCTCGTGCTCGACCATCGTAATGGTCGGCTTCTCGCCGGAGGCGAAATCCTCATCAAAGAGATATTTGGCCGTCGCTTTCATTGCACTCTCAATAAATCAGCTCGTCTTCGCCGCGGCTCTTGGAGATCAGGATTTCGCCCTTGGCCGCCAGATCCTTGGCAATGTTGACGAGGAGCGCCTGCGCCTCATCGACATCACGCAACCGCACCGGGCCCATGGCCTGCATGTCTTCAACCAGCATCTTGGCGGCGCGGCTGGACATGTTTGTAAAGAAGAACTGGCGCACCGCTTCGTTGGCGCCTTTGAGCGCAACCGCCAGTTTGTCCTTGTCGATGTTGCGCATCAGCGTCTGCGCCGAGCCCGTATCGAGTTTGACCAGATCGTCGAAGGTGAACATCAGCGCCTTGATGCGCTCTGCGGCGTCGCGATTTTCCTCTTCCAGCGCCGTTAGGAAACGCGTTTCGGTCTGCCGGTCAAAATTGTTGAATATTTCCGCCATCACCTCGTGAGCATCGCGGCGACGGGTCTGCGAAAGATTGGACATGAATTCTGTGCGCAGCGTCTGCTCGACGCGCTCGATCACTTCCTTCTGCACCGCCTCCATTTTCAGCATGCGGTTGACGCAGTCGAGCGACAGATCTTCCGGGAGAATGGAGAGAACGCGCGCGGCGTGTTCCGGCCGCAGCTTCGAAAGCACCACGGCAACGGTCTGCGGATATTCGTTCTTGAGATAGTTCGCCAGCACCTCTTCCTGGACGTTGGCGAGTTTCTCCCACATGTTGCGGCCGGCGGGACCGCGAATCTCGTCCATGATGCCGCCGACGCGTTCAGCCGGCAGATACTGTTTCAGCAGCCGTTCGGTGGCGTCGTAGTTGCCAAGCAGGGCACCGGAAGCCGACATACGGCCGACGAATTCGAGCAGCAACTGTTCGACCGACTCAGCCTCGATCGTGCCGAGCGACGACATCACGATGGAAATTTCACGCAGTTCATCGTCGTCGAGCAGGCTAAAGATCTTGGCACCGTATTGTTCGCCGAGCGACAACATCAGCACAGCAGCGCGCTCCGGGCCGGTGAGCTTGCGCGTGCGCTCCTGTGGGTGCGGGCGCTTCGATAGCTCGGCCATCAGCCCGCCGATGTCCTCGCGAACCCCTTTTTCCTTGTCTTTCTTTGTTTCGGCGTAAGCTGACGGCATGGCTTAGGCTGCGTCCTCGTGGAGCCAGTTGCGGATGATGGAAACGGCCTCGTGCGGGTTCTTGTCGGCGAGTTCTCCAACCTTCTGCACGGACTGTGCGTGTACTTGTCCCTGCACCTTGGCGATATCGATCATTGCGGACGTACGATTGGAGATAGCGACCGCTTCATCGCCGCCGACGATTGAGACGTTTGGGCCGCCCGTCGAAGTGATGCTGCCGGCGACGCCAGGGATGCCCATACCTCCAGCAGCCTCTTCTGCTGATGGTGCAACGACGGCGCTCGCCATGACCTGGCCAGGTAGTACGCCATCAGGCGTGATGACCCGGCGCACCAGTGGGCGCACCACCATGAACATCACCACCAGACCGAGCACCACCATCACGCCGAGTTCGGCGCCGCGCATGATGTCATCCTTGGTGAACTGCAGATAGCTCATCCAGCCAACCGGTTCGTTGATCGGTGAGGGGGTGGTTTCAGCGAACCGCAGATTGACCACTTCGACCTGATCGCCGCGCTTGGCATCGAAGCCGATAGCTGAACGCACCAGCGCCGCAATTCGATCGATCTCTTCCTTCGGGCGCGGCTGGTATGCAAGCTCGCCCTTGTCGTTCTTTGTGTAGTTGCCGTCGACCAACACGGCCGCCGAAATACGGTTGACCCGCCCAGCTTCGATCACCTCGGTCTTGGTCGTGCGCGAAATTTCGTAGTTGACGATTTCTTCGGTCTTGCGGCTCTGATCACCTTTGGCGGCGCCTTCGGACTGTTGTTTGCCACCAGGCAGCTCGGTGCCGACCGATACGGTGCCCTCCTTATTGTCGTTTGTGGCGGATTGTTCCTCTCGAGTCTGGCTCGATCGCACCACGCGACCGTCGGGGTCGAATTTGTCCGAAGTCTGGGTAATGCGATTGACGTCGAAATCTGCATTGATCTGGACGCGCGCGTGGCCGGGGCCAACCACCGACGACACGATGGTCTCAACCTCGGTGCGTAAACGATTTTCATAAGCGAGCTTGCGCTCATCCGAGCTGACGCCGCCAAGCGGATTGTCCTGTGCGGCGCCGTCGGCGAGCAATTTGCCCGTTTCGTCGATGACGGAAACGCGCTCGGGTTTCATGCCGTTGACCGCGGTCGCAACCAGGTGACGGATAGCGCGCACTTGTTGCGGCTCCAGCGTGCCGCGTACCTTAAGCACGATGGAGGCCGAGGCATCGACCTTGTCGCGTGAGAATAGCGGCCGCTCCGGCAGCACCAGGTGTACACGGGCCGCCTGCACTCGCTCGATGCCGCGAATAGTGCGCGCGAGTTCGCCTTCCAGCGCCCGCAGATGATTGATGTTCTGAACGAAGGTGGTTGCGCCAAGCGCGTCGGTCTTGTCGAAAATTTCATAGCCGACACCGCCACCTTTCGGCAGTCCGGATTCGGCGAGTTTCATGCGCAGCCGGGCGACGTTGTCCTTGGGCACCATGATGATGGTGCCATCGTTTTTGATCTGATAGGGGACCGCCTGCCGTTCCAGGTCTTTGATGATCGACGCACTATCCTCGACGGAAAGGTCGGTGAACAACGGCACCATTTGCGGCGTCGTCATTCGGATCATCAGGAATGAGAAGAAGCCGATCAGGGTCAGCGTCACCGCGGCCATGGCCGCCATTCGTGCAGCACCCAGCGACTTCACGAAATCGAAGAAACCTTGCACCGGTTTTTATCCTGCCCGCAGGGCGCGAAGCGTGCGCCTCACCCGGCAAGATTTGCCCAGTTTAAGGTTAGCGTCCGGTTAATTCAGGCTAGGGGTCGGACGAAAGAAAAAAATTTGCAAGAAGGTCAACATGAATGAAATCACCGGCGCGTCGCGCCGGCGCTCACGGACAGACGGGAAGAGAGTCTTACTGGCGGTACTGTTGAATGCGTGTCGTGCGCAGGCCGGCAAGGCCGTGCTGGTCAATCGAGGCCTGCCAGGAGAGGAATTCCTCGACGGTCAGCGTATACCGCGCGCAGGCCTCTTCAAGCGACAAAAGGCCCCCACGCACGGCAGCGACCACCTCCGCCTTTCGGCGGATGACCCAGCGCTTGGTCGTTGTCGGAGGCAGATCCGCAATCGTCAGCGGACTACCATCGGGCCCGATCACATACTTGACCCTCGGGCGATGGGGTTCGTTCATTGGTACACTCACAAAACGAGACTCGACTGGCAGCTACTGCGGAAAAGCTACAAGCCGCGGCTTAAAATTTGCCTAAGCATGGCAAATGCATCGGGCAATGTTTGCCCAGTTTCCGATAACCTTTTGGTTACGGATGGGCCGCGCGGGCCTCAGGCGTTAACAGCCGGTAATAAGGTGAGGACTGCTACCCTAGTTCCTTGCCCCTTTGCGATCAGGTGGTCGGCCGAACAATCCGTTTGATCTTATCGAGCGTGTAGTTTTGCCCGTTGATCGAGAGCTGCGGCGGATCTTGCGTGAGATCGACGGAATCAACGGTCGCCTGCACCTCGGTCGAAATTGCAACCGACTGATTGTTGGCGTCCACCGCCGTAGCGGTGAGCGTGTAGCTCCCGTTGGGCCAAAGCCGACCGTCATTGCCACGGCCGTTCCAGGTAAAGGCCTGCGTGCCCGGATTCACAGCGGCAGTGCCGGTAAATGCGTTTTGTCCGGTGGAATCCTTGATGGTGATGGTAGCGGTCGAAGGCTTGGTGACATTAAAATTCCAATTCGCGGTGCCGTTGGTGAGCTGCGCGGTCGAGCCATCGACCACCACGGTGGCGCCGACATAGGCAAGCGCCGTGCTCGCAACTGCACTCTTCTCCAAAGAGACCAAACTCGTGAGCTGGTCGTTCGACTTCATCTGCTGCTCGACCTGTGCGAATTCCACCAACTGTTGAGTGAACTGGTTGGTATCAAGTGGGCTGAGCGGATCCTGGTTTTTTAGCTGCGTCGTCAGCAATTGCAGAAAGGTTGTGAAGTTGCTGGCAATTTCGGTTTTATCGAGTGCGCTCGAAACTGAGCTGGCGCCGGTCGTACCAGTGGTGGAAATCGGGGAGACTGTCGCCATGGCTGATCCTCAGACGCGGATATCGAGACCGCCGCCCTGTCCGGCGAGACGGCCATAGTTCTGCGGAATTACGTCAAGCGGCGGCAGCGTTTCGTCCTTCACCACAATCTGTGCGGTGTCGGAGCCGTTGCCGGGTTGCTTCTGACTCATGGATTGGTCGCGAAGCGAAAATTGCAGCCCGTTGTCAGCTGTTTTCAAGCCTGCATCCTGCAAGGCGCGTTCAAGGCCCGACGCGTCGCGACGTAACAGATCGAGCGTGTCGGGACGATCGACCGTGAGGCGCGAAGTCACATTGCCGTCGCGGTCGACATCGAGCCGAACTTCAATGCGGCCAAGTTCGGGTGGATCGAGACGGATTTCAAAACGGTTCTTGCCAGCAAGTGCCTTGCCGGCGATGTCAACGGCCAAACCGGCAAGCGGAATGGCTGCCGCCAACGGCGGCGGTTGAATGGTCGAAGCAGGCGTCGAAGGCGCGCTCGTCGTGATTTGTGACGTGTTCAGGACAGCCGGCTGTGCGGTATCGGCAGTGGTTTTCGGAGTAGTGACGCTAGCATCGCCTGCTGAAACTGGGCGCGGCCCGTCTGTATCGATCTGATGGCCTTTCGCCGGAACCTCGCCGCGCGCCTGTGCAACATGCTCTTTGTCACCGTCGTTGTCGCTTGCGGCCGGCTGCGGTTTGCCAACCTGCGACTGCGGCGTGACTTTTCCGTTCAGCTGTAAACCGGCCGTTGTTTCATCGGACGATGGGTCTGCCTGGACTTGGGTGTTCCCGTCGTCCGTCTTTTTCCCGGGGTCAATCTGTTTTCCGGCACCGGCCTTCGATGCAGGGTCGAAAGCTTTCAGATCGATTGTTGCGTTCGCGGCAATTGCGGTAAGGCCCTGAGGCAGGGTCGGCTGGTCACCAGAATTGGGCACTGGCGCCTGATCGGAAACCACCGCAATCACAGGCGCTAACGTCGCCGTGTTGGCTGTGGTGATTGACTGAGCCCCGTCCGTCGGCGACGGGGCCGCCGGGTTATCGGTTTTCGGCCCATCTCCGGGCGTGTCTGTATTATCCGCTGTCTTGATATCATCGCCGGCGGCGGCGTCCGTCTTGGCTTTCGCGTCCGCCTTGTCGTCGACTGCTGGCTTCCCGTTGTCATTTAATTTGACGGTTGGGTCGGTGCTATCAGGTTTTGTTGGGGTGTCGTCATTTGCCGTCACCGGCTTGCGATCGGCATTCTTGACCGGCGCTTGCGAGTTGTCGGCGGGCGTGACTTTGTTTTCTGGCGGTGGTGGCGGCGGAGATTGGTCGGCCGCTTGCGTGCCGACATCAAGCAGGCTCTCAAAGGGTGAGGGCGCGCGGTCGGACTGCTGGGCCGGGCGGGCGAGACGCGGCAAAGGATCCTGGACGTGAATTTTCGCGTCGAACGCAACTTGCGGCACTGGGCACCCTCCGGGATATCCGCCGGGTTACGTGCAATCGTCAGGCCAGCCCTTGAAAGGCCAAATTCGTATTTCTAATCAGTCCTTTGCAAAGCGCTCCAAAGTCGTCATGGACGCGTGCCCTTACAGGAATAACAGCCAAGCGGCAAAATCTGCCGGGTTTTGGACTCGCATTGCGCGCCTTCGGTCGCCACCTGTAGTAAGAAGCACCATGCCCAATAGTCTCGATCTCGACCGTCGGCCCGAAAACACCCGCGTCGTCGTCGCCATGTCCGGCGGTGTCGATTCATCGGTGACGGCCGCCCTGCTTAAGGCGGAGGGCTACGACGTGGTCGGGGTGACATTGCAACTTTATGACCATGGTGCGGCGACCCATCGCAAAGGTGCCTGCTGCGCGGGGCAGGACATATACGACGCGCGCAGCGTTGCGGAGCGCATCGGTATTCCCCACTACGTGCTCGACTATGAGAGCCGCTTCAAGCAAGCCGTGATCGACCGGTTTGCCGAGAGCTACATCCATGGCGAAACGCCAGTGCCTTGTGTCGATTGCAATATGTCAATCAAGTTCCACGATTTGCTGATCACCGCGCGCGAACTCGGCGCCGAGGTACTGGCCACTGGACACTACGTCGCTTCGCGACCTTTGGCCGGCGGCGGACGCGCCCTCTATCGCGCCCGTGAAGATGAGCGCGACCAGAGCTATTTCCTTTTTGGTACTACTCGCGAACAACTTGAGGTTCTGCGCTTCCCGCTTGGTGAGCGGACCAAGACCGAGACGCGCGAACTTGCCCGGCGCTTCGGTCTCGCGGTTGCGGACAAGCACGATAGCCAGGACATTTGTTTCGTGCCGTCCGGCCACTACGCCGACATGATCGAGCGTCTGAAGCCCGGCGCGGCGGAAGCCGGCGACATCGTCGATCTCGAGGGCAGGGTGCTCGGCCAGCATTCCGGCATTATTCATTTTACTGTCGGTCAGCGCCGTGGGCTCGGAATTGCGGCAGGCGCGCCGCTTTACGTGGTTCGGCTCGATGCCGAACGCCGTCGCGTGCTCGTCGGCCCGCGTGAGGCCTTGCGGATGAGCCGCATCCTGCTGCGTGACGTGAATTGGATCGGCGAGGGCTCGCTCGATGAGGCGCTTGCCGACGATCGTCGTGAGGTATTCGTGAAGGTGCGTTCAACCCGGCCGGCACAAGCGGCCTGGCTGCGCCATGGTGCCAATGGCTGCGAAGTCGAACTGGTTGATGGCGAGCACGGCGTGTCCCCTGGTCAGGCCTGCGTGTTCTATGACTCCGGTGAGGGCCAGGCGCGCGTGCTTGGTGGCGGATTCATCAAGAGCGCGGTCGCGGCAACGGATTACCAGCGCGCCAATGCTGAGCAATTAGCAGCGCCAACGATGCGCGGTTAGTTCGGGCTGCATGGGGGCGGATATCGACAAATCGAGCGTCGAACGTGCCTACGCGCGGTGGGCACCGGTCTACGATCTCGTGTTCGGTGCAGTGTTTGACGCGGGCCGGCGTGCGGCGATCCTGGCTGCCGAGCAGGCCTGCGGGTCGGCAGGCGGTCGCATCCTTGAGGTCGGCGTCGGGACAGGCATTTCGCTACCCGACTACGCACGAAAAAATCGACTGGTTGGCATCGATCTGTCTGAACCGATGCTGCGCAAGGCGCACGAGCGCGTCGCCGAGCACGGGCTCAGCAACGTCGAAGCATTGGCGGTGATGGACGCTGAGCGAATGGCGCTGCCGGATCGCTCATTTGACGTCGTGGTGGCTCAATTCGTCATTACTGCAGTTCCCAAACCTGAGGCGACACTCAATGAATTCGCGCGAGTGGTCCGGCCTGGTGGCGAGATTGTGCTCGTCAACCATATCGGCGCGGAGGAGGGGGCGCGTCGCGTGTTTGAACTTTGCTTCGCTCCCATTGCGCGCAAACTAGGTTGGCGGCCCGAATTCCGTTTCGGTCGACTCACCGATTGGGCAGCAAAGCACGGTGGAGTGCGGCTCATTGAACATCGGCCAATGCCCCCGCTCGGCCATTTTTCACTCATCCGCTTCGAGCGCCTGGCCGACACAAAGGCTTGAGTGGAACTCCTGATCGCGCCAAGCCGTTATCCTTGCGGACTGCGTTTACACAAGCGCCGAGGGAGGGTGCGATGGTCCGCAAAATCCGCATTCTCGGGCTGACGATGTCGGCGCTTCTGCTGCCGGCGCTTGCGATAGCTCAGGCTCCGCCCTCGAGCCAAACGCCGGTTGCCCCCAGAACCGAACAGCCCAGCCCGAATTGCGCGAATTCGGATACGCCAACGACGATTGGCAAGGGCGGTACCCTCGACACGCAACCGGACGCGGCAGGAAATCTAAGTGACAAGCTTGCGCGCTCTGGCGGCGTGATCTGCCCGCCCGAACATGTCGATCCGGAGATCAAACAACCGACCCCACCAGGCGGCGCCATGCCGGTGATCCCGCCGCCCGGCAGCCCCGGGGGCGACCAGTCCATTCAACCGAAGTGACCCTGCCGAAACGGCTTTTCGCCCGCTTGCTTGACAGTGTTTGCCGCCGCTTCCTATATCGCGCTCATTCCGGCACGTTGTTTCGGAATGGCGGGGTAGCTCAGCTGGTTAGAGCAGCGGAATCATAATCCGGAGGTCGGGGGTTCGAGTCCCTCCCCCGCTACCAAATCCGATCTCCGGCGATCGACGATCACATTCGGGATTTTTCACATTCGGCGCTTGGGGGCGCTGTGAGCAATTATTTGACTTAATTCGGATGCTTTTGAGTGGTCGAGGGCTCGTACGGGACTCGTCACAGCCCCATCACAAGCCTGTCAGGCCGCTATTCGATGGCAATTCGAGGTTGCTCCGGCCAAAGTGCAATGGAACAATCGCATCCATAGATAGTCGTATCCGTACGTGTATTGACTGCCGAAGCCCTTTGTCTAGTCACGGAGGCTCTCCATGGCGCGCACCGCAATGTCGCCGGCCACACGCGATGAACCGGCGCCGAAGGTGAGGCATTCCGTGGATGAGGCCCGTGAGATTTGGCTACTGGCATTCCGCCGCGTACGCGCAGAGACGGAAGTCCGCGCCGCGCATCTGTCAGCCGAAGATCAAATCGTGC
>DAHUXA010000123.1 GCA_027307405.1 Hyphomicrobiales bacterium | reverse complement strand
TGAAGATGAGCACGGAAATCCCGAACAGGGTCAGGAGCATCAAAAAAAAGCGCCTGATCAGATAGCTCCCCACTGTCGCCTCCCTCGTGTGCGGAGAAATGCGCGCTCAGGCCGCCCCACCAAGCCGAGCGCGCCAGCTCGTTTTTATTTATCCAGCCATAGGTCCTCGTAGCGATAGCCGTTGTAGGCGCTATTGTTCATGATTGTCATATTCTTGACGTATGGCTTCCAGCAGGTGCCCGAACGCGCGTGCATGAGGATCGGGCGCGCCACGTCTTCTTGCAGCTTCTTGTCGATCTCCCACACCATCTTCTTCCGCGTTTCAACGTCGGTTTCCACCGACTGCTTGTCAAACAACGCTTCCAGATCCTTGTTGCAGTAGTGCGTGTAGTTGCGCTCCGACCCGCAGCCGTAATTCTCGTAAAAGGCTTGGTCCGGATCGTCGATGCCATTGCCGGTTAGATTGAGACCGACGGAATAATCGTTGCGTGCGATTTTCGCGAACCATTGACTCGATTCGACGGGATCGAGCTCGGCGTCGATGTAGATAGTCTTGAGCTGGTCGATCAGTACCACCGCCGGGTCGCGATAGGTCGCGAGATTGCGCGTGGAGACTTTGATCTTGAGCGGCTTATCCGGTCCATAGCCGAACTTCTTCATGATCTCACGAGCCTGCTCGCGATCCTTGTTCACGTCGCCATAGCCGGAGATGGTCCTGAGCATTTCGGGCGGCATGCCCCAAACGCCTTCCGGCGGCGGCAGCAACGTGCCGCCGGCATCGGCCTGTCCCTGGTAGATGATGTCGATGAACGACCTGCGGTCGAGCGCCAACGCCATCGCCTTGCGCAACTCGATGTTATTGAACGGCGGGTTCTCCCGATTGATAATCAGGTTGGTGCTGACGTTGATCGGCGCGATCTCGCAGATTGCGGTCGGACCCTGAGCCTTGATGTCCTTGATCAGCGCCGCGGTCATCTCAGTCGGGAAGGTCATGTCGACTTTGCCGGCGACGAAGGCAAGCACGGCGGTCGCACGGTTGCTGATGATGGGGAATTCAATGCCGTCGAGATATGGCATGCCTTTTTTCCAATAGTCCGGATTTTTGGCGAGGGTGATCGATTCGTTCTGTTTAAAGTCGACGAACTTGAACGGCCCGGTGCCGATCGGATGCGTGCGCATCTGCGCGGCCGGCACGTGACACGAATAGATCGGCGTATAGCCGGACGCCAGCATCGCCAGCAGCGACGGTTGTGGTCGCGAAAGATGCAGCGTCACTTCGAAGTCGCCATTGGTGATGACCTCGGAAATATTTTTGAACAAGTCCTTGCGCGGGTTCTTACGGAATTTGTCCTGGCCCTTACCCTGCAAGAGATCGAACGTGCATTTCACGTCCTTGGCGGTGAAGGGCTGGCCGTCGTGCCATTTCACACCTTCCCGCAATTTGAAAGTTAGATTCTTGTTGTCCGCACTCCAGGCCCAACTCGTGGCAAGCTCGGGCACAATGGTGCCCATGCTGTTTTGCGGCTTATGCTGATCATAGACGACCAGATTGTTGTAGATGCCCATCGCCGGGACGTTGACCGAAAAGGTCGCCTCTTCGTGAATAGACAGGCTCGGCGGGGTCTCGCGATGATAGATTCTCAAAATTCCGCCGTGTTTCGGCTCCGCTGCCTGCGCACTGCCAGTCGATGCGGCAGCAAGAATTGCCGCCGCAAAAATAAAAAACCTCACCATATCATCCTCCCAAGTCGCCCCAACGACCGCGGGTACTATCTTTTTTATTTTGACAATCACGCTACCCGTTGTGATTTTCACGATCAACCGGACTGTCAGACCGCACCGCAGCAAACATAGACAGGTCCGAGCCGGAGCTCGCTTGCCAACAGTCTCGCTTAGCCCCACCATTGCGCATGTCGAGAAACTCACCGCGGCGGTCGAAACGACCAGCGTGAGAAGGGAAAACGAGCGAACCAATTGTGGCGGGCGAGAATAACCATATCGTCGCCGAAGTAGCGGCGCGTATTTTTGCGGACCTCGCCGATCCCCAGACCATCAATCGTGCCAAGGACGAGCGTTGGAAGGAAACGCTTTGGCACGCGCTCGATGAAGCTGGGCTGCCGCTCGCTTGGGTTCCGGAAGAATTAGGCGGTTCCGACGCAAGCCTCGCCGATGGCTTCGCTATTCTCGGCGTTGCCGGCCGGTTCGCCTTGGCCGTTCCGCTTGCGGAAACAATGATCGCCGGCTGGCTCCTGACGCGTGCTGGTCTCCTAGCACCATCTGGTCCTATGACGGTCGCCCCTGTCCGTCCCCACGACCGCATCGAGGTTCATCAGGACGGCACACTGAGTGGCAGCGCCTTCGCAGTGCCATTTGCACAAAGTTCGCGGCACATCGTCGTGCTGGCTGAAGACAGCAACGGCGCCGTTATCGCGCTCGTGGAGATAAGGAGCTGCCAGCTGAGCGAAGGCCAAAATCTGGCAGGCGATCCGACCAATGTTGTGACGTTCCAGCGCGTCAAGCCATTGCGCAGCGGGCCGGCACCAGCCGGGTTCGATCGCTCATCTTTAATGCTGATGGGATCAACGATTCGCAGTGTACAGACTGCCGGCGCGCTGGAGGCAATGCTGTCGCTCAGCGTCGCTTACGCCAACGAACGCGTCGCGTTTGAACGGCCAATCGCAAAATTCCAAGCCGTGCAGCAAAATTTGGCGAGGCTCGCCGGCGAGGTGGCAGCTGCCCTTGCCGCCGCAGGCTCAGCGGCCGATACGATCGCGCAGGCTGATCTGTTCGACGACACTGTTGTCCTTGAAGCTGCCTCCGCCAAAATCCGCACCGCGGAAGCTGCAACGGAAGGGTCGAGCATTGCGCATCAAGTCTTCGGCGCAATTGGCTTTACGAAGGAACACGCATTGCACCGGTTCACGCTCCGCGCCTTGTCCTGGCGCGACGAGTTCGGAAACGAAAGTTATTGGGCGGCGGAACTTGGAAAGCAGATCGCCCGCCGCGGTGCCGACGAATTTTGGCCTTTGGTCGCCTCGCGATGACTACAAATCTTTACTTCGAACCTATCCGACTCCCGGCTGAGTGCGAGGCTCTTCGTGCGGAAGTACGCGCGTTTCTCGCCCAGGAAATCGCGGCAGGCACGTTCGATCCGCACCGCCCAGGGCACGGCGACTCACATAACCAAGCGTTTAGCCGGCGGGTTGGCGCTAAGGGCTGGATCGGAATGAATTGGCCCAAGAAATATGGTGGTCATGAGCGCAGCTTCCTCGAACGCTACGTGGTGACAGAGGAGTTCCGCGTTGCAAACGCGCCAGTACGATTGCACTTCGTCGCCGATCGCCAGAGCGGGCCAATCCTGCTCAAGTACGCGCCTGAGCACGTCAAAATGGACATCCTGCCGCGCATCTGCCGCGGCGAACTGTGCTTTGTCATCGGGATGAGCGAGCCCGGTTCTGGCTCGGACCTCTTCGCGGCCAAGGCCAAGGCCACAAAGGCGGACGGCGGCTGGCGCATCAATGGTAGTAAGATATGGACGAGCAACGCGCATATTGCCGACTACATGCTAGGCCTTTTCCGCACATCCGCCCCGAGCAAGGAAAACCGCCGGCACGGGCTCACGCAATTCCTCGTCGACATGAAGACGCCCGGTATCACCGTGAATCCTATTATCCAGATGACCGGTCAACACGACTTCAATGAGGTGGTGTTCGAGGACGCCTTTGTTCCGGATGATCACGTGATGGGCGAGATTGATGGTGCGTGGAAGCAGGCGACCAGCGAGCTCGCCTACGAGCGCAGCGGGCCGGAGCGGTTCTTGGAAACCTTTTACGTGCTTCTCGAGCTCATCCGTGTGCTCGGTCCTGAGCCTGATGTTCGGAGTGCGGAAGGACTGGGCCGCTTGGTCGCGCAGCTGCATACGCTGCGGCGTATGTCGGTATCGGTCGCCGGTATGCTACAGGCCGGCCGCGAGCCATTAGTGGAAGGCTCGATCGTCAAGGACCTCGGCACCGTCTGGGAGCAAAAGCTTCCACACCGCGTGCGCGAACTCACGGCATTTCTTGAGCCCGACAGCACCAACCGTACTAGCTTGGAGGAGCAGCTTGCCTTTGCGACAACGGTCGCGCCCAAACTCACCATCCAGGGCGGAACCACCGAAATCCTGCGCGGCATCATCGCGCGGGGGCTGGGTCTGCGGTAAGAGGCGGGCCCAGCGTGCCGGACATTGAAAAACTGCTGTGCCCCAAGTCAGTGGCGGTTGTTGGCGCTTCGTCCGATATTCACGGCCTGCGCGGCCGCATTTTGGAAATCATCCTGAGCCACCCTTTTGGCGGCAAGGTTTATCCGGTAAGCCGCAGCGCCCGCGAAGTGCAAGGCCTCAAAGCTTATGCTTCCGTGGACGAGCTTCCGAAGCCGGTCGATCTAGCAATCGTGATCATCCCGGCCACCTACGTGCCGGCCGAACTCGAACGGTGCGGGCGTGCGGGCATCAAGGCTGCGGTCATCCTCAGCTCTGGCTTTGCCGAGGAGCCGGGCGAAACTGGCAGCCGCATGCAAAACGAAATTGCGGAGATCGCTCGACGGTACGACATGGCGGTGAGCGGGCCCAACACCGAAGGCTTCGCTAATATCGCGGTTGCGTTTTGTCCAACGTTCAGCCCTGCAATGGATAAAAGCGCTGGCGCGCTGCATCCGGCGCGCCCACTCGGCCGCGGCCAAGTATCGGTTATCTCGCAGAGCGGCGGTCTCGGTTTTGCATTCTTCGACCGCGCTCGGTCACGCGATCTCTCGTTCCGTCACATAGTCACGACCGGGAATGAAGCTACGCTCGAAGTGTCAGACTTCATCGATTACATGCTCGATGAGGGCAAGACTGATGTATTTCTGCTCCTGATCGAGGATGTGAAGACCCCAGAAAAATTCAAACGCGCGGCCGAAAAGGCACTAAAGGCCGGCAAGCCGCTGATCGTCGCTAAAATCGGCCAGTCGGAGCCCGGCAGCCGCGCGGTCACGTCGCATACTGCTGCGCTCGCAGGTTCGCAAGCCGCTTATCGCGCCGTCTTTGAGCGCTACGGATTGATTGAGGGGCGCGACTTTGACGAAATGATTGACCTCGCGGTCGGCTTCCTTGCCTGCGGCGACCGCATGCCGGCGGGGAACCGGGTCGGCATTTGCACGTCGTCGGGCGGCGCAGGGGTCTGGATGGCCGATGCCTGCGGCGCTGCCGGCCTTGATGTACCGGTGCTCGACGAAAAGACGCGTGCGGCAATCGATGTTCACTTGCCCTCTTATGGCACCTCGCAGAACCCAGTCGATTCGACCGCCCAAGGCGTGCACAGGCTGGGCTATGCCGAATTCGCGCGTCTCGTTGCGCAGTCGCCACGGATCGATGGTGTCATCGTGGTGGTGACTGCTCGGCGCTCAGCCTTTCTCGAAAACGATCTGCAAAAGCTCAAGGATCTCGCGCGTAATTCTGCCAAGCCGGTATTGATGTGGACCTACACCTTGCCGTCCGCCCGTAGCATCGAGATCCTCAACGAGGCGGGCTATCCACTGTTCACAAGCGCGAATAGCTGCGCCCGAACCATGCGCGCGATGGTCGATTATCGCACCCTGCGCGAGCGCCTGTTGCGGCCGAGTCCGACACCGAACCAGAACGTACCGGATCACGCGAAAGTCCGCACCCTCCTGACAGAGGCCGGTTCGGTGTTGTGCGAATACCGGGCCCGACCACTGCTGTCGGCCTACGGCATCGGAGTTGAGAATGCTGGATATCTCGTTCAATCGCCCGATGAAGCTGCGGCGGCGGCGCGGGCAATAGGCCAGCCAGTCGCACTCAAGGTCCAGTCGGCCGACATCCCGCACAAAACTGAAGCCGGCGCGATCGCTTTGAACCTTAGTGGCGATGCCGTCCGTGACAGCTATCATCGGGTGCTGGCCGCCGCCAAACGATATTCGCCGACGGCGCGCGTTGATGGCATCTTCGTCCAACCAATGGCGGCGCCGGGTCGCGAGGTCATTCTCGGCGTCAACCGCGATCCGACCTGGGGGCCGCTGCTGATGATCGGCCTCGGGGGCGTTCTGGTCGAGGCCGTCGGCGACGTAGCGCTCGCGACCGTACCTCTCGACAACGCCACTGCCCATGCACTGATAGCCCGTCTCAAGGGCGCGCAGGTGTTTGGGCCTTATCGGGGTGCCCCGCCGGGGGATGTCGACGCGCTCGCCGACCTCATGGTCCGGCTGTCGCAGTTTGCCAACGATTTCGCCGACGACATCTCACAAGTCGATCTCAATCCCATTCTCGTGCACGCTAGCGGCCAAGGCGTAACCATCGTGGATGCACTGGTCGTCAAGCGCACCGAGCAAAGGGAGCGTCACGCAGCTGCGGAATAACGGAGGAAAAATGTAATGGGTCCCTTCAAGGATATTGGCGTTGAGAAATCCGGCCTGGTAGCGCTGGTTGAGATCAGACGACCACCCAATAATTTCTTCGATATAGAGCTGATCAGAGAAATCGCTTCCGCCTTCGAGGCATTCGATGAGGACGCAGATTGCCGTGCCCTGGTGCTGGCGTCACAGGGAAAAGCATTCTGCGCCGGCGCCAATTTCGGCGATGGCAGTGCGCTCGACCGCGAGGGCCGCCGCCCCGGGGAGCCGTCGCCGGGCGTCGCTCATCTTTATCTTGAGGGCAACCGGTTGTTCCGCACGAAAAAGCCGATCATTGCGGCGATCCAAGGCGCCGCGGTCGGCGGCGGGCTGGGGCTGGCAATGGTGGCCGACTTCCGCGTGACTTGCCCGGAGGCTCGCTACTGCGCCAATTTCACCCGACTTGGCTTCCATCCGGGTTTTGGATTGACCGTCACTCTTCCCGCCGTGATTGGGCCGACTAAGGCAGCGCTGATGTTCTATACGAGCCGCCGCATTTCCGGAACGGAAGCACACGCTATGGGACTTGCTGACGTGCTCGTACCGCAGGACCAGGTGCGTGTCGCCGCGATGGCACTCGCCAACGAGATCGCGGAGAATGCGCCGCTCGGACTACTCGCCACCCGTGCAACGATCGGGGCGATCTCGCCGACCGGGTGCGCAGGGCGACCGAACACGAACTCGGCGAGCAAACACGCTTGCGTAAGACCGACGATTTCAAGGAAGGCGTGAAAGCGGTGTCTGAGCGGCGGGTGCCGAAGTTCAAGGGCCGCTAAGCGAAGGGGAAAGCAGACCTCGTCGGAAAATATCAGCTGTCCGCCTTTTGCCCATCTGTTTGTGCCGTTAATGAATCGACAGTCCGCTTTCGCGGCATCGGCTTGTTTCCTTGCCAGCGATTTGGATTTGCGGGAAACTCGAGAAAATAAAAAAGCCAAGGAGGACCGTCGATGAATATCGTACCACTCGGTCCAGGTTTCGCCGCAGAGCTGCGTGACGTGACGATTGCGGAAGTCGCATCGGACGATACCGCCTATGCTGCAGTGCGCGCAGCGTTTGAGGAACATTCGGTACTCGTCTTTCGTGGCCAAGAGGTAACCGACGAGTCTCAGCTCGCCTTCTCGCGCCGCTTTGGCCCGCCTGAAGTGACGAAGGTTGGCTCGCAGGGTACCGGCACCCATTTCGTAATCCTGACCACGATCGGCGAGGACGGCAAAGTTGTGCCGGCCGATCACCGGCTTGCGCTGCGCAACAAAGCAAACCAGCTCTGGCATACGGACAGCTCATTCAAACGGGTGCCGGCGTTAACGTCAGTTCTTTCGGCGCGCATCATCCCGGCGCGCGGCGGCGAAACTGAATACGTATCCACTCGCCTCGCCTTCGAACGACTTCAGCCGGCGTTGCAGCAGAAGCTTAAGACCTCCTTTGCCTGGCATGACTACGCGCATTCCCGCGGCCAGATCGCATCCGACCTCGCGAGCCCCGAGGAGCGCGCAGCGCTCCCGCCGCAATGCTGGCGCCTAGTGTGGAAGAATCCGGTCAATGGCCGGAGCGCCATTTACCTCGCCTCGCACGCCTATGCGGTCGAAGGTATGGATCCGGCGGCAGGAAAAGAGCTACTCGACCAATTGATGG
The DNA here is from genome assembly GCA_027307405.1 of Hyphomicrobiales bacterium. Lineage (GTDB taxonomy): Bacteria > Pseudomonadota > Alphaproteobacteria > Rhizobiales > Xanthobacteraceae > Pseudolabrys. Next base: position 3,210 of record DAHUXA010000123.1, on the reverse strand, counting down.
ACGCCGCGACAGCGGCGGGAACGAGCTACGTGCACACCTGGCGTGGTGGCGACGTCGTCATGTGGGACAACAGGGCGACCATGCATCGCGGTCGGCCCTGGCCCGCACACGAGGCGCGGCTCATGGTGCGCACGACGATCTCCGCCACTGCGGCGGACGGTCTTGAAACCATGCGTCCACCGTCACGGCAGGCAGCGGAATAACGGCGCGGTTCAACCATGTCCGCTTTGGGTCAAAAGCGGACATTGCCGCCTGTCTGAGCGACGTCCGCTTTACCCCCGAAAGCGGACATTGATTGCGGCCGCCGGAATGTCCGCTAAGTGCCAATAGCGGACTCTCGGCTGACCACTAAACGATACCGAGATAAAAGGCCGAGGCCGCTCGTCGATAAAGAAGTTCACGAGCAACTCTTGGTCTAATTACCAAAGGCCTTATCAAGCGAAGCTTCGCTTATTTTGCCAGCATCGCCGTCACGTCAACCTCAATCATCATGTACGGCCAGGCGAGTTGGGGTACGTTCAGTAACGTTGATGCTGGAATTGGGGCATCACCAAATGCCTCTCTTCGGCATTTTAACGCGTCCTGAAAAAATCTGATGTCGGTGATGTAGGTTACTATACGGACAACGTCATTCATCGTCGCGCCCTGAAGTGCCAGTAGTTTTTTAATCTTGCCATAAGCATAATTGCACTGGCCAATGAAATTACCTTCTTCGACTATCTTTCCGTCACCTTCTCGCTCAGGACCAATTCCCGCTAAGAAGATGATCTTGCCCGGATTTGTCACCGTAACGACCTCGGAAACTTTCCCTTTCGTCCATTCATTGTAACTGAAATTCTCTTTTTTGAATTTCGGTTGCTCTTGCGCAAAAGTTGCCGATTGAGCAAAGCCGGAAACGCATACGATCAACCCGACCATTAGCAGCTTATTCATGGCACCTCTCCCTTTTGATCCAACGTTATTCGTCCAAATGCACCAAACATCGCGTGTGCACATTTTAACCTCTTTTCACACAGCTGCGATTGCTTCGATCTCCAGCAGGAAATTTGGATTTGCCAGCCCACGCAGCACACAAAGCGTGCTGGCCGGTGGGTCGCCGCCGAAATAGTTTTGAAGGATCGAACGCGCTTTCGGCACATCATGCGGATTGCAGACGTAGATCGTGACCTTCACAACGTCCTTCAGACTGGCGCCGCCTTCGGCCAGAGCGAGCTTCAAATTTTCCATCACCATCTTGGTCTGCGCGGCGAAGTCGTCCGGTGGCAGTACCTTGCCGGAAGGATCGGCGGCGACTTGGCCGGCGCAGAAGACCAGCTTATTAGCCCCTTGCGCGGTTACCACGTGGGAATAATTGGCGAAGGGCTTATGAGCTCCCGCCGGCGACTTGCGCGTCAATGTTGTCATGGCTCTCCCCATTTACCGTTGCATTGTTCACCATGTATCCAGGGATCGCCAACTTCCGCTTTGAGTCATTAGCGGACATGACGGCCGGGAATCTTAGTGTCCGCTCCTACCCCAAAAGCGGACATTGACCGGCGGCTTGGGAATGTCCGCTTTGTGCCAAAAGCGGACGTGTCATGCCAGAGTCCCGCTGAGGCGGTGATCGCATGAGGCGCTAGCTTCCTTGGATTGTGCGGCGCCCTTTTCAGCCATTTCGCGGAAAGACCCGCATGAACTCGTGCCAGAAGCAGCCCTTCCAGCCATCCATTCGCTTACCTCTTCGGCGCGTTGAGATCCTGACGAAGGCGCTCGTACGCATCGAAAACAATATCTTTGCCGTACTTTCGCTCGAGGCGTCGGACGGTGAAATGGCCGCGCGCGACAGACTGGAAGTGGTCGATAAAAGCATAGTTGATTGCCGCGCCACCGAGCGCACCTATCACAGGAATAGTTTGCGCAGCCGCCTTTTGTGAAACGACGAACCCGAAGCGGGATGCGATCTGAGCAATCAAACGGACGAGCACAGGGCTACCTTCCTCGACGATGCCACGTTCAGCAATGAAGCGGGCAGCTTCCGTTACGGATGTTGCAAAAACCCCACGCACAACGAAATAGCCGCCCTCCGCAGCATCATCGGCTTCAGTCCGACCACCGAGTCCAAAGACTTCAACGCATGACAGGCTAGATTCCGGATTAGCTAGATTCTCACCTTCACTTCGCGCGATGTCGAGAATTGATCGCAAGATGATGATGGTCGAGACAGGAAGCTCTAAAGGCAGAGACACAATTCCAAACGCTCCTCCAGCGGCGCCCGATGCCACCGCCAAAGCTTTGTGCAGCATCTGGGAGCTTGCTTGAGATCCACCTCGAACTGTGAGGAGCGCAACCTTGACCGCAGCTTCAAGGCTTTTCGTTGTGGCTGTGGCGATAGCTTGCGAAGCGCCAGCAGGTAGAGCCCGACCCAATAATTCAACAGGCTTACCAATCATGTTGGCAAGGCGCGCGGCTAGGCTGGCATGTTCGAGCAACTGAACAGCATTGCGCAGTGCATCGGCGTCGCTTTTGTCCATCGTCATGGACGCGCAATCTTCATGAATTGGCATTGGGCATTAGCGTACATCGGAATTGCTTCCGATAATCCAGTTTATCGGAACCAAAACCTATAGGTCGTTCAGCCGGGCGGGTTCACAGTGAAGCCAGCCGGCAGGCTAAACGCCCTCTGTGCCGCCGCAAAACCTGCGACCGTAAACTCGCCTAGCGGCTCCAGATCGACCCGAGACTGTTGCGCGAAATCGGCGGACAGAATGATCGTTCGCCCAAGGCCAGCTGCCAACTTTTCGAGCCGCGCCGCGAGGTTCACGGCTGGGCCGATGCATGTGAAATCGAGCCGATTACCGCTGCCAATATTGCCGTAGAGCACTTCGCCGATATGAAGCGCCAAACCAAAGCGAACTCCATGCGTATTGGTAAACGTGTCGATGGCATCAATATTGACCCCGGCTTCGCGCGCGGCGGCGAGCGCGCGAAGGCAGGTCTCGCGTGTATCCGCCATGCCTTCAGCGAAGGGGAAGATCGCCAACAGCCCGTCGCCAATAAATTTGAGGACCTCACCGCCGTGCCTGAGAATCGCTGGAACCTGACAATCGAAATAACGGTTAAGCAGATCGACTAACTTCTGTGGCGGCAGCCGGTCCGACATAGACGTAAAACCGCGCATATCCGAGAGCCAGATCACCGAATGGATCGTTTCGGTATGGCCTCGCCTGATCC
>DAHUXA010000122.1 GCA_027307405.1 Hyphomicrobiales bacterium | reverse complement strand
GCCGACGCACGACTTTTCCACCAACGCTCTTGGCCAACTCAACTTCGGCTTCATGTGCTATCAAGCAAGGCGTGGCGTCAGCGGCGGGCGAAGCATTCACGATATTCCCGCCGATCGTGGCCTGAGCACGAATTTGATCGTCGGCGAACCACACCGCGCAACGCGGCATGGCTGGCAGCGCACGGGCGAGAACGCTGTTGTCCAGAAACCGCTGGATAGGCGTGGCAGCTCCCAGCCGCACGCGCTTATCGCCGACTGACAGTTCGCGCAGCTCCGGAATTTTCGTAACGTCTATCAGCGCTGGAACATGGACATCGCCCGCACGGCCCTCGCGCGCCCAGGGCAATGTGTCGGTCGCGCCCGCGATGATGCGATAACGTCCGCGGTTGGACGCCATCACATCGAATGCTTCTTCAAGCGAGCCGGGCGTCAAATAGTCGTCACAGGTGAGCATCACTGCTCTTTCGTTATTCCGCTGCTTCCTTGTGCGCGGCGTTCATCTTCGCCTTCACCACGACCTTGATGGCATCTTCGACCCGGTCTTTGGCATAGCGGATCGCCGTCGGAAGGTCGTCCAGTGGAAATGTATGAGTGTGAATCTTGGTGGCGTCGAAGCGCTTCTGCTTCATGAAGGCCTCGGCGCGATGAGTCGCGCTCTTGCCCTCGCCGCGGATGCCATAGACATAGATGTTGTTGCGCACGATGTGCGCGACATCCACGGGCACTTCCTCATGTGCGAAGGCGGCAAGGCAAACGCGGCCGCCGCGATTGACCATGCGCACGGCATCGTTGACCGCGCTGGTCGCTGCCGAGCATTCGACCACATAGTCGACGCCTTTGCCGCCATTGAGCTTTTTCACTTCCGCAACGACGTCCGGTGTCTTGCGGATGTTGACAACGGCATCGGCGCCGAGCTGCTTGCCGATTTCAAGCCGATTATCGCGCGTGCCGGTGAGGATCACCGGTTGGGCGCCAAGCGCCTTTGCTACAGCCACCGCCATCAGACCGATCGGACCCGGGCCGGTAACGCAGACACTTTCGCCTGCCACAAGCCCGCCCAGCTCCGTGAGCGCATACATCGCAGTTCCGGCCGTGACGACGAGGGTCCCTTCCTCGTCTGTCATCTCGTCCGGGATCGCGACCAGCGTATTGATATTGTTGATCTGGTATTCGCAGAAGCCGCCGTCGGTGGTGAAGCCGTTGGCGCGGTGGCCCTTGTCAACGTCGCCATAGTTGAGACCGTAGTTGTGGCACGACGTATACATACCTTCGCGGCAGCGCTTGCACTGTCCACAACCGGCATGGATTTCGACCGCCACGCGTTGGCCAATTTTATACTCGTCGACACCGGGCCCAAGCGCCACAACCGTGCCCATGTATTCATGGCCCGGGGTGAAATTCTTATTGAACGGCAAGCCGCCTTGGATCGATGCCGGCGGGCCGTGATAAATGATCTCGAGATCGGTTGCGCAAATTGCTACCGCGTCGATGCGCACCAGCACTTCTGCCTTTTTCGGCACCGGCACCGGCTTGTTCGTAATCCCGAGCTGACCGGGATCGCCAAGCACCCAAGCGCGCTGGCTGTCCGGAATCGGAAATTCGTTGTGATTGGTCTTCACCCCAGCCGGTGCGTACATAGTTCCTCCCGAAAATTTTTGTCAGTAATGCCGCCCAGCTAATTCGCGATGGCCTGTTGAGCATTGGATTGCGAACCCGGATCGCCGAATTCAGCGGAGAGCGCGCGCGTCGCAGCCACGATCTCGTCGCGCATCAACGCGACATGCTCGTCGCTGGCACGCATGGTCGGGGTCGAGGCGCTGATAGCGCCGATGACTGTGCCGGCCTGGTCGCGGATGGCAGCGCCGACACAAATGACGCCCGGCAGAAATTCCTCGCGATCGACGGCGTAGCCATTGCGACGCACGGCCCGCAACGATTCGACCAGTGCCGGAAACTCAGTGATGGTTTTATCGGTGAAGCGCTTCATGCCATGAGCGAGGATGCGGCGCATTTCGTCCTCCGGGAGCCAGGCTAAAATAGCTTTGCCGACCGACGTCGCATGCGGCGCATCCAGTTTTCCGATCTTGCCGGTGTCGACCCGGACAGCATGGCGCGCTTCGCGCACCGCCAGAGTAATTACCGCATCACCTTGCAACGCGGCCAGGTGCACAGTCTCGCCCGTCGCCTGATTGATCGCTTCCAGATAGGGCTGGGCGCGGCGCGGCAAATCGACCTGCAGGCATGTATGCCCGAGATAAAGTATGCGCGCGCCCAACGCATAGAGCCGGCGTCCCGGCACCTTCGCGGCGAATCCGCGCTGGATCAACGTCGCCAGCAAGTGATGGCACGTGGAGATGTTGAGGCCGGTGCGAGTGGCGAGTTCGGTCAGTGTCGCTTCACCACCTGCCTCAGCGATCGTTTCCAGCAGATATAGTGCGCGATCGACCGACTGTATGTTGTGGCGATCGCCCTGAGCGTGTGCACGTCGGGGACGAGCCTTGGCGCCAGGCCCCGGCAGAATGGTCGCATCCATGGTTTGTTTTCTCCCTGCCGGTTAGGGAAATCGGCCTGAGGGTACGAGTCAAGGATATTTCAGTATTAAGAAGCGTGTTTTCTCTATTAGAAAAGTGAAAAAAATACAAGCGCTACCAGAAGGTTATTGACCGGCTATTCGCGCGCCAAGCCGAGTTCGATTTCCAGGGCTCCGCAAAGCATCTGACCCAGCGTGATGTGCATTTCCTGGATGCGGGCCGTGGTCGCGGACGGCACCGCCAACAGATGATCGGTAAGGGAAGACAATTCGCTCCCGCCCTGACCGGTAAATGCTGCCGTGACCAGCCGCATGGATCGCGCCTGCTTGAGCGCCGCGATCACATTTGCGCTCTTGCCGGATGTCGAGATGCCGATCGCTACGTCGCCCGGCTTACCCAGCGCCTCGATTTGGCGTGAAAATACCCGTTCAAAGCCGAGATCATTGGCCGCGGCAGTAAGTGCCGACGTGTCGGTGGTCAAGGCGATCGCGGCGATCGCGACACGATCGCGCTTGTAGCGGATCGTCAGCTCAGTCGCGAGGTGCTGGGCGTCGGCCGCACTTCCTCCATTGCCGAAGAACAAGAGTTTGCCGCCGCCCTGAATCGATTTAGTGCACGCGCGAACCAGTTCTGCGAATCTATTGGACAACGCGGCTTCCGATCGACGTGCAACATCGTGATGTTCGGCGAACTCCGCTTTGAAGAATGATGCCAGGTCCAATGTCGCGTTTCCTCAAGCTGCTTCGCCGCGAAATTCCGGCACGGCGTCGCGAAGAACGTTATAGATCGCTGCGCGTTCGCCGCGCGCCACCCCTTGTTCCAAGGTCGCTACCCAAGCCCGGATCGCATCAAGCGGCGGGCGGACCGGCTTCGCGGCGACGATGCCCGGAATGCCGACATCCGCTGTCTCCTCCTCGCGCGCAAAGAGAATTTCATGCAGCCGCTCGCCCGGGCGGATTCCGGTAAATTCTATTTGAATGTCACGGCCGGGCTCCAGCCCGGACAGCCTGATGATGCGTTCGGCAAGATCGACGATTTTCACCGGCTGACCCATGTTAAGGACGTAGACAGATACATCCCCGTTGCGCTTCCCGAGGGCGTGACTCGCTGAAGTAATGACCAGGTCGCATGCTTCGCGAATAGTCATGAAGTAGCGAACCATGTCCGGATGTGTGACGGTGACAGGGCCGCCTGCTTCAATCTGCGCTTTGAATTTCGGGACCACCGAGCCGTTGGAAGCGAGCACATTCCCAAATCGCACGGAGATCAAACGCATCGGGGCTTGGCCGGAACTGCTACGGCGCGAGAATTCATCATCGAGTGCCTGGCAGTACATTTCAGCCAGCCGCTTGGTAGCGCCCAGCATCGACACCGGCTCAATCGCTTTGTCGGTGGAAATCATAACCATGGCAGTGGCGCCGGCTGCCGCGGCCGCATCGGCAACGTTGATCGAACCAAACACGTTGGTCTTGATGCCCTCGTCCCAATCCTGCTCGAGTATGGGCACATGCTTTAGCGCCGCGGCATGAAAAACAATATCGGGTTTGAATTGCGCGGCGAGGCTCATAATCCGTTCTCGATCGCGAACATCGGCAATGCGGCCAGAGATTTTCGCCTCACTTTGCTTGCCTTTTAATGCTTCCAGGACGGCGTGCAGCGCGGGCTCGGAATGTTCAATCACGAGCAGCCGAGTGGCGCCAAAGGTGACAACGCGGTCGCAAATTTCTGCGCCGATTGAGCCGCCGCCGCCGGTCACAATAATCGCCTTGCCGGTGACAAAATCCTCAAGCCGGCGATAGTCGATCTTGACGCTGGGCCGCAACAGCAGGTCCTCGACCGCAACCGGTGCCAGCTGGACGGCAGGCCCATCCCCTTCGAACGACGGCAATTGACTCATGCTCAAGCCAAGCTTGCGCGCGCGTATCAAAATTGCTTCCGGGCGTGCTTCTGGCGCGAGCGCTGATGGCGCCAGCACGAGCCGCGTCACTCGGTTACCGCTGGCCTCCAGATCAGCCACAACCTTTTCGAGATCGTCGATGTCGCCCAACACTCGAATGCCGCGTATCGATTGCCCCCGATCGGCAAATGACGGCGAAAGCACGCCGACCGGCCAGATTTTTTTCACCGCGCCGCTTTCAATTCCGCGCAAAAGGACTTCTGCATCTGCGGCACGTCCGAGAACCAATGTCGGCGTCGAATCGACGCTCTTTTTTGAGCGGTTAATTGTTCGCGCGTAGTGGAAGTACCGGTAGATGACCCGCAGGCCCCCGAGAAAAAACATCTGCAGGAACCAGTAGAGCAATATGGTGACCTTGCCGAAAAAGAACGTTCCGTAAAAATTGGGCGCCACCAAAACGTAGTCGAAGACAAGCAGGGAAAGGGCCATCACAGTCGATGCCCAAAAAATATTGTAAAGATCCGGGACCGAAGTGAAGCGCCATTTGTTGCGATGCAGGCCTATGATGAAATAGACGACCGCCGCGTATGCGATAAAAAACGGAAGGAATAGCGCGAGTCCATGCAACCGGTCATTTAGCGCGGCATCTTCGAAACGCATGAAAAATGTGACGACAATTGCTGCCGTGGTTGCCAAAAGATCGTGCAGTACGATCAGGACCTGGCGACGAGTCACAGAATGCTTCCCTGATTATGGACGAGAATGATGGTAGCGACGCACGGTGCCATGCTCAGTACACGACATTCGCGTTTTTGAGAAAGCCCCAGACGTCGACCACGGGTTTCCCCTTGAGGTCCGCTTCCGCATAAACGGACTGTGGGGTGCACAAGATCAAGATATCGCCGCGTGCGATCACCTGCTCGAACGGAAGAATATTGGGGTCCGTTGCTATGAACGGATCGGTCGTGAGAACTTTCCCTGCGCAGATTTCCAGGGCGTGCTTGAGCTTGTAGCGTAATGACGCGCGGGTGTCATCGACTTCAGCGTTGAAGGCCATTCCCAATAACCCGACCGTCATGGTCGAAATTTCGTAGGCGCGCCAGAGGTTGACCATCAAGCCCGCCTTGGCAAAGGCGAGCACAAGTCGAATGCCCACGCGGCCAGCGCCGCCAACGACTGTAACATCGGCGGTCTTCGCACTGGTTGAATCGGACGGCGCCGTTTTGGTCGATGCGATATTCAATATTCAATCGGCTCCCTTAATGCCGACGCGCAATATAGTAGCAAAGTGGCACCACCGCCCCTGCTCGCAGCTAAACGGGCTAATCGCGTCGATTTCCAATCACTTAGCTAGCAAATTCCAGCGACCAGGCACCAGCCAATTTTGGCTGTGACATGGCTGGAAGCGACGATGTACTAATTTTCTTGAGAAAAACGCGACTAGTCGGATGGAAATAATCGTGTTCAGGTGACTTGGTCAGTGGCCAATATTGCCCGGACGTCATTCTCCTTCAGCAGCTTTTCGAAATAGGCGATCGTGCGGATCAACCCTTCTTTCAACTGAGTGCGGGGCGTCCACGACAACACTTCCTGCGCGCGCGAGATGTCGGGACGCCGTTGCCGCGGATCGTTCTCTGGCAATGAGCGATGCACAACGCGTGAGCGCGAGCCGGTCATTTCAATCACCGTGGCCGCGAGCTCGAGCATTGAAAATTCGATCGGATTGCCGATGTTGATCGGACCGGTGATCTGATCCTTCGTTGCCATCAATTTCATCAGCCCGTCGATTAGATCGTCCACATAGCAGAACGAACGCGTTTGCGTGCCGTCTCCATAAACGGTCAGATCGCGACCCAGGAGGGCTTGTATGATGAAATTTGATACGACGCGCCCATCGTTTGGATGCATGCGTGGGCCGTACGTATTGAAGATGCGTGCAACCTTGATGCGCAATTTATGCTGGCGCCAGTAATCAAAAAACAGCGTCTCTGCGCAGCGCTTGCCTTCATCATAACAGGATCGAGGTCCGACCGGGTTGACGTGGCCCCAGTACTGCTCGGGCTGCGGGTGCACATTCGGATCGCCATAGACTTCGGAAGTCGACGCTTGAAGAATCTTCGCCTTCACTCGCTTTGCCAGCCCGAGCATGTTGATGGCTCCATGCACACTGGTCTTGGTCGTTTGCACAGGATCCCGCTGGTAGTGAATCGGCGAAGCCGGACAAGCGAGATTGTAGATTTCGTCGACTTCAACGTAGAGCGGGAAGGTGACGTCGTGTCGCGTCAATTCGAAATGCTTGTGGTCCAAGAGATGCTCAATGTTATTGCGGGTGCCCGTGAAAAAATTGTCCGCGCAAAGGACATCCGCGCCTTGTGCGAGCAGCCGCTCGCACAGGTGTGACCCAAGAAATCCCGCCCCTCCGGTCACCAGAATTCGCTGCTGTAAATGCATTGGGCACCCATCGATTGAACATATCTTCTATCATGTTTAGACGGCGGCGGGTCGAGTCGTCGCTTAGTTCCTTCGGGACTGTTAGGCATTAACCTCTCGACACTCGCGCACTCGGATGTACGTTCGGCCACTGCTGCAGCCTACTTGCATCAGCGGGGGGGGCGTGCGAAAGCCGTGCGCCCCGAAAACCCGCCAATGCGTTTAAGGACTCTGTCTCGATGCGCGGCACGCTGCTTTTGCTGGCCAAGAGGCTGTCACCGACAATCCGTGACTGTTTTTGCGGACCTCGAGGCAGATGACCGAATATAAAAGTTATCGCGATGGCCTGCCCGATAAAGCCGGTGGGCGCCGCCCGGCAGCATTTCTCGACCGTGACGGCGTTCTCAATGTCGACCACGGCTACACGCATAGGCCCGAACAACTTGAATGGATTGAAGGTGCTGCGGAAGCAGTGCGGCTCTTGAACGAAGCAGGGTATTACGTCTTCGTCATCACAAATCAGTCCGGGATTGCCCGCGGTTACTATGATGAAACAGCAGTGGAGTCATTCCACGCTCATATGCGAGACGACCTTGTCGCACATGGCGCCCGTATCGACGCCTTCTACTACTGTCCGCATCATCCCGAAGGCATTATCAAACAGCTGGCAGTGCAGTGCCGCTGTCGCAAACCCGGCCCGGGCATGCTGGAACAAGCCGCGCGCGAATGGCCGATCGATACCGGAGCCAGCTTCTTGATCGGCGACAAGGACGATGACTTGGCCGCCGCCGCCACCTTCAAGATTCGCGGGATTAAATTCAATTCGCAAATCGATTCCTTGCCGGATTTGGTGCGCCGTGAACTTGCCAATTGTTCGAACTCGCAGGATCGGCGCCCTTCATGAATAGTCCTATTGGCGCACCAATCCAGGAGCGTCTTCTGACCTCAATTGCGCTGCTCTGGCTCGCCGGGGTCGCCCTTCGGCTGACAATTTTGGCTGTGCCGCCCGTCCTCCCGCTCATCCATGACGAATTGAATCTGAGTGCGACCCAGATCGGTATTTTGACCGGATTGCCGTCGAGGTTGTTCGCTTTCGCGGCAGTACCGGGTTCACTGTTGGTTGCCCGACTCGGCATCAGTCCCGCGCTGGTGGTGGGGCTTGTGCTTACCGCGGTCGGCGGCGCGTTGCGCGGCGCCCTCCCCGACGTGACCTGGCTCTACGCCATGACCGTCGCCATGGGAGCGGGTGTCGCCATCATGCAGGTGACCATGCCGTCGGCCGTGCGCGCTTGGGTACCGGGCCGCATTGGATTCGCTACCGCCGTCTATACCAACGGTCTGCTGATCGGCGAGATCCTGCCGGCGGCGCTGATGCTTCCGCTGGTTCTGCCGCTGGTCAATCACAGTTGGCAGTGGGGGTTTGTCGTCTGGAGCTTTCCGGTCGCAATCATCGCCCTTGTCGTAATGTCGCTCGCGCCACGGCCGACGACCAACGGTCTGACGCCGGTGAGACGCCGGTGGTGGCCCGATTGGCGCAACATGCTGATCTGGCGACTCGGCATCATGCTCGGCAGCATCAACGCCACGTACTTCGCCACCAATGCCTTCATCCCCGACTACATGAGGAGTAGCGGACAAAGCGAGTGGATCAGCGCGGCCCTGACCGGCCTCAACGTAGGTCAACTGCCGGCATCATTCTTATTGCTCGCATTCGCCAGTCGGCTGGAGCGGAAAGTTTGGCCTTATGTCACCTCCGGGCTGCTGTGCGTGATTGCGACCGGCGGCATCGTTTTTGGTACCGGCGCCTGGGTCGTAGCGGCTGCCACGCTGCAAGGTTTTTCCGCTGCCGCAATCCTGATTTTGGTGCTGGCCCTGCCACCGCTTCTGAGCCCGCCGGATGACGTGCATCGCGTGACCGCCGCCATGTTCACCATCAGTTATAGCTGCGCGGTGATTGTGCCGGTCATCAGTGGTCTTGCCTGGGACCTGACAGGCATTGCCATCACGGCTTTCTTGCCAATCGCTCTGTGTGGGCTTGTGCTAGTCATTGTCGCGCCGGCGATCAACCATGTCCCCCGCAGCGGGAGCTAGAATGCGTCCCATTCCTGTCGGAGCAAAAGGATCCTACACGCTGCGCGTGACGCCGGCGCATCTCGCCAATCAATTCAAAGATGCGGCACTGCCACCTGTGTTCGCTACTCCGATGATGGTCACCGCCATGGAAAACGCCGCGCTGAATGCGGTGCGAAGCTACCTTGATGCGGGCGAAAGCGCAGTCGGAACTGCGGTCAATATCCGCCACCTCGCGGCTACTCCTGTTGGCCATCGCGTGACTGCCGAAGCCGTAGTCACCAAAGTCGATGGCCGCCGCATCGAATTCAATGTAACTGCTCGCGACGAGATCGAGGAAATAGGCAACGGCACCCACGAGCGGATGATCGTCGACCTGCCGCGCCTTCATCAGCGCCTCAGCGTCAAAGCTCGCTCTTAGTGAAAGCGCGTCGCGAAGTCCGCGCGACTATTTCGTCACTTTTATATTCGCGTCCTTGACGACCTTCCCCCACTTGATCGTTTCGGCGCGAATAAATGCCGCGAACTGTTCGGGCGTCCCGACGATTGGTTCCAAACCCTGCGCAGCAAGATATTTGTCGGCAAAGGCGCGATCTAAAATCACTTTTGTCACGTCCTGGTTGATCTTTTTAATAATGTCAGGGCGCGTACCGGCCGGCGCCACGAGACCAAACCAGGATTTTGCCTCAAAGCCCGGCACTCCCGACTCGGAAATTGTGGGCACGTCGGGAAATTCGCTGCTGCGGTGATCGCTTCCCACGCCGATCATATGCAGCTTCCCGGCCTTCACATTGCCTTTGACGATACTGAGCGCGGCAAACATGAAGCTGATATGACCGCCGATCACGTCGTTCATGGCCGGTCCCGCTCCATTGTAGGGAATGTGATTGAAGCGTGCGCCTGTCATCGCCTGGAGCATCTCCATGTTCAGATGGCCCGTGGAACCGATGCCGAATGATCCGTAGGTCAGTTCGCCCGGTTTTTCTTTTGCGAGGGCAATTAGATCTCTTACGGTCTTCACTGGCAGCGACGGATTTACAACCAGAGCTTGGGTTGCGGAAACCAGAGCCGTGATCGGGGCAAAATCCCGCAGCGGGTCGTACGGAATTTTTTCGTAGAGGTGCGGCACCGTCACCAAGGTCAGTTCGGCCGTCAGCAGAAGCGTGTAACCATCCGGCGGTGACTTCGCCACCTGCTCCGCACCGATCATCGTGCTGGCGCCCGGGCGATTGTCCACGACCACCTGCTGGCCCCACAGGTCGGCTAGATTCTGCGACAGAACCCGGGCGAATGCATCGACCGCGCCGCCCGCCGGATATGGAACGACAATATGAACAGGCTTTGTGGGATACTGTGCGAGCGCGGGCTGTTGCGAAAATAATCCAACCGCAAACAGAATTGCTATGGTCATGCGCCTCAGCACGACATTCTCCGCAATGACTCTCTCAACTCGCTTTCATTTCGGCTTCAACCGACGGACTTCTTCCCGGCGCTTGAGCCACCATGAAAGATCGCCTGGAAGGGTGTCGAGATAGTTCTCAATTCCCAATTCCTTGGCAGCATGAACAGGCCAATGCGGATTGTAAAGAAGCTCGCGCGCAAGCGCGATTAAATCCGCTTGCCCTGCGGACAGTATTTGCTCGGCATGGCGCGCTTCGGTAATCAATCCAACAGCGACGGTCTTTATGCCAGCCTCACGCCGCACGCGTTCCGCAAAGGCGACGTGGTAGCCTGGAACACGCGGCACGATTTCCGTGTTGATTGGTCCGCCTATGCCACCTGACGAACAGGTGATGACATCCACACCACGCTGCAACAGTTCGCGCGACAAGACGATCGTGTCATCGATGGTCCATCGGCCTCCGGGACCGTCGGTCGCTGAGCATCGAAAAAATAGCGGTCGGTCTTGCGGCCAAACTCCTCTGACTGCCTCCGCTATTTCCAGCGCGAAACGAATGCGGCCTTTCAGGTCTCCGCCGTAAGCGTCGTTGCGCTGATTCGCGAGCGGACTGAGAAACTGATGGATCAGATAGCCGTGCGCACCATGAATTTCGCAAATATCAAATCCCGCATCGACGCTACCCACAGCTGCGTCCCGCCAGACCCCGATCGTCTCGCGGATATCGCTCACAGACATTGCGATTGGGGTCGCTGAGCCCGCGCGAGGAGCCGGTATGGCGCTCGCGGATATGCCGATCCACGGTTTCAAGCCACGCGCCGCGTCGCTGTCATCCAGCGGCTTGAAGTCCTTCCACGGCAAATCGGTGGAGGCCTTTCGACCGGCATGACCCAACTGAATTGCCGGAATCGCGCCCAGACCGCGAATGAAATCGGTAATCCTGCGATAGGCGGCGACATGGTTATCCGAATATATGCCGGCGCATTCATAGGTCTT
>DAHUXA010000121.1 GCA_027307405.1 Hyphomicrobiales bacterium | reverse complement strand
AATTGAAGGCAGTGCTGTTCAAGCGCCCCGGTCTTTTTGAAAAAGTGTCAACCGCGTGGATTGAAGAGAAGTCACGGGCAGACCAGTTAATTGTGGATCTTGGCCGCCGACCAGCTGATGAGCGAATTGCCCGGCTAATTCTAAATTTGGTCGAGCGACTGACCAAACATGGCGTTGCGCGCGGAGAGCCTATCGAGTTGGATTTTCCGTTGCGTCAGCGCCATATTGCGGACGCAACCGGCCTCACGTCAGTCCATGTCAGCAAAGTACTATCCGAATTCCGCCGCAGCAATTTGATCAAGCTCAGTGAGCGGTCGTTGACAGTTCTCGACTTGGCAGGCTTCCGGCGCGTCGCCAATATGCGCTGACACTGTCACAAGTTTAGGAACGCGTGCGCGCAGCAATCACTTGTTCTGCGGCGACGACGCCAGTGATCCAACCGCCATGCGCCGTTGAGAAGTCGGCAGTCGAACAGGCTTCGCCGGCAAAAAACAGTCGGTCATCGACCGCGTTTGCCAGCTTTCTGCGGCAATCCGCCATGCCGGGAAGCGCATAAGAATATGAGCCATTTGCAAATGGATCATTGCCCCATCGATGGACATGAATTGGTTTCACTCTTTGGGCAAAAGCACTGCCGAACAGTCGGGTCAGTTCGGACACAGCGAAATCGAAAAAGGCGCTCTCGCCTGCCGCTTCCAGGTCGTGAGCCAGGCGTCCACCAAAATACACCTCGATTTGCGGGCGGCCAAAGGGTCTAAAATGGTAAGTTGCGGTGGCAGTCCGGTCAGTTGCACCGAACGAGCGGCTGTCTTTTTCGAACTCTTCCGCATTCTCGAGCGACAAGAATAATTTGTCGGCGAGGCCGAGCGGCAGCCCATGCGCTGCTTCGATCTTATCCGGCAGGGCTGGGGCGAACAGCTTCTCAGTCCTGACGAGGACCGTGCTCGGGAGGGTTACGATCGCCTGATCGGCAGTCAGGACACCTTGTGTCGTTTCGATCTTCACGCGTTTGCCGGTGTGATCGATCCGCAGTACGGGACAGTCGAGGGTCACCGGCAAATTTGTGCCGCAAGCGGCAATCGTCGCACCATAGCCTTCGACCACGCGCCAGTTCACTCCGGTATCGTCGAAGTTATCAAAATCGCGTGCTGAAACGCGGTCGAGTTCGGCGCCGCTGATATAGGTACCGACCGCGTTTATCAGATTATTCCAGCGACATTCGGGCGCGAACAATGACGCGGCTGGAACGTCTGGCTCTTTCTGTGCGCGCTCGCTTACCCGCGCATGAAACTGCTCTTGCGCCTCGAGGAACTCTCGCTGGGCACCCTCGGGAAATCCGTAGGGCAGTGAGCGGCGTCTCCATGGCGGCGGTGTCCTGTCAATTGTACGCCGTTGTTCCTCGGCGACCGCCGCCCAGGGATTGCGGTCCGCGGAGTGTAGCCAGCCGCAGCCAAGATCCAGCGCAGATCCCATAGGTCCAGCGATTGTCCAAGCGCGACCACCTAATCGGGGACGCGCCTCGACAACCAAACATTTAATTCCAGCCTGATGAAGGCGCCGGGCCGCCGCGATGCCGGCCGCACCGCCACCGACGACTATAGTCTCGATGTCACGATACATTTCCGTGATTCTACGCTCTGGAAATCGTGGCAATACATATAATGTCGGCTCGACGAAATGCGACGATAGCGTAGCAAGCAGCTATTCGGTCAAGGAGCCGTTCAATGCCCGACTTCGTCCCACTCATACAGGCTGCACTTTCGGAGCGTTTTGGCGAGCGGCTGGAAATTGACCCGGGCTTGCCTGGTCTGGATGAAATTGCCCGTATTGCTGCGCACCGCGTACATCGCCGCTATCTCGAACGCGACGTCGCGCCTGACCTGGTGCGATTGCTGTGCGCTTGTGCCCTGTCAGCACCATCGAAGAGCGACCTTCAACAGGCCGACATTCTCGTTGTGCGGGATAGAAAGAAAATTCATGGCATCGCTGATTTGCTTCCTGAAATGCCATGGCTGCGCGAGACGCCGGTGTTTCTTGTGTTCCTCGCTAACGGCCGCCGGCTGCCAAAAATGTCACAAATGCGCGGCAAGCCATTTCCTAATGACCATCTCGATTTGTTTTTCAATGCGACGGTCGATGCTGCCATCGTCATGACCACGCTGCTGCATGCAGCCGAGGCCGTTGGCCTAGGTTGTTGCCCTATCAGTGTCATCCGCGATCATGCCGCGATAATTAGCGAAATGCTTGCCTTGCCCGAGAAGGTTATCCCCATTGCCGGCATGTGCCTGGGGTGGCCGGCGGAAAAAGGCGGGATCACTCCTCGGCTGTCGCTCGGGACAACCGTGCACGAAGATCGTTTTCGGAATAGCGATTTATCCGAGATCGATGCTTACGACCGTCGGCGTGCTGCAACGCGGCCATATCGTATTCAGCGCGAACCGCAGCGTTTCGGGCGCAACGAGTTCTATGGCTGGTCGGAAGACAAGGCACGACAATATGCGGTGCCGCTCCGCGCCGACTTTGGCGCATTCGTTCGCGCCAAGGGCTTTCATCTTGATTGAGCCGTGGGGTCACCTCTTGCGGATGCGAAAACTGAGCACGCCATCCGCTTCGCTCTTGTCTTCAAGCGTGTCACCGGTCTGCCGCAACAAGTTCGGTATATCGATCGTGGTCAGCGGATCGGTGCACTCCGCGACGATCAAGTCGCCGGATTTCAACGTCGACAATTTTTTGCGCACTCGCAGGGCAGGCAGTGGACATTTTAGGCCGCGAAGGTTCATTACCGTTTCGGTCATGCGCTAAGTGGTACCATTGATAGTTGCTTGTCCGTTGCAGGAATGTAGGCTTCTTCAATTCCCAGTTCCTTGCGCACGATATTGGTGCCGCGCGTGAGTGCCACCATTTTGTAAAACGCGTGCATCCGGCTCATCGACTGCCGACCGAAGCCGCAGTCGCTCGTAAGGATGAGTCGCTCCGGCTCAATATATTTCAATGCTTTGCGGATTAGGTCGGCGACCTCCTCCGGTCGCTCAATTTGCAGTGTACGATGGCTGATGACACCGAGCGCGATTTTCTTGTTCTTTGAAATCATCTTGCCGACATGTTCGAGATCCATCCCGCGATTGAAGGCGCCTTCGACTGTGAGCACGTCGGCATCGAGCTGGTCTAGATAGGGAAGCGCCGCTTTGTAGGATTGATCCTTGCTCGCCACGCGCTGCGCCGCCGGACTGCCCCAGCAGGTGTGGCACCACACTTCACACTTGTTGCGCAGCCCCTTCACCTCGACATTGAACGCTTCAACCCATTGTTCGGGCTTAATGGGCTGCTTTGGATCGGCAATGACCTGGTGGATTGCCGGCTCCTCGATCTGAACGAGCGGGGCGCCGGCGTCGGCGAGCGTGTGATACTCTTTATTAAGCGCGATTGAGAGATCCATCAGCAAGTCGAGTCGGTTCTTGTAGTGTTCGTTTGTAAGCATTAGCGCCAAGATTTGTGCCGAGATTGATCCGATCTTCACAGGCCTATCGGTCATAGGCGCAATCGCTTTGTAAGCGCGGTCAAGCTGCAATGTCGTGTCGCCGATCTTACTCGTCACTGGCGGTGTCATACGCGTCTCGATCACTTCCCACATCAAATCGCCCGGCCCTTTGTCTGCCATGAAACCGGCAGGGGGTACTTCAACGCGTGGCGCGCCAACGCCGGCGACGCGTTCGGTGACGTAGCTCACCCAGGCGCGGCCGGCGATGTCGTCGTCGAGTCGTGTGTCACCGTCCACGAAGATGTCGATCCCCGCGCGGTGCTGGGCCGCTACATGGCAAGCGAGACAATCGAAATGTTGCTCGCGATAAGCGAGGCGCGAAAATCCCTGCGAAAGCGGGATACCGCGGAGGTTCTCGGTGTACCAGCTTGGGCGGGGCAGCGCCCCGGTGGTGGTGGTGAGAAGAGCCCTGTCTTTTGTGGTCGTAAACACGCGTACTTCTCCAGTTTCACCAATAGAAAGCTGCGCTGCATCCGCCGTTTTGTTGAGCTAAACTCAAGCCACTGAGTGCAACAAGGTCAAGCACGGCAAATGGCGGTGTCCGAGGCAATACAAAAAATCTCACGGCTGACGCCGCTCAGTGACGTGCTTTTGATGATCGACGCGGAAGTGAAGGGGGTCACCCAGCGCACCGTCGATGTGTCTGCGGCCGCAGGGCGCGTGCTTGCCGTCGACGCGATGGCGCCTGCTCGTCCGGCTTCAGCGCTGGCGTTGCAGGACGGGTGGGCACTGAGTGCCGATGAAACGCTAGGCGCCGGGAACTATGCGCCGTCTTTACTCCTGCGCACGCCATCGCGCATTGAGACGGGACAGGCACTGCCGGCAGGCACCGACAGTGTCGCGCCCATCGACACGGTGAAGATTGCCGGAGGGCTCGCCGAGGCACTCGTTCCGATCAATTCGGGCGACGGTGTGTTGCCGGCGGGTGGTGACAGCGATCCAGCGATTCCGTTGCGACGAGCCGGCGACCGGTTGCGTGTCACTGACCTCGCCGCCTTTTCTGCCGCCGGGATTGCTCGCATCACAGTGCGTGAGCCGCGCATTCGCGTTCTCCCGGTGCGTGGCAGCGGCATCATCAGCGCTGCTGCCCGTCTGGTGACGGAGGATATCGAACGCCGCGGTGGCGCCGCGCGGTTAGATGGCAGCGGCCGAGGTCTTGGGGTCGCAATGGCCGCTGAAAGCGCGGATGCGATTGTCGCAATCGGAGGGACTGGTAGTGGACGCAACGATAACAGCGTGCAAACGCTCGCGCGCGAGGGAAGCCTTGCGATTCACGGCGTTGCGCTGACGCCGGGTGAAACCGGCGCGCTTGGTTTTGTCGGCAACAGGCCGGTGCTGCTTCTGCCCGGACGTCTCGATGCCGCCCTCGCCCTTTGGCTCGTGGCTGGACGGCGCCTGCTCGATCGGCTCGCGGCGTCCAAGAGCAGCGAAAACGAGCCGACCGAAATCTTACCTCTCGCTCGCAAGGTCACCTCGACTGTGGGTCTCGCTGAGCTCGTACCGGTGCGGCGAAACGCCGGCGAAGTCGAACCCCTTGCGGCGAAATATCTACCGCTATCGTCGCTTGCTCGATCGGATGGATGGATTCTGGTTCCGGCCGATAGCGAAGGATATTCCGCTGGGACACCTGTCCAGGTAAGACCGTGGCCATGAGTGTCGCAACATGAGTGAGACCCGAAAGCTGCGGCCGAGCGAAGAGAGCGATCTGATGATGCGTGTGCGTGCCGCCGCGCGGCAGGAGCAATTTCTAGAAGTTGTGTCGGCGGAAGAAGCGCGCGCGCGGTTCGAGCGGCATCTCGATCTCACGCCGCTTCCAGCCGAGGCGGTAACACTAGCGGAGTCACGCACGCGTGTGCTCGCCAAAGACGTGGTCGCTGCGGTCGATGCGCCGCCTTTCGACCGTTCGAACGTCGATGGATTTGCTGTTCGTGCAGCGGATACTTTAGGCGCGAGCGATGGCAACCCAAAAGTGCTCACGCTCAATAATGAAGTCATTGCCTGCGGCTATGCTCCCGCAATCACTGTTACGTCAGGGACCTGCACCGCGATCGCGACCGGTGGTGTGATCCCGCGTGGCGCCGATGCGGTCGTCATGATCGAGCAGACCGAACCAATCAAGGACGGTGTGCCTCGCATCGAGCTGCGCCGCACTGCGGCACCCGGGCAATTCCTATCATATGCCGGCTCCGACATAGCGCGTGGCGAAACGCTGTTGCGGCGTGGCACGCGCATCGGTGCGCGTGAGATCGGTATGTTGGCGGCGTGCGGACTGGATCGTATAGAGGTGGTGCGAAAACCCCGGGTGGCGGTGCTTTCGACCGGTGACGAGTTGATTGAGCCGGGAAAGCCGCTCAAGCCGGCCGGCGTCTATGACAGCAACAGCGCGATAATCGCGGCCGCGATCGCTGAGGCCGGCGGTGAGCCGATTTTCTTTGGGGCCTATCCCGACGACGCGATGATCCTGGAAAAAGCCGCGCGCGATGCGCTTGCCGCGGGCGATATGGTGGTGCTTTCAGGCGGTACGTCAAAAGGCGCAGGCGATCTGTCGCATCGCGTTGTGTGCCAATTGGGTAAACCGGGAATTCTCGTGCATGGCGTTGCACTCAAGCCAGGCAAGCCCCTCTGCCTCGGAGTTGTTGGCGACAAGCCGATTGTGGTGTTGCCGGGCTTCCCTACCTCAGCAATCTTTACATTCCACGCTTTCGTTGCACCGGTGATCCGCGCCCGCGCCGGGTTACCACCTGAAGCCGCAGAGACGATAACCGCGCGGGTGCCGGTTCGTGTGACCTCAGAGCTCGGCCGCAAGGAATTCGTGCTGGTGTCCCTGATCGAAGGCGAAGAAGGCGCCGTTGCATTTCCCACCGGCAAGGGGTCGGGAGCGGTGACGAGTTTCTCGCAAGCCGACGGTTTTTTCGAAATCGACGCACTGGTGTCAGCATTCGACGCCGATAGCGACGCGCAAGTGACATTGATTGGCAACGCTGCCCGCGCGCCGGATCTGGTGATCATGGGGAGCCACGACGTGGCGCTCGATGCGTTGGTGGGAGGGCTAGCCGACCGTGGGTTCTCGGCCCGGACTTTGGCCGTCGGCAGTTTGGGGGGCGTCGCGGCGGCAAATCGGGGCGAATGCGATGTAGCACCAGTTCACCTGATTGACCCCGTGAACGGACAATATAATAAGCACCTGCTGGCGCCTGGTCTGAGCTTGGTCCCGGGCTGGCGGCGAATGCAAGGTATTTTGTTCCGGCCGGGTGATATGCGTTTCGCAGGGCGCAGCGCGCAAGAGGCACTGAAAATCGTGCTGGCCGATGCGTCCGTTCTGATGGTCAATCGCAATGCCGGCGCCGGCACGCGCGTGTTGATGGACAAGCTACTCGATGGCGCACGGCCGCCGGGTTACGCCAATCAACCGAAGTCCCACAATGCAGTGGCGGCCGCAATCGCGCAGGGGCGGGCAGATTGGGGCCTCGCCATCGAACCGGTGGCGAAGCTCTATGGCCTCGGGTTCCTGCCGGTCTCGGCGGAACACTACGACTTTCTCGTCGTTGACAAACGGCGCGAGCGCCCTGCCGTGCAAGCATTCCTTGCTGCACTAAACGATGAAACGACCCGCGAACAGATCCGTGCGCTTGGCATGGAACCAGGCTCATCCTGAATTTATCGGACGCAATTGTGAGAAAAAGTCACGACATCAGCTGGACGTATTTTTTTCTGCACTGCGGCCTAATCGTATTTGCAGTAGTGATGGAGCTTACACCGGCTCAAGCACAGCTGCGCGGCCATGGCGGGCCGGTCAAGGCGCTGGCAATCTCCCCGGATGGAACGCATGCAGTATCGGGTAGCTTCGATACGTCCGCGATCCGCTGGTCGCTTGCGCGCAATAGCGCCGAGCAGGTGTTGCGCTTCCACGACGATGCCGTGAATGCCGTCGTCTATTTGAAGGACGGGCGTATCGTTACTGCTGGGGCAGACACACATATCGCAATCTGGACAGCTGCACGGCAGCAGCCCGACAAGGTTCTGGATGGTCACACCGGTCCAATCGCGAGCCTGGCCGTATCGCCCGACGGCACAGTCCTCGCCTCGGCGTCATGGGACCGCACGGTCCGCCTGTGGCCGTTGAACGGCGGTGAGGCGCGCGTGCTCGAAGGCAATGCACAAAACGTCAACGGAGTTGCGTTTTCGGCGGACGGAAAGAATGTCGTGAGTGCGGGTTACGACATGACATTGCGTATCTGGCCGCTGAAAGGCGGCACGGAGATTGTCCGCAATCTGCCGACGCCATTGAATGCCGTGACAGTGGCACCCGACGGAGAAATTCTGGCTTCTGGTGCCGACGGCAAGGTCTATTTCTTGTCGTCAACAGGCGAGACGCTCGCCGAAATCGACGCATCGCCGACACCGGTCATCGCACTCGCCATCTCGCCCGACGGCAACCTCGCCGCCGCTGCGGGCATCCGTGGGTCGGTCGCGGTCATCGACCGTAAGGCGCGCAAGCTGGCACATACTCTGGTCGGGCCGGGCTTGCCGGTGTGGTCGGTAGCGTTTTTTCCCGACAACCGTACGTTACTAACCGGCGGTGCTGACCGAATGATACGCCGGTGGGATGCATCGAACGGCGAGCCGGTTGACGCGGTTGTGGTGGGCGCGCCCGAGGATCCGCTTGCAGCTTATGCCGGCGAACACGGCGCTGAGGTGTTTCGGGCCTGCATCGCCTGCCATACTTTATCTCCCGACGAGGGCAACAAAGCCGGTCCAACGCTTTATGGAATATTTGGGCGCCGCATCGCCACCTTGCCGGGCTACAATTTTTCGCCGTCACTAAAGAAGCTAGACATAACATGGACACCGGCGACGGTGTCGAAGTTGTTCGAAATTGGGCCCGCGCACTATACGCCCGGCACCAAGATGCCGGAGCAAACGATCGGATCGCCCGAGGATCGTAAGGCCCTTGTGGAATTTCTCGCCAAGGCGACAAAGAAGAAGTAGCTAGCCTTCGCCCTTTTCCTCGCGCTCGCGCAAGTAGTCTTCTGTCGTGCGTAACCGGGGGCGCTGCGGCGCGCCATATGGATCAAATTGTTCCTCTGCCATTGCCACCACGCGGCAATCCTCGCACATCCGAATGACATCAAGCCGTTTCTTTGACTCTTTGTACATCCAGTGTTTGCCTTCGAGCTTAGCAACGACTCGATCAACCGAACTCTTCACGCCAAACGGCTTGCCGCAGCGAATGCATTCGGCCGGGTCTTCCTGCTTGATGATGCGGCTCATGGCAGTGGCGGCTCGGAAATCGATTTGCGGTTTCAGGCTGATCACTTTCTCCGGACAGGTTGCCTTGCACAGTCCGCATTGCACGCACGCGTCCTCGGCAAAGCGTAGCATCGGTCGCTCGGGATCGTCGGAAAGCGCGCCGGTTGGACACGCCGATACACACGACAGACATAAAGTGCATCCCTCGATATTGACCTCGACGGTGCCAAACGGCGCTCCTTCCGGCAACGGGACGATATCGACCGGCAGCGGGGCGGCAGCGTGCAGCTCGCGCAAAGCAAGCCGCATTACATCTCGCTTGTGGCCAGTCGCCGAAAAAGTGGCGGGCTTGGTTGCACCGTTCATCGGAAGAATTCCGCGCAAGCTCTCGCCAAGCGCATCGGGATCGTCGGTCTCGATTGTTGCGACGCGAGTTCCATTAAAGCCAAGACCGGCCAAGATCGGCTCCGCGAGCGAGACGGTTTTGTAAAGGCCAGCGACATCGTGCCGCGGTTTTGCGCGGATGAGCAGGCGCGCTGCCGAGGCACCATAAGCAAATACAGCTGCGACTGCTTCCAGTCCAACTTGCGTGACCTCGTTGACTTCGACCGGCAGCACATTTGCCGGTAGTCCATCGCCGTTGCGGGCAAGTGCGTTAATCAATTCGCCGCCATGCTCGGCATCGTGGAACAATACGATGGCTTGCTTGCCGCTGGCGTCGCGATAAGCGGACATCAGGACACGCAATTTGCGCAACAGCGCGTCGGACGGAGGCAAGACGTAACTGGCGGCGCCGGTCGGACAAGCAGCCGCGCATTGTCCGCATCCGGCGCAGATCTGCGGATCGATTGCGACGTGGTCGCCAGCCGGTGTGATGGCGCCGGTCGGGCAGAGATCGAGGCAGCGGCGGCATCCGACGATCTTCGACCGCGAATGCGCACATAGATCCTCGGAGAAGGCGATGTAACGCGGCTTGTCGAATGTGCCGGTCAGATCTCGTGCTCTCAGCACTGCGCGCAAGACCGCGGCGGGATCACCCGGGTCGGCGCGCAGATAGCCATCACGTAGATCAGCGGCGGCGAACAGCGACGGGCCACCCGACAGATCAACAAGGATGTCACAGCGTGACACTGCGCCATTGCGCGCCGTACCGAAGCTGAGCGCGCCGCGCGAGGACGGACTGGGCACGGCATAGTCGTCGACCGTGATTTCGAACGCGCCAAGGTAACCCTTGGCCGCTCGCACAGTGCCCTTCACCACCGGGAATTCCGTCACCCGCATGGGTGCAAGGTCACCGGGAGGTCTGATGAGAACGGTGACGTCGAGATGATCCTTCAGCAGATTGGCGGCCTCGATCGCACGTTCATCCCTGCCGTAGATCAGCGTCACCCCTTCGCTGTTGAGACTAACGAACGGAAAGTCCGGCGTGGGCTCCGCGCTGGCTGCGATCAGCGCCGCCATTTTCGGCCCGGCCGTCTTGGCATCCTTCGACCAGCCGGCGGTCTCGCGAATATTGACGAACGTGAGGGCGCCGCTGTCCTCGATCCCGGCCGCGACCTCGTCGAACAACGGGGCTTCTTGCGTGCAGGCGACGACTATCGGCTCACCACCGGACGCGAGCTTGCGGAAACGTTCGAGCTCGGCACGGCAGAACTGACGACCTTCGACCACAACGGAATCGCGGCAAACACGGCGCACCGCCTCGCCGTCGAGCGGTACGGTGTCTTCGCAGGAACAGACCAGAATGTTACGCGGCCGATCGGCCATTGGGTTCATTAACCTTTGCGCTGACCCGCGAATTGAGGGCGAATTGCCGATTGTGGCATCGCGTACCCTCTTTATACCTCGCGGCCGCGGGGATGGCCTCGGGGCCTTCTGCGGCTATAATTATATGTATTCAAAAAAGAAAGTAACAGCGAGGAACAATGCCGCTGGAGACGCCGGCCCGCCCGCGACCGCAGCTTGCGCCCGAATTGGCGCTGCCACCGCTGTTTACGGCGGTGCGCTTGCGCGAATTGGGTGACGCTTTCGCGCACGCAACATCGATTGCGGGGGAGCGGGGCGCCGGTACGCTGGTCTATGTGGGGCGCTTCGATCTAGCCGAATTTGCCGTGGTGCTGGAACCGGACGAGCCGCTACGCCAAGCGCGGCGCGTCTTCTATGCCGGCATGGTGGCACTGGCCGATGCATTGTTGGCGCATGCACAGCCGGAAACCGAAATCGCCATCGATTGGCCGGATTCGATTTCGATCAATCAAGGGCTGGTAGGCGGTGGCCGGCTTGGCTGGCCGCAAGGAATAGCCGAGGACGAAGTTCCGCCGTGGCTGGTATTCGGCGCCATGATCCGTACCGTCTCCATGACTGGCACCGAACCGGGGTTGAATCCGCTGGTGACTGCGCTGGAGGAAGAGGGTTTCACCGACGTCCTGTCCAACCAACTGGTCGAGAGCTTTGCGCGGCATTTTATGGTCGCGATCGATTCCTGGCAGGAGGGCGGCTTCGGCGCGGTGGCGAAGAATTATCTGGCGCGACTGCCGATCGAGAAAGGTCAGCG
>DAHUXA010000120.1 GCA_027307405.1 Hyphomicrobiales bacterium | reverse complement strand
TGGATCTGAATGCCAACCGCAGCTTGATCGCCGCCGCGCTCGCCCGGATTCCGGGCGGCGACCGCGCGGCACTGCAAACGGTGTATCGCCTCACCTCGGCGAAGCTTTTTGGGGTCTGCCTTCGTATCTTGGGTGAGCGCGGCGAGGCGGAGGACGTGCTGCAGGAGGTCTACGTGACGGTATGGCGCAAGGCCGCCGACTTCGACGTCAGCCGGGCAAGCCCGATGACTTGGCTGATCGCAATCGCCCGCAACCGTGCGATCGATCGGCTGCGTGCGACCCGCCAGAGCCGCAATATGGACCCAATCGACGCCGCCACCGACATTGCCGATGCCGCGACCGGCGCCGACAGCGCGATGGAAAGTGTGCAGGAGCATGCGCGCCTGCACGTTTGCCTTGAAGGTCTCGCTTCGCACGAGCGCGCGGCGCTACGCGGTGCATTTTTCGACGGCAATACCTACGAGGATCTGGCTGCGCGCATGAAGGTGCCCCTCGGCACCATGAAAAGCTGGATCCGTCGCGCGATGATCAAGCTGAAAGCATGCCTGGAGCAATGACCGACACATTCGACCATAGCTTGCCCGAGGACGAATTTCTCGCCGCCGAGTATGCACTTGGTGTGCTCGCCGATGCAGACCGTACGGCGATTGAACTGCGCGCGGTGCGCGAGCCCGCGTTTGCGAGCCTCGTTGCAGCGTGGGAGCAGCGTCTCGCGCCGTGGGCCGCCGAAATTAACGAAGTCGCACCGTCAGCACAGCTCTGGGACCGCATTGCTGCCGCCCTCCCCGCACAAGCACATAGTGCTGGATTGTGGCACAGCCTGACATTCTGGCGCGGGTTCGGTGTGGCGGCGGGCGCGCTCGCCGCAGCCTGTCTCGCGGCGTTGATCTACCTGGGCACACTGACGCAGCAGCCGCCGCTGGTCGCCACCATTGAAGGCGGCGGCCATCGTCATTTCGTCGCCACCCTTGATGCCGGCCGTGGCACGGTTGCGGTCGTCCCGGCGGCTTTCAGCCCTGACGCAACGCGTGTTCCCGAACTGTGGCTCATTCCGCCGGACGGAAAGCCACGTCCCGTTGGCTTGTTGCGAGCCGACCAGACCGTGACACTCACCTTGCCCACCGATCTGGCGGCCCTCGCCAGGAAAGACACTGTGCTGGCAGTCTCACTTGAGCCCCCGGGTGGCTCGACGACCGGTCTGCCGACCGGTCCGGTCATCGCGACAGGAAAGCTCACGTCTTTGTGAGGATGCATCCCTGAGCTCAGTGCCTCCGTAGCTTCGATGTCTCCGGCATGGGGACGTCATACAGAGCAACGGAGTTACAGCCATGAAACGCATCATCAAGCTAGCCCTGGCCGGTATTGCCGCAGGGGCGCTCACAGCCAGCTTGGGTGGGATGGCCCCGGCTTTCGCGCAAATGAAGGAAAAGGAAAAGACCGTCACCGTAGGCGGGGCGCCGATGTATCCGTCCAAGAACATCGTGCAGAATGCGGTGAATTCGAAAGATCACACGACATTGGTCGCCGCTGTGAAGGCCGCCGGCCTCGTCGATACGCTGCAATCTCCCGGCCCGTTCACGGTGTTTGCGCCGACCAACGACGCCTTCGCAAAGTTGCCAGCCGGTACAGTCGACACTCTTCTGAAGCCGGAGAACAAAAAGACACTTACCAACGTGCTCACCTATCACGTTGTGCCTGGCCGTCTGACAGCCAAAGACCTGATGGAGAAGATCAAGACCGGCAACGGCAAAGCAATGCTCAAAACCGTCGAGGGTGCCGATCTCACCTTCGCCGAGAAGGATGGCAAGCTCTGGATTTGGGACGCCAAGGGCGATTCCGCTCAGGTCACCATCCGCAACGTCATGCAGTCGAACGGCGTCATCCACGTGATCGACACCGTGCTCTTGCCGGGCTGATCGTTGTCTGAAGTTCGGCAAACGGCGCTAGGTCAGCGCCTCTGAGGTCCTCTCCCTCTCCCCGGGGAGAGGACTGCCTTTTGAGCAATGGAGGTACGTTAACCCCGCGCTAACCATAAAATGGGCAAATATTGCCGGGGGAAGGGGTAATGGCCCACCGCGGCTCTCTACTCAGACACCGCCAATGGTGTCCGCTTCCGGTTTGATCACCTTTGTATTGTCTTCGCGTCCGCACCGCCCGGGGAACGGCGGTCTGTTGCGAGCATGAGCGACATCACCGCCGCCCCGGCAAATGCCGTCAGCGGCATCAAGCTGCCCGGCCTCGGCGACATCGGCGCATTCTTCAAGCGCGGCGACCTCGCGCTCGCTGTCGGCGTGCTCACCATCCTGGTGGTGCTGATCCTGCCGCTGCCGCCGCTGCTGCTGGATTTCTCACTGGCAATCTCGATCATTTTTTCCGTTCTGATCCTGATGACGGCGTTGTTCATCCACACGCCGCTTGAATTCTCCGCGTTCCCGACCGTGCTTCTGATCGCGACAATGATGCGGCTCGCGCTCAATCTCGCTTCCACACGCCTGATCCTCGCGCACGGGCACGAGGGCACCGATGCTGCCGGTCATGTGATCGAAGCGTTCGGCAATTTCGTGATGAGCGGCAATTTCGTGATCGGCATTATCGTGTTCACGATCCTGATCATCGTGAATTTTGTGGTCATCACGAAAGGTTCGGGCCGCATTGCGGAAGTGGCGGCTCGCTTCCACCTGGATGCCATGCCGGGCAAGCAGATGGCGATCGACGCTGATCTGTCGGCGGGTCTCATCGACGAGAAGGAGGCACGACGGCGCCGTCAGAAGCTGGAAGACGAAGGTGGTTTCTTCGGCGCCATGGACGGCGCATCGAAGTTTGTGCGCGGCGACGCTATCGCAGGTCTGCTGGTCGTATTCATCAACGTTATCGGCGGCATGATCATCGGTATCGCCCAGCAAGGCCTGTCATTCGCCGACGCGGCTCACTCGTATACGATCCTAACCGTCGGTGACGGCCTGGTAACGCAGGTGCCGGCGCTCATCGTCTCCACCGCCGCCGGTTTGCTCGTTTCGAAAGCCGGCGTCTCCGGCGCCGCCGACAAGGCGCTGCTCAAGCAACTCTCCGGCTATCCCAAGGCTCTCGGCATGTCCGGAGCGGTCATGTTGGTGATGGCGCTCCTGCCCGGCATCCCCATGATCCCGTTCCTTGCACTCGGCAGCGGCGCCAGCGCACTCGCTTTCATCTTCGACAGGCGCACGAGGCGCACCGCCGCAGCGGAGGCCAAGACTACCGAGACGGCAGCCAAGACCGCCGCCGCGGATGAGCCTATCGCCACCGCGCTCAAGATCGACGACCTGAAAGTCGAGCTCGGCTACGCGCTGCTGCCGCTGGTCAACGCGCCCGACGGGTCGGACCGCCTCACCGAACAGATCAAGGCCCTGCGGCGCTCGCTCGCAGTTGAAATGGGCTTTGTAATGCCGGCCGTCCGCATTCTCGACAACGTCCAACTCGACGCCAACGCCTATGTCATCAAGGTCAAGGAGGTCGAGGCCGGCAGCGGCAAGGTTTGGGCCGGCCAGTTCATGGTCATGGACCCCGCCGGCGGCCAGGTGAAGCTGCCCGGCACCCATACCACCGAGCCGACTTTCGGATTGCCGGCAACCTGGATCGACGGCGCCCTCAAAGAAGAAGCGTCGATGAAAGGCTACACGGTTGTCGACGCCGCCACTGTACTGTCCACGCATTTGACCGAGCTGCTCAAGAGCAACATGGCAGAGCTGCTCTCGTATGGCGAGGTGCAGAAGCTTCTCAAAGAATTGCCAAAAGAACAGGCCGACCTGGTCAAAGACCTGGTGCCAAATCTGATCACCGTTTCCGGAATCCAGCGCGTGCTGCAGATCCTGCTGGGCGAACGCGTTTCGATCCGCGATCTCGCGACCATCCTCGAAGGCATCGCCGATGGAATCGCCGGTTCGCGCAATCCGGTAACGCTCACCGAACATGTGCGCGCGCGGTTGTCGCGCCAACTCTGTGCCCAGTACACCAGTCCGGGTGGCTATCTGCCGTTG
The DNA here is from genome assembly GCA_027307405.1 of Hyphomicrobiales bacterium. GTDB lineage: Bacteria > Pseudomonadota > Alphaproteobacteria > Rhizobiales > Xanthobacteraceae > Pseudolabrys. Next base: position 7,521 of record DAHUXA010000120.1, on the reverse strand, counting down.
ATTGCGCTTTCGGCCAAATGGGAGCAGGCATTCGCCGAGTCGCTGATCGGACAAGGCGACGAGAGACAGCTGGCCATGCAGCCGTCGCGCCTGTCGGAGTTTATCTCCCTGGTTCGCGAACGCTTCGAGGAGGCCGCCCGCGAGGGTGAGGCGCCGGTCCTGGTCACCTCGTCGAATGTCCGCCCGTTCGTCCGCGGCATTGTCGAGCGCTTCCGGGCGCAGACGCCTGTCCTCGCGCAAGGCGAAATTCACCCGCGCGCGCGTCTTAAGACCGTCAGCAGCATCTAGTCCGACGGAACTGCACGTTTCGCCAGCGCAACCAAGGGCCATTTTCAGGCCGTTTGCCGGCTAAAATTGCGGTTTTCCCCCGCTTTTCAACGTTCCGTGATGCCCCATTGGGAACCGTAGCGGCGCACCTACGTTAGAGGCACGAGTGAACCATTTGTCGGGACCGGGCGACCAACATGCAAAGAGCCCCGGAGGACGTCATGAACTGGTCAATGTACACCGCAGACCGCACCACCCACCTCAAAATCGTGGTGGTCGGTCTCGTCGCCGCGCTGATGATCGCCGTGATCGGCATCTCGGCGCGCGAACTCAATCTCGGCACGGACATTATGACCGCGCAAACTCCGGCCATCATCAAAGCCGGCGGCCCGGTGGTGTTTACCGACCGCAGCGGTCCGACTGTCCGTTAGGCCGTTTATAGGGTTGGGCTCCCTCTTCTGACGCGCCGCATTTGCGGCGCGTTTTTTTGTGAAGTGGTCGAATCAAGGGAAATGGCCGACAAAAGCAACATGAAGCATACTTCGCCCCATTCGGCGCTGACGTGCCTGCTTGTCGCCGGGCTGCTGATGGCTGCGCCACCCGCGCGCGCTCAGGGTGTGCCGTCTGGCGCGATTGCCGACTATCAAGCCAGACTGGCGCAATATCAGGCGGCGCACGGCGTCTATGAGACCGAAGCCTCCGCCTATTGGGATGCAGTGGCCGAGAAGCGGCGCGCGCGCAACGCAAAACGCCGAGACCACATGCCGATCGGGCTCGACGACTACGTCCTCACCCAACCGCCGGTGTATATAGGCCCGGCGCGTCCCGTCGATCCAAGTGCACCAACTCGGCCCCCGCCAGAGCGTCCGGAGATTCCTGTCCTTGCGGATTTCCTCCACAACGCCGCCCAGCAATTTGGCTTCGTGCCGGACCGCCCGGCGAGCGATCTGGACTTCAAGCGTGCTTATGCGAGGGCTGCACTCGCTGCCGGACTCACGCGCGATCAGATCGTCGGTGTCTATGCCTTCGAAACCGGTGGAAATGGCACCTACGACTCGCAAGCTGGGCTCGTCCCTTACCGGCCCGGGGCACGCGCGATTTCGCCGGCCGTCGGCTACAACCAGTTGCTCAGCACCAACACGGTCTCGCTCCTCGCCGAAGACGGCAACCGCTATCTCCTCGCACTCCGGCAGAAAGCGAAAGGGCTGACTGGCCCGGCAAAGCTGTCAATGGAGCGTAAGATCGAAGGCCTTAAGCGCATGATCGCTTACAGCCGTTCGGTCCCAAACCGTTGGAGCGAACATGACCGCCTGGCGAAGACCACGTTGGGCGGATTCGGCATCCACGCGGCCGTGCTGGATATCGATCTTGGCCCGCTACTACAGGTGCAGAAGCTGACAGCCTCGATCCATTTTGCGCGCGCCAAGGGCCATATGGCGCCGCTCAGCGCCGCCGAACTCGAACTGATGAATCTGACCGGCGACGGCAACGGCTTCGATATGGTGACCATGCCGCAGGCGTTGCGTGCGCGAGTTCCAACTGCAAATTTTTTCCAGCAGCAAGGTTATGAGCGCAATCCGGTGGCACGACGCACCGGCGTGGTGGCTAATCTCATTGCCGACATCGAAAGTAAAATGAACCACAGCACGCAGGCACAAGGCGCGCGTGAGCTGGCGGCGGCGTTTTAGGATTGCGAATTCGGCAGAAGGCTACGGTTACCGCTGCTCTCCGGCGATCTCCTCGACCAGATCGACCACCCGGCGGCGCAACCTTGAGTCTTTGATATTCGTGAAGGCCTTGGTCAAGGCGAGACCATCGGAACTCGACAAGAAGTCGGAGACGTAATCCGCGACCGGTGCTTTTGATGACCCGTCCTCGGCCTGCTTGTTGCCCGAGACCCCGTCAAAAAAGAAAGACACCGGCACCTTTAAAATCTGGGAGATGTGCTGAAGCCTGCTGGCGCCGATACGGTTGGTTCCCTTTTCATATTTCTGGACCTGCTGGAAAGTCAGCCCAAGCTTTTCGCCGAGCTTTTCCTGACTCATGCCCAGCATCAGCCGACGCATGCGCACGCGCGAACCGACATATTTGTCGGTGGGATTCGGAGATTTTTTTGCCATCATCTGGATGAACCGCAACGTAAAGTTGGAGGAATAGCGTCCGGATCAGAAATGGCGAAACAAGGATAAGTTGCGCCACGGCAAAGTACATCGCAGCGCCGTAGGCCTGTCATTAAAGCGGAGGCGCTGTTTTGTTAGATGGTATCTAACAATAAACTCGCTTTTGCCCGCGAGCGCCGGCGTCCCCCAAAGGCTTTACCCGCACGGGGTAGTCGCCAAACTGCGCCGCCATGAGAATAGAATAGCTGCGTTCGGCTAGACGGAATGAGCGCTGATGGATCACACTATAGGCGTACTGATCGCGCTCGTGTCGAGCTGCCTGGGCGGATCGGCGGCCGCCGTTACACGCTATCTGGTCGGCAATGCCGATCCACTGACGCTCGCACTCCTGCGGTGGGGCATCGGATTTCTTGTCGTACTGCCCGTCACATTGCTGCTGCGGTCAAAAATGCCTCCGCGCGCCGATTGGCTTGCCGTCTCGGCTCTTGGCATCTGCTTTTTCGGGCTGTTTTTCGTCTTCTACAACATAGCTGTCGCCTACACGACCGCCGCGCGCGCAAGTCTCGCGCTTTCGACATTGCCGCTGCAAACCATGGTGGTCGCCGCGTTGCTTGGCATTGAGCAACTGACCGTGCGCAAGTCGCTCGGTGTCGCCATTGCGATGCTCGGCGTATTTGCGGCGCTGGCGTCGGGTCTTGGTGCGGCGCCCGAAGGCGCCTGGCGCGGCGAGTTGATCATGACCGGCGCGGTTCTATGCATGGCATTTTACAATGTGTGGTCGCGACGATTTATCCAGCGTTCAAGCGCGCTGGGATTTCTGTGCGTCGGTATGGGTGCTGGGGCGGCAGTTCTTTTCGCAGTCGATGCCTTGACCGGCCGTGTGGCCGTGCTTGCGAGTTTCGGCGCGGCCGAATGGATTGCCGGAATCTATCTCGGCATTTGCGGGGGCGCGCTCGCCTTCATCCTGTGGGTGTTGGCGTTACAGCGCACAACACCAACGCTGGTCGCAAATACGATGACCGTCAACCCGATCGCCGCCGGATTGTTGGCAAAGCAGTTGGTCGGGGAGCCGATAACGCTCAATTTGGTGGGTGGACTGATCGCGGTTTTCGCCGGCATCTGGATTGCAACGATGGGCCCTTCACAAAGGAAAGCGGCGCCATCACCGGCGCCGCAATAGTCGCGAAAAACATGATGTCAGGCTGGCGCGCCGCCAGTGTTGTACCGTAGGGCGGCGATGCGGTCGAGTTCAGTTTGCTCGCGCGCATTCTCCTCGGCCTTCTCACGCTGCTGGTCGCGTTCGTCCAACATCTCAACCTTCTTGAGCTCCTCAAAGGCTTCGCCCAGGGCTGCCTTTGCATCCTCGAGCTGTACGCGCAGCTCGTCGGTCGAATGCTTGAGGTTCTCACGGCGCGAGGTCGCGGCCTTGGCATAGGTCGGATAGGCGAAGTGAGCTGGATCGTGGATGCCCGCGCGGTCTTGCTCGACCTTGATTTCGCGCTCGAGCTCCCCGGCAATGCGATCGAACTCGGCGATCATCGCCTCGATTTGGGCGACCTTCCGCCGCTTCTCGTCGACCTGAAACTTCTTCAGACGGATGAGGGTTTCGCGTGACTTCATCGACTAGATACTCCCCGAAGCCCCGAATACGCGACCGCGGCTAGGCGATATCGCCTGGGCCGCCCACGTTCTGGACCAATTCGGGCAATTGTCTCCCAATAACGTTAGTTTTGTGTTTCTTCGCCCCGGAGAATCCGCTCTAGCCGCTGGTAGCCTTCCGCCATAGGCGTTGCTTCTTCCTTACTTTGGGCCAGGAAGCCCTCCAACGGCTTGTGCAAGGCAATGGCCTCGTCCACGTCCGCGCTGGAGCCGGCCCGATAGGCGCCGAGGCGGATCAATTCCTCCATGTCGGAATAGGTCGCCATGACCTGGCGGGCCCGGTTGATGGCCGGAAGGTACGCCGGGTCAGCTGCCCGCGGCATGGTGCGGGATATCGACTTGAGGATGTTGATGGCCGGATAGCGCCCGCGCTCGGCAATCGCCCGCTCCATGACGATGTGGCCGTCAAGAATACCTCTGACGGCATCCGCCACGGGTTCGTTATGGTCGTCGCCGTCAACGAGCACGCTGAAAATGCCGGTGATCGTGCCTTGCTCTGTGCCGGGTCCAGCCCGCTCCAACAGCCGCGGCAGCTCCGTAAAGACGGTCGGCGTATACCCCTTGGCGGTCGGCGGCTCCCCGGCGGACAATCCGATCTCACGCTGGGCCATTGCGAAGCGGGTTACCGAGTCCATCAGTACCAGCACATCCTTTCCAAGATCGCGGAAGTATTCGGCGATCGCCAGCGTCAGATAGGCCGCCTGGCGGCGCATCAGTGCGGGTTCATCGGATGTGGAAACGACCACTACCGAGCGTGCCAGACCGGCGGCGCCCAGGTCATCTTGCAAGAATTCCTGAACCTCGCGACCGCGCTCGCCCACAAGGCCGATGACGGAAATGTCAGCCGACACGTTGCGGGCCAGCATCGACAAAAGCACGGACTTGCCGACCCCCGAGCCCGAGAAAATGCCCATGCGCTGACCGCGGCAAACCGTGATGAACGTGTTGAGCGCGCGCACTCCCAGATCGAGCGGATCGCCAACGCGGCGGCGAGCATGCGCCGGCGGCGGCGAGTTGCGATACGGATAGGGCGCCGGACCCGGCGGAAGCGGCCCCTGCCCGTCAATTGGCTCCGCGCGCGCATTGACCACCCGGCCGAGCCAGCGCTCCGAAGGTCGAATGGTACCGGCCGCCGTCGATACGACGGCTCGGCAGCCCCGGCGCACGCCATCAAGCGCGGCAAATGGCATCGCGAGGGCGTGTCCACCGGAGAAGCCCACCACCTCACAGGGGATCGTCCTGGCCGCACCAGTCTCGATCGTGAGCCGTGCGCCAACCGACATGGCGTGGATCGGCCCCGCGACCTCCACCATCAGGCCGCGCACCGACACGACGCGGCCGTAGATTTCGACGCCGTCTATATCGACGATTTGTTCGGCCAGCGCCTTCATAATTTTCGTCCCCGCGCCGCGCGGCGAACCCGCCATAAACCGGCCCTTAGGCTTACCGGACCGGCGGCTGCATTAACCCGGTGTTTACCCGCGTCGTTAATCATTGGGTCATTCGTCCACGGGACTACGGCTTTAAGATGCGCCCAAGCCAGGACGGAAGGGGCGAGTCGCCAGAGTCGGTTAGATCTGACTCTTAAACTGAGACATGAGACTGCACGTGGCCAAAAAACCACTCTCGAGCAATATCTTACGCCGATTCGGACCTTTCTGCCTACGGCGTACTTGCATGGGAGAATCAGGTTTTGTTAACCATGCCCAGATAGTCTCGAATCGGTTTGTCCCACCGCGTTTTTTTCATACTCGCCGCGGCATAGCGGCGTGACCTCAGGGGCCGGTTGCGGCGAGAAGGGGACTTAAATGCGCGTTCTGCTCATTGAAGACGATAGCGCGACCGCACAATCCATCGAGCTCATGCTCAAATCCGAGAGTTTCAACGTCTACACGACGGATCTCGGCGAAGAGGGCGTCGACCTCGGCAAGCTCTATGACTACGACATCATTTTGCTGGACCTGAACCTGCCCGACATGTCGGGCTTCGAGGTTCTGCGCTCCCTCCGCGTCTCAAAAGTTAAGACGCCCATCCTGATTCTCTCCGGCCTCGCCGGAATCGAAGACAAGGTCAAAGGTCTCGGCTTCGGCGCCGACGACTACATGACCAAACCGTTCCACAAGGACGAGCTGATCGCCCGCATCCACGCGATTGTTCGTCGCTCCAAGGGTCACGCCCAATCGGTCATCAACACCGGCGATCTCGTGGTCAACCTCGACACCAAGACCGTGGAGGTTGGCGGCCAGCGCGTGCATCTCACGGGCAAGGAATATCAAATGCTCGAGCTGCTCTCCCTGCGCAAAGGGACGACGCTCACGAAGGAGATGTTCCTCAATCATCTCTACGGCGGCATGGACGAGCCGGAGCTCAAGATCATCGACGTGTTCATCTGCAAGCTGCGCAAGAAACTCGCCAATGCCTCCTCCGGCAAGAACTACATCGAAACGGTCTGGGGCCGCGGGTACGTGCTGCGCGAGCCGACCGAGGCGGACGAGCGAATTCCGGCATAGCGCCAGACTTTCCCCCGCGTTGCGTCTGCGTGACGCGAGCCTCTACTGGCTCTCCCATCCAAACTTAACCCCGCCAGAATGGCGGGGTTTTTTTATTGGAATGAGTGCCCAGCCGTTCTCACCTACATGCCGAGTTAAGTCGCTTACGCGGCGGACTCGACGCGCATGTCGATTTCGTTGCGAAGCATCCCGAAATCGATGGGCTTGGTGAAAAGCGCTTCAGCGCCACCTTCCAATGCCTTGCGCTTGGTTTCTGCATCGCCATAGGCAGTGATCATGATGACCGGTACATCGGGTCGAACCGCCTTGGCCTTGGGCAACAGCTCAAGACCGGTCATCCCCGGCATGTTGATGTCGGACAGGATCAGGATCAGCGAGGCGTTTCGTGCGTCGCCGATGCATTGCAGCGCGTCGGGTGCAGATTGGGCGAACTCCATGGTGAAACGGCCTGCGCGGAGATCGCGCCGGAATTGCTGCCGAAATAACATCTCCACGTCGGGTTCATCATCGACCACAAGAATAAGGACGCTCACGCTCATGCTCCTGATTTTGCAAGTGATGCCGCGGTTCGAGGGAGAATAATCCTGAATTCCGTGAATTCGCCGGGTTGGGTATCGACTTCGATCGACCCGGCATGCTGCTTGACGATGATATCGTGACTGATGGATAGGCCAAGCCCCGTCCCCTCCCCAGCCGGCTTGGTTGTGAAGAACGGATTGAACATCTTGTCTTTCACGTCGGGCGGAATCCCGGTGCCATTGTCGCGAATTCTGATCTCTACACGGTCACCGAGATTCCTGGTGGCGGCGGCCAAAGTCGGCTCATAGCCGTCGGCCCCTGGCTGCCCCTTCCGTTTTGTTGCCGCATAGAAACCATTCGAAATGAGATTGAGCAGCACCCGGGTGATTTCCTGTGGAAACACATCGACCTCGCCAGCGGCAGGATCAAATGACCGTTCTAGCGTG
>DAHUXA010000011.1 GCA_027307405.1 Hyphomicrobiales bacterium | reverse complement strand
GGGAAGCAGTCCGCGATCACTGCCATTATCGGGAAGTTCACCCCGAAAACTTTCAGTCCGGTGGTAGGCCTGCTCGATCGGGTTGGGCAGGTAAAACTGCACGGTACGCTTGATGTCGCAGGCGATGACGGATCGCCTTTAACTACCGCGCAATTGGCGCTCACCGGTGATCTCGACGATCTGCGGATAGATGCGCGCGCGCGACTTCGGGGCGATTGGAACAAACCTTCTGCAACCGATGTTCGAATCGATGGGACCTTCAATGCGCCGCAGGGCACAGCGCTGATCAAACTCATGCGCCTTGACCGGATCGTGGCAGCGGGAAATGGCCCGGGCCAACTGAAGGTACAGGTGGGCGGGCCGGTCAATGGCGACATGACATTCGAGATGGGGCTATCCGCAGATGGCCTGTCGGCGCGAGCGAACGGAAGCGGCCAGTTTTCTGAGGGACAAGGTGCGAAGGCCACAGGGACGTTGAAGGTGGCTGAAGCCGATCTACGACCGCTGCGACCAGGAGCTCGGCCTGCCAATCCCAGTTCTCTGCCGTTGCGGCTCACGTCGCGCGTCGCGGTAGCGAGTGGGACCACAACATTCGACGACATTGACGCGAACCTCGCCGGGTCCCGCATTCGCGGGCGCCTTTCGGTCAGCGATGCTTTCCCCCATCAAGTCGATGGCATGCTCGAAATCGATACGGCGGACGTACCGGCATTGATTGCGCCTGGGATTGGCATGCTGCCGCAAGCCTCTGCGGCGACAGGAGGTGCCTGGAGCTGGTCGAGTGAGCCATTCGGAACCGGTTTGCTGGGTAAATTCGCAGGCAAGGTCGCACTAAAGTTCGGACGCGCTGATTTGGTACCGCAGCTGACCATTCGCGATCTCAAGGCCACACTGCGTTTTGCGAAGGATGAATTGGCATTTGACGATGCTACCGGCGCTCTCGCGGGTGGGCGCATCTCCGGCGGGGTTACGTTCCGGAATACCGAGGATGGCTTGACCGCACGTAGTGCTATTTTAGTCACTGGCGCCGATGCCGCGGCGCTGTGGTCTTCGGCCGCAAGGTCGCCGATCAGGGGATCGCTCGGCCTGACGGCTGAAGTGAATGGTGCCGGGTTGAGCCCCGTCGCGCTCATCGGCTCGCTCAAAGGTAACGGCAAAATCGTGCTAACCGATGCCCATATTGCTGGCCTCGATCCACGTACGTTCGATGCAGTTACGCGCGCGGTTGATCAGGGCCTGGCCATCGAGCCTGCTCGCATTGCCGATCTCGTGGGCAAGTCCCTGGACAGTGGCCAACTGTCTTTAAAGCGCGCGGAATCGATCATCAGCATCAACTCCGGTCAGATCCGCCTGAGCGATGTCTCCATGGATAGTAAGAACGCGACGCTGGCCGCCGCCGGCACACTCGACCTTACCGACGGGTCAATCGGTGCACGGCTCGCATTGTCGGGCTCGACCGAGTCTGCTGGTGCGCGCCCGAGCATATTCGTAGCGCTGAAAGGGCCGCTAACGGCGCCAACGCGCACCATCGATGTGACAGCGCTCACCGGGTGGCTGACGTTGCGCGCGGTTGAAAATCAGACGAAGCGATTGCGCGCGATCGAGAACGTACCGCCGCAACCTCGCGGGCGAGGGACGCCGAAGATCAAGCAAGCACCAGCGCTGCCGGCACCGATTGATATCACTCCGGCGCCCGCGCCCCGAAACGCGGGACCGCCCGCTGCGTCAGTCCGCTCGCAGAACTGAGTGTACGACGCGTGGGCTTTGAATTTCGCGAGGCTCGCTTTGCGGGATGCGTTCCTCGCCGGTCTGCCGATAGTGGTCGAGAACGAAAAGGCGAATCGCGGATGACAGATTGCCATGACGGCGATCAGTATCGATAGATGCCACCAAATCCGACAGGGTCATTTCCCTGCCATTCGCGATTTCCTTCAATCCCCTCCAGAACGCATCTTCGAGGCTAACGCTGGTCTTATGACCCGCAATTACGATCGAACGTTTGACAACCGGAGATTTCATCGCTGGTCCCCTATTTCGACCCGATGCCGATCGAGGTCGCGGCCGGCTTTGGCTTGGCGCGCGGCTTCAATCTTTCGAACTTGTTTGGGCTGAGCAAAGGCAAGGCGATTAGCGTGGGCACTTTGATTGTGCCGCCGCCGGTTCTCCCGCTTTCGAACGGTCCGAAGATTGATCACTTCAGCCATTCCGTCGCCCCTCGATGGTAACGGGTTACGTTTCAGCTCGGCGCTCAACGTAGTGGAAAGCATCGCTGCCAAATGCGCCGACACGTTGGCGGAAAGATGCCTTTCCGACGGAGTCCACAAGATCGCCTTTGATACTGTGGCGCTAATCGCAGCTGTAATTCAATACACGGTTGGTTGATTACAAAAGTCGAATAAATGTTCGCAGCCGAATATGAGTAGAAACGAGGAATGTAATTAGCGCGGTACCATGGAACTTCCAAATGTATATTTAAACATTGAAAGTTCTATACTGTCGAAGACATGAAACGTCTCTTCATGAAACTCTACGGAAAGGTTTTGGTGTTCGGAAATTTGACATCTAGTTGCCGTAGAATAGTAGCCAGATACGTACACGCCAGTCGCGCCAATACATTGCAGCAGCCTGAGTATAGTCGCGTCCAATGCCAGTTTTTATTGCTTAAGCTCGCGTCACCGCGGCAATTTTTAGCCGGTGACTCCATACTTCGATACCGCGGACATTCGGCAATTGCGGCACGGTTTATCTAGGTCGAATCATTTTTTCGGGTCGAACCAGCCGATCAAATTCAGTCCCGCTGACAAAGCCCAGACGGATCGCTTCTTCGCGGAGCGTCGTCCCGTTGGCATGCGCCGCTTTCGCGACTTGTGCGGCGTTATCGTAACCGATCTTTGGGGCAAGGGCGGTCACGAGCATCAGCGAACGCTGCATGAGTTCGCGGATGCGTGGTTCGTTGGCTCGGATGCCATTCACGCAATTTTCGGCAAACGAATTCACGGCATCGCCGAGCAATTGGATCGACTGCAACATGCAGTAAGCAAGGATTGGCTTGTAGACGTTGAGCTCAAAATGGCCCTGACTACCGGCGATCGTAATGGTCGTTTGGTTGCCGAACACTTGGCAGCAGACCATAGTCAATGCCTCGCTTTGGGTCGGGTTGGTTTTACCCGGCATGATCGAAGAGCCAAGCTCGTTGCTCGGGAGAACTAGTTCGCCGAGGCCCGAGCGCGGGCCGGAACCAAGCAGACGGATATCGTTTGCAATCTTAAACAGTGCGGTGGCGGCGGAATTGATGGCGCCGTGCACGAACACATAGGCATCATGGCCGGCCATGTGTTCGAATTTGTTGGGCGCGCTCACAAATGGCAGCCGTGACAGCTTCGCAATGCGGCGGGCAACGGCCGCCGCAAATTGCGGTTTGGAATTAATCCCGGTGCCGACTGCGGTGCCACCCTGCGCGAGTGGATAAAGTTCGCGCTGTGCCAAAGCGAGCCTCGAGAGCGAAGATTTCACTTGTGCCGCATAACCGGAAAACTCCTGACCTAAAGTAATTGGAGTTGCGTCCATCATGTGGGTGCGACCGATCTTGACGATCTTGGTGAACTCCTTCGCCTTCCTGTCGAGCGCCTTGCAAAGGTTCGCCAGCGCAGGTTTTAGGTGCTGCTCAATCTCGATTGCCGCAGCAATGTGCATGGCAGTGGGAATCGAGTCATTCGACGACTGGCTCATATTGACGTGATCGTTTGGATGTACCGGCGACTTTGCGCCGATCCTGCCGCCGAGTTTGAGATTAGCGGCATTCGCAATCACTTCATTGACATTCATGTTGGTCTGCGTGCCGGATCCGGTCTGCCACACGAGCAGCGGAAAATGGTCGTCCAGCCTGCCATCGGCGATGTCTTGGGCAACCGCCACGATGGCCGCGGCACGTTTGCGATCGAGCGATCGAAGTGTCCTGTTGACCTCGGCGGCCGCGCGCTTGATCACTCCGAGCGCGCGCACGATCTCGATTGGCATGCGCTCAGTTCCGATACGGAAATTATGCAACGAGCGCTGAGTTTGAGCACCCCAGAGCTTATCGGCAGGAATCGTCAATGGCCCGAAGGCATCGCTTTCAATTCGGGTCTTGGCGGATTTTTTGCTCGCTTTCGCCATGGAGTTTGTCCAACGCCGCCAAAACCCGGTGGTTTTCAGATCAAGGCAACGTGACTGACAGCAGAAACAAGCGTGGTTGTGAAGGGCAGAGGGCCAGGGTCACTTTTTACGAAAACGATCAAGTCGCACAACTTCGCCGCCACCTTCGACAGGCTTCTCCGACCTGTCGCGCTTGCCCGCTGGAGCCGGTGGTCGCGTTGGCACCTCAGGCTCGGTGATGGCAGTGGCCGCCGGCGGAGTTACCGGCAGCCGCTTCTTCTTATTTGACGCTACGGGCTCCTGCGCATTTGCCGGCGCCGGCCGTTCCTCGCCCTCAGTAACTTCTTCGAATTGCAAGCCGAATTGCACGGACGGGTCGAAAAATCCATTGATGGCCTCGAAGGGCACAGTGAGTCGTTCCGGGACCCCGCCAAACGACAAGCCGACTTCAAATTCTTCATCACCCACTTTCAGATCCCAAAACTGGTGCTGCAGGATGATCGTCATCTCGTCGGGATACTGTGCGCGCAACCGGTCCGACAGGTGCACACCCTCGGCGCGTGTGTCGAACGAAATGTAAAAATGATGGTCGCCCGGCAGGCCCTTCTTGGCGGTGTCCGTCAACACACTTCGCACCACGCCGCGCAATGCCTGCTGGGTCAAAAGGTCGTAGCGTATTTGGTCGGCCATGTCGTCGGGTCTTTGGTGAATCACTCAATGGTACCGCGGCTCACGCGCTCCGCGCTATCCCCGCGCGGGCCATGCACAGTCTGCTGTCATAATTGGGTACCGCCGGCACGCAAGAGGAAGTGGAGGCTTCTGTTGCCAGGTGCCTCCGAACCCCGCCTGACGGAGCTTAACCCGCCAGGGCTTTAGATCGGTCTTTCAAACCGCTTACGCGGCCTGAGCAACCGGAGCATAGTTGTCGTTTGCAACTATGAAATGGCCCGATAACGGCGGAACCATGCCGAGCAAAAGCACGCCCTTTACGCCCTCGTCGATCCTATTTCGCCCCCGCCGAAACCTGTGCTCGCCGGGCTTTGGTGGAGGCGCCGGGTACTGCCCCCGGGTCCGATGGGTTTATTACGACGGCCATTTATCGCCATAGCCGGGTCACCCCGGCACAAGGAATATAAGCGTTGAAGGTTACCGAAGAAAGAGCAGCCCAACTATGGGCAAAAACAGGCGCTTATAGCTGTGGCGGCGATGTACCAGCGTAACCGTACGAATAGGGGCCGGGAAATTCTCCGATCGGTACAACATGGGTGACCACGCTTCCGAAGCCCTCGCCAGGCAGCCAAACGTGCAAGTGCAGGGCTGGCGGCTCTATCTTGAAGGCTTCCGGCCAGCGCGGCTCGAAATCGAGCGTGACGGCCTGTTCGCCCGCCGGGCAGATGGTGGCAGAGATGCCCGCGAACACAGTTTGCGCGGCGCGATGAACATGACCCGCGGCCACCAGCAGCGTGCGTGGATGTTGTTTAAGCAGTGCGGCCAGCGCATCGGCGTTACGCAGCCGAATTGCATCAGTATGCACGATGCCGGTGTTGAAGGGCGGATGGTGCAAAAACAACAGAGCCGGCCGCGTCGCCGACGCCGCCAGGGGTGTTGTCGAGCCACGCTAGCGTCGCTGCATCGAGTTCGCCATGCGAAGCGCCGGGCACCGTGGAATCGATCAGCAGAATATCGAGCTCGCCGACGCGGCGCACCGCGTTGAGAGCGCCTTCCGCCGTGCCATAGGCTGGATCGGGCAGAGCTCTACGCATTGGTGTGCGGCGGTCGTGATTGCCGGGGATTGCCGCGAACGGCATTTGCAAAGTGCCAAGCAATTTCGACGCATGCTCATATTCTTCCGGAAGCGCTGAATGAGCGATGTCGCCGGAGATAACGATCAAATGTGGCCGGGGCGACATTTGATTTAGTGTGTCGATCGCGCGCGTCAGTGCGGCCGCAGTGTCGACGCGGTCATAGGCGAGGGCGCCAGGCGTCGTAATGTGTAGGTCCGAGATTTGAGCTATCAAAACAGGGCGCGCAGCCAAAGGCGGTCTCCAAGTTAAACCGCGCGCGGTTATGCCACGGCATAGTAAATATTGTTTACTGGACAGTACCTACGAGGGACGCGAGTGGCAGATTTTAAGGTCCTCAGCACACACGCCGTGCAGGATGTATTGCGCGAGCTTGGGCCCGCGTTCGAGCGGGCAAGCGGGGCGCGCATCACGATTGATTACGATCCAGCCAACGCACTCAAGCGCAGAATCGAAGAAGACGCAGAGTTCGATGTGGCGATTGTCACGCGGCCCGTGATCGATGTGCTGGCTGGGCAGGGCAAAATCCGCCGCGAGACCTGCATTGACATCGGCCAGTCTGGCCTCGGCGTCGCAGTGCGCAAGGGTACGGTCACGCCTGACGTTACAACGGTCGATGCGTTCAAGCGCGCACTGCTTGCCGCAAAATCAGTCGTTCGTTCCAAAGAAGGCACCAGCGGATTGTATTTTGAAGCGATGCTCGTCCGCCTCGGCATTGCTGAAGTCATGCGCAGCAAAATCGTTTTAGGAGGAAGCGGGCGCGTCGCGGAATTTGTTGCGCGCGGAGAAGCGGATTTGGCTGTGCAGCAAATCCCTGAACTTTTGCCCGTCGATGGAGTGGATTTCGCGGGACCACTGCCGGATGAGCTGCAGCTCTATACGGTGTTTTCTGCGGGTGTTGGCGCCGCGTGCAAAGCCGAGGATGTGGCCAACGATTTTATTGATGCTTTGACGGCGCCGGCTTCCACTGCGTTGTTCAGAGCGAAAGGACTTGAGTCGGTCCCGCGTTGAATGGCGTATGCTCTCCGCATTGGCGAGGGAGGACAATATGCGGCCGTTCGAGGGGATTCGCGTAATCGACGCCACCCATGTTCTGGCGGGGCCATTCGCAACCTATCAATTGGCCGTGCTCGGTGCTGACGTGATCAAGATCGAGCACCCGGACGATCCCGACCAGAGCCGAGGCGCCGGCACCGACAAAGAACTCAATCGCCGCAACATGGGCACGGCGTTCCTGACTCAGGCCTCCAATAAGCGTTCAATCACGCTTGATCTCAAACAGGAAAAGGATCGTGAAATTCTGAAGAAACTGGTCGCGATTAGTGACGTGTTCGTGGAGAACTACCGGCCCGGTGCGTTCGCGGCACTCGGCCTGGGTTACGACGCATTCGCCGCGATCAATCCGCGCCTGATCTATGCTTCATTTTCAGCATTCGGGCAGAAAGGTCCTCGCGGCGAGCAAACGGCTTACGACCACGTAATCCAGGCGACGTCCGGCATCATGGCGATGACCGGAACGCCGGAGGTCAACCCGATTAAGTTCGGTTCGCCGGCGGTCGATTACGCTACGGGGATGACGGGTGCATTCGCCTTGTCAGCGGCGCTGTTGCAGCGCGAGCGCACCGGCAAGGGTCAGCACATCGACATGGCCATGCTCGACGTTGCGATAATTCTGATGAGCTCGCATCTCACTGGCTATTTGCGCAACAAAGTGCATCCCAAGCCGAATGGCAACCGCAATCCGCACGCAACCAACAGCGCGTATCAGGCCCGGGACGGGCTGATCATGCTTGGCGCGAGCAATCTGCGCCAGCAGCGCCGGCTTTGGACTTTGCTCGAGCGGCCCGACATGATCAAAAGGACGAACGAGGAGCGCGAAGCAGACCGCGAGCGCGAAGCGACCGTCCTGAGCGAGACCATGCTCACGCGCACGGCCGACGAATGGGAGAAGTTCCTGCAAGCCCACCACGTGCCAGCTGCACGCGTGCGCACTATGGGCGAGGCGGTCGCCGATCCGCAGCTTGAGTCACGCGGCATCATTCACCGTCACGCGGGCGGCAGCGGGATTGACGGCGCCTTCGGGGTGCCGCTGGCGGCTTTTACATTCGCGCATGGCGGTCCGCGCATCGATGCGCCGCCGCCTGAACTCGGCCAGCATAATGTGGAGATCTTCAAAGAACTCGGTATCAGCCGAGACTAGGCTGCGTTACTTCGCAGTCGCTCCGGACTTTTTCACCAGTTTTGACCACTTGGTTTCCTCGCGGTCGATGTCAGCGGCATATTCGTCAGGGGTCGTTGGCAGCGGCTCGGCGCCTTCGGTCGCGATGTGACCGTGAACCTTGGGATCGCCCAGCGCCGCGCGCAGGGCCGCGTTGAGTTTGTCGATGATCGGACGAGGCGTGCCAGCCGGTGCGACGATCCCGTAGTGCAGCACGGCTTCGAAGCCGGGTAGCCCTTGCTCGGCCACCGTCGGCACCTCGGGAAACGTGGCGGAGCGCTTCAGGCCCGTTACACCGAGCGCGCGCAGCTTGCCTTCCTTCACCAACCCGACCGCGGGGGGCAGTGACGAGAAATAGACTTGCACATGCCCGCCGAGCAGATCGGTCAGCGCCGGCCCGGAGCCTTTGTATGGGATATGTGTGAGATCGACGCCGGCGGTGTCTGCGAACAGCACAGTGCCGAGATGGATGCCGCTGCCGGTGCCGGCCGAAGCATAATTCAGTTTGCCAGGTTGCGCTTTGGCGAGCGCGATCAATTCCTGAACGTTGTGCGCGGGCAGCGACTGGTTCACCAGAATAATCAGGGGGCTGGTGGCGATCAGGCCAATCGGCGAGAAATCTTTGCGCGGGTCGTAACCGGCATTCGGATAAAGAGTCGGATCGATGGCAAGCGTACCGGTGCCGCCAAGCCCAAGCGTGTAGCCGTCCGGGGCGGCTTTGGCGACTTGGCGGGTGCCGACCGAGCCGCCGGCGCCGCCGTGGTTTTCGATCACCAAGGGCTGGCCGAGTGTCTTGCTCATGGGTTCAGCGACGGCGCGCGCCAACACATCGTTGCCGCCGCCCGGCGCATAAGGCACGATCAATGTGATCGGATGATCGGGATAGCCTGACGATTGCGCCTGCGCCGACAATGGCCATGTCGCCGCGCTGCCCAGTAGGGCGATGAATTCCCGCCGCTGCATGGTGCGCCTCCCGAGCCGCGTATACAGCCAATCATTGGCGGGCGGCGCAAGGGTGGTTTGCAGGCCACCGCCTAGTCGCAGCCTTCGGCGCGATGTAATCCTAACGCGCATGTCCGCCGCCGCCGCGCCATCCCCTACGTCTGTCCGTCCCACGCTCTCCGAACTGTTCCGCGCCTTCGCCGTCGTCTCGGTCTCAGGCTTCGGTGGCGCGCTGCCCTGGGCGCGCCGCAAGATCGTCGACCAAAAGCACTGGATGACCGCGGAGGAGTTCAACGAGGCCTTCGCGCTCTCGCAATTCCTGCCCGGCCCCAACGTCGTGAACTTCTCGGTGGTGTTTGGCTCGCGTTTCGGCGGCGCGCCCGGCGCCGCGGTTGCCCTTGCCGGCCTGATGGGGCCGCCGCTGGTCATCGTCACGATACTGGCAGTTCTCTATGCGCGCTTCGGTGACCTGGAAGTACTTAGTCGCATTCTGGCTGGCATCACAGCGGCCGCCGTCGGCCTCCTGATCGCCGTCGTTGCCAAGATGGCAGCGCCTCTGTTCCGCAAACGTTGGGATTGGGCGCCACTGATAGCGATCGCGGCCTTCATCGGCGTTGCCATCATGCAATGGCCGCTGCCTTTGGTATTTTTGGTACTTGCGCCGGTCAGCGTCGCACTCGCGTGGGTGACGCGATGAACGACAGTCCGCTGGTTTCGCTGTTCGGCTATTTTGCGCTGCTGTCGCTGTTCGCAGTTGGCGGTGCCAATGCGGCGATTCCGGAATTGCATCGTATCGCTGTCGAGGTCATGCAGTGGATGACCGACCGGCAGTTCGCCGACAGCTTCGCGATCGCGCAGGTGTCACCGGGGCCGAACATCATCATCGTAACGCTGATCGGCTATCACGTTGCCGGCCTGCCAGGGGCCGCGGTGGCGACGACCGCAATGTGCGGCCCGACCTGTATTGTGGCGTTTTTGGTCGCGCGGATCTGGGATCGTTTCAAGGAGGCACGCTGGCGCATCGCCATTCAGGCCGGTCTTGTTCCGGTATCACTCGGATTGATTGGGGCGAGCGCGTTCGTTTTAGCCCGCAGCGCGGATCACAATATCTATGCCGCCATAATTACTGCCGTCACTGCGCTGGTTGGCTTTGCCACCCGGATCAATCCGCTCTGGATTTTCCTTGTCGGCGGCTTGCTGGGCCTAAGCGGCTGGCTGTAACTGGGCACCGCCCAACATCCGTGCTTCCGGCTGGGTACCTCGTGTGCTAGTGATCATTTGAGGGGTTCGACCAAGAACTTACAATAAAGAACCAAGAATAAAGAGTAGGGAGGATGAGGGATGTCCGAGGGGGTCAGAACCCCCCCGAACGGGGGTGGGTTTCGTTTCAAAGTGCGGGCTCCGCGTGATTTTTACGGCGGGCTGGCTCTGATCGCATTAGCAATTGTTGCTATCTGGACCTCGGGCGATCTTCCCGGGACGCATGGCTTTGCCTTCGGACCAGGCACCGCGCCTCGTCTGTTCGCAGGACTGCTCGCGGTTGTCGGCGCGCTGGTGGCGCTCACCGGCCTTTTTTTCGACGGTCCGCCAATTGAGAGCTATGCGATTCGTGGACCCGCCTGGGTGCTCCTGGCGATCCTTGCCTTTGCCGGCATGATCCGCGGACTCAATCTAGGGCCATTGACCATCCCGCCCCTTGGGCTGGTGCCGTCCACCTTTGCCGCCTTCATGATCTCGATCTTCGGTTCCACCGAAATGCGCTGGCTGGAAAGCCTGATCGCTGCTGTGGCGATGACGGCGTTCTGCGTCGGGCTATTTGTTTATCTGCTGCAGCTCCCGTTTCAGCTGTGGCCTTGGGTCTAAGCAGGAAGCAATCATGAGTGAACTTCTTGCAAATCTCGCACTCGGCTTTTCTGTCGCGGCGAATCCTTACAACATCGGCTTCTGTCTGCTTGGTGCATTGGTCGGGACGCTTGTTGGCGTACTGCCCGGGATCGGCACGGTAGCGACGGTCGCAATGTTGCTGCCAATCACTTTCGGCTTGCCGCCTGTCGGCGCGCTGATCATGCTCGCCGGAATTTATTACGGCGCCCAATACGGGGGCTCCACGACTTCGGTGCTGGTGAACATTCCGGGCGAGGCGACTTCGGTCATCACCTGTCTCGACGGCCACCAGATGGCACGGCAAGGTCGCGCCGGCGCAGCACTCTCGATCGCTGCCATCGGTTCGTTCTTTGCCGGCTGCGTCTCTACCGTGCTGGTGGCCGCGCTGGGCGTACCGCTTACCTCCATCGCGTTGCTATTCGGTCCAGCGGAATATTTCTCGCTGATGTTACTGGGCCTGATCTTTGCGGTGGTGCTGGCGAAAGGTTCGGTGCTCAGATCGATCGCCATGGTTCTCACCGGCTTGCTGCTGTCGATGGTCGGCTCCGACCTAGAGACGGGCGCTGGCCGCATGACCTTCGACATCGCTGAATTGTCTGACGGCATCGGCTTCACCAACGTGGCCATGGGCCTGTTCGGTTTCGCCGAAATCATCCGCAATTTGGAGATGTCGCAGGAAAGCCGCGATATCGTGAAGGGCAAGATTTCCGGGCTGATGCCGACACGGCAGGATCTGATCGATTCTTCCGGCGCCATAGCGCGCGGCACCATCATGGGTTCGCTGCTTGGGATTCTGCCTGGTGGCGGCGCGGTTGTGGCCTCGTTTGCTGCCTATACCTTCGAAAAACGTATCTCAAAGCATCCCGAGCGCTTCGGGCACGGCGCCATCCAGGGCGTGGCGGCGCCGGAAAGTGCCAACAACGCGGCGGCGCAAACATCATTCATTCCGCTGCTCACTCTCGGCATTCCGCCCAACGCGGTGATGGCGCTGATGGTCGGCGCCATGACGATCCACGGCATCGTGCCGGGTCCGCAGGTAATGACCAAGCAGCCCGAGCTGTTCTGGGGCATGATTGCATCGATGTGGCTGGGCAATCTCATGCTGGTCGTCATCAATCTTCCGCTCGTCGGTGTGTGGGTGAGCTTGCTCCGGGTGCCGTACCGGCTGCTTTACCCCTCCATCATCGTGTTCTGCTGCATCGGCATCTATTCCATCAACAACTCACCGACCGACGTGGTGATTGCGGCGATCTTCGGCTTGTTTGGCTATTGGTTGAACAAGCACGACTTCGAGCCCGCGCCTCTGGTGCTCGCGTTCGTACTCGGTCCGCTGATGGAGGAGAATCTCCGCCGCGCCATGCTGATTGCACGCGGCGATGCCACCGTGTTTTTGACTCGACCGATCTCGGCCGGGCTGATCGCGGTTGCTGCAGGGCTGCTTGTGATTGCGGCCTTGCCGATGATCCGCAAACGGCGCGAGGAAGTATTCGTCGAGTAGAAGTTTAAGAATCCGCCGGGTGTGCGGGCTTTTTCGCCCGCCACCCGAGTCGCCATTTAGCCAGCGAAGGCTCCGGTCACCGCCAACAATCCGGCGACGAGAATCACCAACTGAACCGAGAAAGCGGTGACGTTGGCGTCCCATTTCTTAGCAATGACGGGGATCGGCGCCTTGAACGGCTGGTACCCGTTTTTGTCGTAGGCAGCGCCGCCATAAATGGGCATTGCGATCAGCGCTGCGAAGAACGCGGCGTAAACGATCGCGCCCATGAGCGCGACGAGATATAGCCGCTCGACAGCGAGCGGCCCCGGCCACCAAATCAGCGCGAATGCAAGCAGACCGAAGCCTACATAACTCGAGATCTGCCAGACCACATGGAAGCGCGCGTGCGGCGTCCATGCCGGATTGGTGGCGTGGGTCTTGTTGAAATCAGCGACGACCGTGAGGATGGCCCAACCGGCGGTCATCAAGGTGAACAGAACGCGGGCGACGAAGATATGGTCAAAGCTCATGGTGGCGCCCCCAGATGCGATGTCAATGGTAACAGATCCCGGGTTTGAACGCGTCGTAAATCAGCCGGCATTTCGATCGTTGATAAGCGCCTGCCAACCATTGCTGCCTGCGGTAGACTTCCTCATCTTTCGAGTCGCCAGCGAACAGACCGACCGATGCGTCAATATCTAGATCTGATGGAACTTGTCCTCAACCGGGGTGCGGAGAAGCACGACCGCACGGGCACCGGCACATTGTCGGTGTTCGGGTATCAGATGCGCTTTGGGCTCGATGAGGGCTTTCCTCTGCTCACGACGAAGAAGCTGCATCTGAAATCGATCATATATGAGTTGCTCTGGTTCCTCGCCGGAGACACTAACGTCAAATATCTGCAGGAACATGGTGTGCGCATTTGGGACGAGTGGGCTGACGAACGCGGCGATCTGGGCCCGGTCTATGGCCAGCAATGGCGCTCATGGCCGGCGAAGGACGGGAAGACCATCGATCAGATCGGCAACGTAATTACGATGATCAAACGCAATCCGGATTCACGGCGTCTGATTGTTACCGCCTGGAACCCGGCTGACGTCGATAAAATGGCGCTCCCGCCATGCCATTGCTTGTTTCAGTTCTATGTCGCCGAAGGCAGGCTCTCTTGCCAGCTCTATCAGCGCTCAGCCGATGTGTTTCTTGGTGTGCCGTTCAACATCGCCTCTTATGCCCTGCTTACGATGATGGTGGCGCAGGTGACGGGCTACAAACCGGGCGACTTCATCCATACCTTCGGCGATGCTCATTTATATCTCAACCACCTGGAACAGGCGCGACTGCAATTGTCACGGGCACCTCGGCGTTTGCCGGTGATACGGCTCAATCCGGCAGTGAAAGACATATTCGCGTTTCGATATGAGGATTTCGCGATCGAGAATTACGACCCCCATCCGCACATAAAGGCTGCCGTGGCCGTTTAACCCATTTGTCAAAAAGCGATACTGTTGTTGCCGCTGTTTGTACGCATCCAAATAAGATGATTTTAAGTGGAACTTTGCGCCGCTAATTCGAATCTTGCACTGCATTATCCACGTCGGGTGCCGGGCTCGTTAGTGAAATATCAGAACAATCGTCCTATGCAGTGATCGTGAGATCGCCAAACTATGTCCTTTCACCTGTTTGTTTTGTGATTTCTCGATGCCGAAGAAGCCTTTCCGCCGGAGAGACGTTTGCTTGAAAGCTCTTGCTTGCGACGGGACGACACTATGAAAATCGTTTTGGTGGCCGCGATTGGAGACAATTCGGTCATAGGACGTGACGGTCAGCTGCCATGGCACCTGAAGTCCGACCTCCGGCACTTCCGGAAGGTGACACTCAATCGTCCGGTAATCATGGGCCGCAAGACCCAGGAGTCCATCGGGAAGCTACTCCCTGAACGCACTAACATCGTGCTCACACGCGATCTCAGCTTAATCGCGCGCGGCGCCGTATTGGCCACAAGTCTCGACGCCGCGCTTGCCTATGCCCGTGCCGACGCGGCCAAGCGTGGGGTCGATGAAATAATGGTGATCGGCGGCGGCGATATCTTCGCGGCCACGATGCCGATGGCCGACCGTCTGGAAATCACCCATGTGCATGCTTCGCCAGAAGGCGATGCGCTGTTTCCGCCGATTGATCCGGAGGTCTGGGAAGAAATATCGAGTGAGGAACACTATGCCGGGCCGGACGACGACGCCGACTTCACGCTGAAAACGTATATAAAGCGCTGAAATGCCAATAAAACGCGGCATGAGAGCGCGTTGTAACGGGGCTTGGCGTCCCCTATAACCCCTCCCAACTAAGCTAAGCCGGACAAAAAGCCGGCGCGGGAGATATTGATACAAATGCCGTGGACCAATCAGGGCGGCGGTGGGCCGTGGGGCTCGGGTGGCAAAGGGCCATGGGGCTCCGGGCCACAATCACCGGGACCGACCCCTCCGGATCTGGAAGAAATCCTTCGCCGCGGCCAGGACAAACTGCGGCGCGTCTTGCCGGGCGGCAATCTTGGGGGACGCGGTTTCGCTCTCTTGTTCCTTGGCGCACTTGCACTCTGGGGATTTTCAGGATTCTTCCGGGTTGAACCGGACGAGCTGGGCGTAGTCTTGCGGTTCGGCAAGGATGTACGCGAGGTCCAGCCGGGTTTGAATTACCATCTACCGTATCCGATTGAGACGGTGCTCACGCCCAAGGCGCTGCGCGTGAACAAAATCGACATCGGCATGCGCGTCGTTGACGATATCCGGCGCGGCGGAACGACCGTCCGCGACGTGCCCGAGGAGAGCCTGATGCTTACCGGCGATGAGAATATCGTCGACGTTGACTTCTCGGTACTGTGGAAAGTGAAGCCGACTGGCGTCGGCGAATTTTTGTTCAACATCCAGAATCCTGAAGGCACTGTGAAAGCGGTGGCGGAGAGCGCCATGCGCGAGGTGATTGGCCGTTCGGAGATACAGCCAATTCTCACCGGCGCGCGGCAGACTACTGAGACGGCCGTACAGGATTTGATGCAGAAGACGCTCGATCATTACGGCGCTGGCGTCATCGTGCAGCAGGTACAGCTCCAAAAGGTCGATCCTCCGGCGCAAGTCATTGATGCCTTCCGTGATGTGCAGGCCGCTCGCGCCGATCTCGAGCGCGCTGTCAATGAATCACAGACCTATGCCAACCGGGTGCTCCCCGAGGCGCGCGGACGCGTGGCGCAGATTACGCAGGCTGCGGAAGCCTATCGTCAGCAGACGGTGGCCGAAGCGACGGGTCAGACGTCACGTTTCCTGAAAATTTATGAGCAATACAAGAAGGCGCCGAACGTCACCCGCGAGCGCATGTATCTCGAAACTATGGAACGCGTGTTGGGGGGCACCGACAAGATCATTCTGGATTCAGGCGGAACCGGCAGCGGTGTGGTGCCTTATCTGCCACTCAATGAACTCGCGCGCCCGGCGCAGCCACGCAATCAGTCGCAGCCGGGAGGCCGGCCATGAGACTGAATTTCCTGGGTGGCATCGTTGCAGTCTTTTTAGTTGCGGCGCTGATCGTCGCCTACTCGTCGCTGTTCACTGTTTATCAAACACAGCAAGCGCTCGTGCTGCGGCTCGGTAGCCCATTGCCGCCAATTACCGAACCGGGCTTGCACGTGAAAGCGCCGTTTATCGACTCGGTTGTGTATAT
Source organism: Hyphomicrobiales bacterium (assembly GCA_027307405.1). GTDB lineage: Bacteria > Pseudomonadota > Alphaproteobacteria > Rhizobiales > Xanthobacteraceae > Pseudolabrys. The sequence continues at coordinate 24,136 of DAHUXA010000011.1, read as the reverse complement.
CGATAAGCGCATTCTTGATCTGGAAGCGCCGCCGCAGGAAGTGATCGCCTCTGACCAGAAGCGACTCGTGGTAGATGCTTTTGCGCGTTATCGAATTCAGGACCCGCTGCGCTTCTATCAGACGCTGGGTTCGATCGCGGGCGCCAATTCCCAGCTTTCCATCCTGCTCAATTCGGCGCTACGTCGCGTTCTGGGCGAGGTGACATTCAGTCACGTCGTGCGCGACCAGCGAGCTGATCTGATGGCACGGATTCGTGAGTTGGTCGACCACGAGGCCACCAGCTACGGCGTCCAGGTGGTCGACGTCCGCATCCGGCGCGCCGACCTTCCCGAACAGAACAGCCAGGCCGTTTATCAACGCATGCAGACCGAGCGTCAGCGTGAGGCAGCAGAATTCCGCGCCCAAGGCGCACAGCGTGCCCAGGAAATCCGCTCGCGCGCTGATCGCGAGGTCACCGTGCTGGTCGCGGAGGCGACCTCGAAGTCCGAGCAGATTCGCGGTGAGGGCGACGCAACCCGCAATCAGATCTTTGCCGAGGCTTTCAATCAGGATCCTGATTTCTTTACGTTCTACCGCTCGATGCAAGCCTACGAGCACAGCCTGAAGCAAAGTGATACTCGGCTGTTGCTCAAACCCGACTCAAGCTTCTTCCGCTATTTCACAGATCCATCGGGCAAACCGCGCGAAAACCCGGCGACGCCGCCGACCTCCCAAGCGCCGTCCCGTTAGCGAACGCGGGCGACCAGTATGTCGGACTTCCTGGCTGCGCTCGGACTGGTTTTTGTCATCGAAGGCCTGATTTTCGCGGCGTTTCCTGAAGCGGCAAAGAGGGCGATGACCACCGTACAGGAAACCCCGGACCTCTCACTGCGCCTGATTGGGATCGGATCGGCGGTCGTCGGCCTGATTTTGGTCTGGCTGGTTCGGATCTGACATTGGAAACCGGGCCTCGCATGGTATTGAATTGGGGTGCCCTTGAATCGCCTCGAAGTCAGGGCCACTCTCACTGAAATCTTACTCCCAGGAGATTCGACGCCCATGGGCGCATCCTTCTTTCGCTTGACGAACTCCGCATGCCGCACTGGCTTGGCTGTTTTCACCGCTGCCGCCGTCGTTTGGCCGGCCCTGACCACCGGTGCCGTCGCGCGCGGTCCCGACGGAATAGCGGATGTGGCGGAGCAGGTCATAGACGCGGTTGTCAACGTATCGACCAAGCAATCGGTCGATTTGCGAAACGGCGCCATGCCGCAATTGCCGCCCGGTTCTCCGTTTGAGGAATTTTTTGAGGAATTCTTCAAGAACCGCCGCGGACAGAACGGCCAGCCCGGCCAAAACGCTCCGAACGGCGATAGCAAGTCGCCCATCCCACGTCGCGTCAACTCGCTCGGCTCAGGCTTCATTATCGATGCCGCGGGTTTGGTAGTGACGAACAATCACGTCATCGCCGATGCCGACGAAGTGAACGTCATCCTCAACGATGGCAGCACGTTGAAAGCCGAGGTTGTCGGTCGCGACCAGAAGACTGATCTTGCACTGCTCAGGGTGAAGCCGACGAAGCCACTCAAGGCGGTGAAATTTGGCGACAGCGACAAACTGCGACTTGGCGAATGGGTGATCGCAATTGGAAATCCATTCAGTCTCGGCGGGTCAGTAACCGCCGGCATTGTTTCCGCCCGCAACCGCGACATCCAATCAGGGCCTTATGACAACTACATTCAGACGGATGCCGCCATTAATCGTGGCAATTCTGGCGGACCGTTATTCAACCTCAATGGAGAAGTCATCGGAGTAAATACGGCGATCATTTCACCATCCGGGGGCTCAATCGGCATCGGCTTTGCGGTGCCCTCAAAGACAGTTGTGCCGGTTATCGATCAACTGCGCGAGTTCAAGGAAGTGCGTCGCGGTTGGTTAGGAGTGCGCATTCAACAGGTTAGTGACGAAATCGCCGAAAGCCTCAGCGTTAAGCCGGCGCGCGGTGCCCTGGTGGCCGGCATAGACGAGAAAGGCCCCGCCAAGCCCGCCGGCATCGAGCCGGGGGATGTCATCGTCAGATTCGACGGCAAGGACGTCAAGGAAATGCGTGATCTGCCGAAGATCGTCGCGGATACGCCCGTTGGCAAAGACGTCGAAGTCGTTGTGGTCCGCAAAGGCAAAGAAGAAAAAATGTCGGTCAAACTCGGCCGGCTTGAGGACGAGAAACAAGCCGCACTCAATAATAAGCAGGACGCTACGCCGGATGCGAAGCCTGTCGTCAAAAAGGCGCTCGGGCTCGATCTTGCCAATCTCACCGACGAGCTACGCAAAAAACATAACATCAAGGACAAGGTGAAGGGTGTCTTGATCACCGGCGTAGACGCGAATTCGCCAGCGGCCGAGAAGCGGCTTGCGCCAGGCATGGTCATCGCCGAGGTCCAGCAGCAGCCGGTGACGAACGCGGCCGAGCTTCAGCAGCGTATAGAGAAGCTCAAGAAAGACGGCAAGAAAGCAGCGGTACTGCTAGTGGTGACGCCGGATGGCGATCCAAGCTTTGTAGCATTGAGCCTGCAATAAGATCGGCTTTAGATGCCGCGACCGGCGCACGCTCGCGCCGGTCGTTTCGTTAGTCGAGGACGTGGTTGACCATCCCGTCGGCGAGCTTGGGCTCAAACCAGGTTGACTTCGGCGGCATGATGCCGCCCGCATCGGCAACCGCCATAAGATCGCGCATTTGTGTCGGATAGAGCGCAAAAGCGACTGCCATCTCGTCCGTTTTCACCCGCTGCTCAAGCCCTTCCAAGCCGCGCGCGCCACCGATGAAATCGATGCGCTTATCGGTGCGCGGGTCTTTGATGCCAAGCAGAGGTTCGATCACGTTGCTGGTGAGCACGGTGATGGGCAGCCGGCCGATCGGGTCGTTCGGAACCAGTTCGGGCCGGATTGAAAGCCTGTACCAATGGCCCCCGAGATACATGCCATATTCGTGTGACGAGCGTGGCCGCACCGGCTGATCGGATGCGGTTACCGTGAAACTCTTGCGCAATTCCGCAAGAAATTGCTCCGCGTTGCGGCCATTAAGATCCTTCACAACACGATTGTAGTCGAGGATGGTCATCTCATGTTCGGGGAAGATCACCGACAGGAAGTAATTGTGCGAACCCTCGCCTTTGCGGGCGGCGGCGACGCGCGCAGCTGCGGCTGAACGGTGATGGCCGTCGGCGATGTAGATTGCCGGCAGCGCCTCGAAGGCGGTGGTAAGGTTGTCGATCATCGTGTCGTCGGTGATCCTCCAGAGCTGGTGACGCACGCCGTCGTCGGCGACAACGTCCACCTCGGGTTTGCCCGTCGCAGCCCGCGCCAACATGGCGTCAATCGCCGGGGCTTTTGGATAACCACTCATCACTGGGCCGGTCTGAGCATTGATCGCTTCAATTTGGCGGACGCGGTCATCCTCTTTCACTGGCGTCGTCAGCTCATGCTTGCGGATGCGGTTGCTCGCATAGTCTTCAATCGAGGCGGCGGCGGCGATCCCGGTCTGAGTGTGGCCGCGCCAAGTGAGCCGATAGATGTAATAGCCGGGCCTGGTGTCGCGTATGAGAACGCCGTCCGCGACCATGCGCTTGAGGTTCTCCGCCGCCTTGGCGTAGACGGCTTTGTCATAAGGATTGATGGCCGGATCGAGGTCGATCTCCGGCTTGGAGATATGCAAAAAACTCCACGGTTTGCCCTTGGCGCGTTCGCGCGCCTCCGCACTCGAAAGGACATCGTAGGGCGGCGCCAGTACCTCGGCGGCGCGGCCGGGCGCAGGCCGCAAGGCGCGGAAGGGTTGAATGAGCGTCAAGTCTGCCTCCGTAACGCCGGGTGAGTTCTCATTCCGCAGGTGTTATCACGACCGCAACCAAGGCGGCACTATGACAATGGTCAGGGCGGTGCTTATTGCAGGGCCGACCGCGAGCGGCAAGTCGGCGCTCGCACTTGAGCTCGCGGAGCAGCTCGGTGGCGTTATCGTCAATGCCGATTCAATGCAGGTGTACCGCGACCTGCGCATCATTACTGCGCGTCCAACACCCGAGGAGGAAAAGCGGGTGACGCACCGCCTTTATGGCTTTGTCGATGCGGCAGAGAATTACTCGGTAGGAAGCTGGTGCCGGGACGTCAAAGAGGTCCTCAATGAAGCGGCCGCCCAAGGGCGCTTACCAATTTTGGTCGGCGGCACTGGCCTTTATTTTAAGGCACTGACAACGGGCCTCGCCGCCGTGCCGGCAATCTCGGCGGATATTCGAGCCGAGGTCCGAAGCCGCATGCAGCGCGAAGGTGCGCCCGTGCTGCATGCAGAACTTGCGCGGCTCGACCCGGTAACCGCGCAACGTGTGACAGCCAACGACCGTTCTCGTATCTCGCGCGCGCTCGAAGTCGTGCTGGCGACCGGGCGCACACTGTCGGATTGGCACACCGAAGGTCTACCGGCGATAGTTGACCCTGACTGCGCGGCGAAAATTTTCATCACCTGTGAGCGCAAGGAACTGGTCCATCGCATCGAGACGCGGTTTGCAATGATGCTGAAATCGGGCGCCTTGGAGGAGGTGCGTCGGCTCGCCGGACGCAGGCTCGATCCGACCCTGCCGGCGATGAAAGCGCATGGCGTGCCTTGGCTGATCCGCTACCTCAATGGCGAGATTTCGCTTAACGAAGCCGAGGCAGGGGCCGTCATGGACACCCGCCGATACGCCAAACGCCAGCTCACCTGGTTTCGTAATCAGATGAAGGACTGGCCGTGGGAAACCCAGGAAAAGGCGGCGGCCGCGCTGAAAAGCCAGCTTTCGGGTCCCAAATAGCGGTCATTTGCGCTTGACCAAGCTGTTCAGCCACATTATAACCTCGCGCAATGAAAGTTCAGGCAGTAGCAATGTTACGCAATATTATTACTTTTGTAGTAGAGGTTCGGACGCGGGCGCGGCCCTAAAACAGGGCCGCAGGCGAGCGTCCGAACATGGCCCGTTGCGGGCCTTTTTTATTGCTGCGAGGGCGAAAAACGAGGCGACGATGAAAGGGAATGTCATGACACGCGAAATGACCGGCGCCGAAATGGTGATCCAGGCGCTTGCCGACCAGAATGTCGAGCACGTGTTCGGCTATCCGGGCGGCGCGGTGCTCCCAATCTACGACGCCATCTTTTCGCAGAACCAGGTCCGCCACATCCTGGTGCGACACGAACAGGGAGCCGTGCATGCGGCGGAAGGCTACGCGCGCTCGACCGGCAAAGTCGGCTGCGTGCTGGTGACGTCGGGCCCCGGCGCCACCAATGCGGTCACCGGCTTGACCGACGCACTTTGCGATTCAATCCCGATCGTGTGCATCACCGGTCAGGTACCGACGCACCTGATCGGCAATGATGCGTTTCAGGAATGCGATACCGTCGGCATCACCCGGCCGTGCACGAAGTACAACTATCTCGTCAAACGCATCGAGGATCTCCCACGCGTTTTGCACGAAGCATTCCATATCGCGTCGAGCGGTCGGCCAGGCCCGGTCGTTGTTGACGTGCCGAAAGACATTCAGTTCGCGAAAGGCGTCTATTCGAAGCCGAAGGATTTCCCACACACGGGATACAAGCCCAAGCTCAAGGGCGACATGGACAAGATCAAACAGGCAATCGACCTGATGGCGCATGCCAAACGGCCGCTGTTTTACACCGGCGGTGGCGTGGTCAATTCCGGCAAAGCCGCCTGCGATCTACTGCGCGAGCTTGTCAAACTCACCGGTTACCCGATCACCTCCACGCTAATGGGGCTTGGCGCGTTTCCGGCAGCCGATCCGAAATGGATCGGCATGCTCGGTATGCACGGGACGCTCGAAGCCAATATGGCGATGCACGATTGCGACGTGATGATTTGCATCGGTGCGCGTTTCGACGATCGTATTACCGGCCGCCTCGATGCTTTCTCGCCGGGCTCCAAGAAAATTCACGTCGATATCGATCCATCATCGATCAACAAGAACGTCAAAGCGGATGTGCCGATCGTTGGCGACTGCGCGCATGTGCTTGAAGACATGATCCGCTTGTGGCGCACCGGCGCTATTCATCCTGACAAGAAATCGCTGCAAATGTGGTGGACGCAGATAGATAACTGGCGCTCGCGCAAGTCGCTCGCGTACCGTTCGTCGAACGATGTGATCAAGCCGCAATACGCTATCCAGCGCCTTTATGAGCTGACCAAGGACAAGGACGTCTACATCACCACCGAGGTCGGCCAACATCAAATGTGGGCGGCGCAGTTCTATGGATTCCAGGAGCCGAACCGATGGATGACATCGGGCGGCCTTGGAACGATGGGTTATGGCCTGCCGGCCTCGGTCGGTGTCCAACTTGCGCATCCAAAGTCGTTGGTGATTGACATCGCCGGCGAGGCTTCCGTGTTGATGACCATGCAGGAACTCTCGACCGCGGTGCAGTACAGACTGCCGATCAAGATCTTCATACTGAATAACAACTACATGGGCATGGTGCGGCAATGGCAGGAGTTGCTGCATGGCGGCCGCTATGCCGAGAGCTATTCGGAGGCGCTGCCGGATTTCGTCAAGCTGGCCGAGGCCTATCACGCGCACGGCATCCGCTGCGCAAAACCTGCCGATCTTGACCGCGCCATCAAGGAGATGATCGCCATCGACAAACCGGTCCTGTTCGATTGCGTGGTCGACCCCAAAGAGAACTGCTTCCCGATGATTCCGTCGGGACGCGCTCACAATGAGATGTTGCTCGGTGACGCCGGCGTCAGCGCGGAAGATGCCATCACCGAAGAAGGCAAGGTGATGGTGTGATGAACGCTCCCTCGACAACCCACTATCCTGCGGCGCCGACAGCACAGAAGTTAGAAACTCACACGCTGTCGGTATTGGTCGATAACGAGCCCGGCGTTCTGGCCCGCGTCATCGGGCTCTTCGCTGGCCGCGGCTACAACATTGAATCGCTGACCGTGTCGGAAACCGAGCACCGACAGCATCTCTCGCTGATCACAATCGTTACCACTGGCACGCCGATGGTGATCGAGCAGATCAAGCACCAGCTCGATCGGCTCGTCCCGGTGCATCATGTGGTGGACATGACGCTCGCAGGAAATGCCATCGAGCGGGAGCTTGCCATGGTCAAGGTCAAGGGCAAAGGTGACAACCGGGTGGAAGCACTCCGGTTGGCGGATGCTTTTCGGGCGCGGGTGATCGATGCGACAACTGAAAGCTTTGTGTTCGAAATCACTGGCGCCACCGACAAGATCGAGCAGTTCATCAACTTGATGCTGCCGCTTGGCCTTGTTGAGGTCGCACGCACCGGCATCGCGGCCATCATGCGCGGGCCGGAGGGCATGTAAGCGATGGGGCTGACGATCCTTGCAATCCCGCTGATCGTGCTGGGCGTATTCATCAAGCCCTATTCGGCAGATAACCAACGCTGTATCAGTGTGAGCTTCGCCAGCGCTCGTCCGTATTGCTTCCCGCAGGACTCCAGTGCGCCAGAGGTGATCAAATACGGCAGTGTACTGGCCGGGTTCGGACTGATCTATGCCGGGAGGCTTCAGATCAAACGGCAGCGTGGCAGGAAATAATGGGAAGACCTGGAGGGACTTGCCCCGGCTGCCGGAGCGACCTAGAAGCACCGCGGCGGGGCTTACTCCGACATAACAAGCGACTCATTGGCCGAACGAAGGACCACGTATCATGCGTGTTTATTACGATCGCGACGCAGACCTGAACCTGATCAAAGGCAAGAAGGTCGCCATCATTGGCTATGGCAGCCAGGGCCACGCCCACGCGCTCAATTTGCGCGACAGCGGCGTGAAAGAGGTTGCAGTTGCGTTGCGCAAAACCTCAGCCGGCGTGAAAAAGGCCGAGGCTGAGAAGTTCAAGGTCATGGAGGTCGCCGAGGCGGCCAAATGGGCCGACATTATGATGATGTTGACGCCTGACGAGTTGCAGGGCGACATCTATCGCGATCACCTCGCCAAGAACATGAAAGATGGTGCCGCGCTGATGTTCGCGCACGGCCTCAACGTGCATTTCAACCTGATCGAGCCGCGGGCTGATCTCGATGTGCTGATGATCGCGCCAAAGGGGCCCGGCCATACCGTACGCTCGGAATACCAGCGTGGTGCCGGCGTGCCGTGCCTTGTCGCAATCCACAAGGACGCGTCAGGTAACGCGCATGATCTCGGCCTATCTTATGCATCGGCGATCGGTGGTGGCCGCGCCGGCATCATCGAGACGACGTTCAAGGAAGAGTGCGAGACCGACCTGTTCGGCGAACAAACGGTCCTGTGCGGCGGTCTCGTCGAACTGATGAAGGCCGGTTACGAGACGCTGGTCGAGGCAGGATATGCCCCGGAAATGGCTTACTTCGAATGCGTGCACGAGGTGAAGCTCATCGTCGATCTCATCTATGAGGGCGGTATCGCCAACATGAACTATTCTGTGTCGAATACCGCCGAGTACGGCGAATACGTTTCCGGTCCGCGCGTGATCACGCCGGAAGTGAAAGCCGAAATGAAACGCGTGCTCGCCGACATCCAGTCTGGCCGCTTCACCAAGGATTGGATGCTGGAGAACAAGGTCAATCAGACCTCGTTCAAGGCAACGCGTGCCAAGCTCGCCGAACATCCGATCGAGCAAGTCGGCGCCAAGCTGCGCGACATGATGCCGTGGATCAAGCAGCGCGCATTGGTGGACCGGAGCAAAAACTAGTCGCGCTTTTTTTCGATCTCGCCGGCAAGCCACCGCGCGACCGTATCCGGCGTCTCGCTGCCATTTGAGGCGCGGGCATTTGCCGCGCGCATCGTTGCTACGTCTATTGAGCCGATTATCGGTTTTAGCGCTGCGATCAATTTGGCATCCCCCGCGCGCTTCGGCGAAATAAGCAAAATCGCATCGTATGGCGGGATTGCATGCTTGTCGTCCGCAAGCACGGTAAGGTCGTATGTTGAGATCTGGCCATCGCTCGTGTAGGCAGCGATCACATCCACTTCGCCGTCGGCAACGGCCTTATACATGAATTCCGGCTGCATTTGCCGTTGCGTGCGAAAATTCAGGCCATAGGCATTGCGCAGTGCCGTCCACTCAGGGCGCGCGAAGATTTCGTAGTCGCCGGCAATCGTGAGACCGCCAGCACGACCCGCGAGATCAGTGATGGAGCGAATGTCGAGTGCCGCCGCCCTTTTGCTTGCCATTGCCAATGCATAGGCGTTCTCGAAGCCAAGTGACCCAAGCATCCGAATGCCGAGCGTGTTATGGAGCCATTCGGATAGCTCGGCCAGTAATTGTTCGCGCGGCGGCGCGCCGTGACGTTGCATGCGGTTCGTCCAGAGCGTTCCGGAATAATCGACAGCGACGTCAATCTCGCCTGACGCAAGGGCATCGAACAGCACGTTAGAGCCGAGGCCTGGCCGGCGCGACGCTGTAAACCCGGCAGCTTCAAGATGTTGTTGGACGAACGCGGCAAGAACATATTGTTCGGTAAAAGTCTTGGCGCCGACCAAAAAATTCGCCTGCGGCCGTGCGAGGTTGGGAAGCAAAGCGGCGAAAATCAGGGCGACAAGACCGAAAATGCCCAGGGCCGTGCGTACGCTGCTCCGGCGGGCCACTCCTGCCTGCACAAGCGCCAGCAACTGATCGACCGCCAGTGCGAGCACCGCGGCTGCGACGCAGCCAAATATCACGAATACCCAATTCTGAGTCTGCAACCCCGTGAAGATGTAGTTGCCGAGGCTCGTTTGACCGATCGGAGTTGCCAGCGTGGCCGTGCCGATCACCCAGACAGCTGACGTTCGAACACCGGCCATGATGACCGGCAGCGCCAGCGGCAGCTCGATGTCCCGCAAAAGACGCCACGGCCGTACTCCGACGACGCGCGCTGCTTCGCTCAGGCGTGCATCGACGCCGTTGAGCCCGGTCACCGTGTTTCGTAACACCGGCAGCATCGAATAGAGCGCGAGTGCCAGCACGGAGGGCAGGAATCCGAGTGCGGAAAATCCTTTGCCGAACATGCGTTCGGACAAGGCGGCGAGAGCCAGCAGCAGAGGGTAGAAGAGCGCCAGCAGGGCGAGACCGGGAATGGTCTGCACGATGCTGGCGACTGCGAGCAAAGTGCCGCGCAGAAGGGGCCGGCGCCTCGAAGCGATGGCGACCGGGAGGCTGATGCCAAGCCCGATGGCCAGCGCCGTCAGGCTCACCAGCACGTGGCTGCCGAGATAGTCCGGCAACCGCGCCCACGCATCGGCTAGACGAGAGTCAAAAATCATCGACGCAATGATGGTATGGCCGGGAAATGTGCGGAACCGGCGGTTCTAGGCCTGTCGCGTCCATCCCATTGGTTAACATCAGAAATATTTAACCGCCAGCGCGGCGACATCTTGCAATGACGGTTTGATTACAGTCTTATGACAGCGGGCCGTGCGCTGGGGGATTTGTGGGGATCGCAGCCGGGCAGGGCCGTCAGGCCATGTTGTCCGTAGCGTCCGCTCTGATTAGCCGTCTTGCGCCCGCCGAGGCGATCTCCCGCCGCGACGCATTGGCGCTCTCAATCGTTGCTGTCCTGCACTTGGCGGCACTCGCGGTGATGACCGCGACCGAGCTCGATCTCGCCACCAAGGCAACTTTTCTGCTCGCTTGGGCGCTCCTGAATTTTTTCTGGCTGGCTTTATTGAGGCGCCCCGCAACTGCAGGCCTGCTTTCGCTGGCGATGATCGTCACGCTCATTCTCCTGTCGCAGTTCAAGTACGACAAGCTGATGATGACGGTGAACTTCGTCGACCTGATGATCATCGATCCGGACACATCGGCTTTTCTCTTTACGATCATGCCGCGCTTGCGCGAGCCAATTCTGTTGGGTGTGCTGGTCGCGATTCCTTTGTTGATCCTCCTTTGGCGGATCGACCCGTTTCGCGTGCGTATACGTACGAGTGCACTCAGTGGCGCTTTGTGCATGAGCGGCCTTGTGGCTCTGTCGGCGGCCTATCCAGCCGATCTTTATGGGGAATTTTTCAACCGCGACCACGTGTCCAAATTTGCGCGCTCCGGAGTGGCGGCGATCTACGAATTTGCGACTCACGGGCTGCTGGAGTCGGATGCGACCGTCGCTGATCGGCTGAAGCTGCCCGCAACGACATGCAACCCGGGCACAAAGCTTCCGCACATTATCCTGCTGCACGACGAGTCAAGCTTTGACATCACTGCGGCGCCGGGCATGAAGGTTCCGCCCGGTTACCACCGGCACTTCCGGTCGTTCGATGGCGTGTCACGCAAGATGGTTGTGGAGGGCGCGGGCGGTCCCAGCTGGTTTACCGAATACAATGTGCTGACCGGCCTGTCCGCGCGTTCTTACGGGCGCTTCGCGACATCGGTAACGCGTATTGCCGCTGGACATGTCGCACGCGGTCTGCCGCATGCGCTCAGCCGCTGCGGTTACAAGACCTTCAGCCTTTATCCATTCTACGGCGCGTTTCTCGGCTCGCGCGGCTTTCAGACCACCGCGGGTGTTGAGCACTATCTCGACATGAAGGACCTAGGCGCTCGTGGGCTCGAGCCAGACAGTTTTTATTACGATCGGGCAACCAACATCATTGCGCGCGAAGGCCGCCAAGCCCCACTATTTCTGTTCGTCTATACCGCTGCCAATCATTTCCCGTGGGATTTTCGCTACCGACCAGAACTGACGCCAGGCTGGCATGACCTCGGCAACGCTCCCAATATCGATGAATATATCCGGCGCCAAACCCTGAGCGCCCACGACTATTCGGCGCTACTCGATCGCCTCAAGCGCGACTTCCCGACTGAATCCTTTCTGATTGTTCGCTTTGGCGATCACCAGCCGGAATTCGCCTATCGCATTATAGATCCGTCACTCAGCGAGGCCGCGCTCGCGCGCCACTTGGAGGCCTTCGATCCGCGCTATTACACAAGCTACTATGCGATCGATGCCGTGAATTTCACGCCGGCCGATTTATCCTCGGCACTCAATACGCTCGATGCGCCCTACCTGCCGCTTCTGGTGCAGGAAGCGGCTGGCGTACCGCTCGATCCGTCCTTTTCTGAGCAGAAGAACATTCTCAAGAGGTGCCATGGCCTGTTTTACCGGTGCGCAGCCGGCGCTGAGGCGCGGCGCTTTAACCGCCTTCTGATCGAGGCCGGTCTGATCAAAGGCCTTTGACGTGGCGGGCTTTGCAAGGTCCAAGCAGCCGGATAGCTTGCCATCCAATAAATAAGAGCGGGGAGGAAACGCATGGCGGGCGACGTCGCCGTGGCTGCGACCAATATTCGGCCTATGCACGCGTCGAGCGCGGCAGTCGCTCTCGACGAAGTGGTGGTCGCATTTCGTCTCGCGCGCGGCGGCGTTTACGCAGCAGTTGAGCGTGCAACGCTTCATGTCGCCGACGGTGAATTCGTCGCCATAGTCGGGCCGACTGGTTGTGGCAAGTCAACGCTGCTGAATGTTACCGCCGGATTGCTCACTCCGGCTGCCGGCGGGGTCAATATTTTCGGAAGCCCGCTTGCCGCGCTTAACCGCCAGGCGGGATACCTGTTTCAGGCGGATGCATTGTTTCCCTGGAAGACCGCAGTCGAGAACGTTGCTATCGGCCTGGAGACGGCGGGTGTACCAATGCGTGATGCGCGGGCGCGCGCGCAAGTCTGGCTCAAACGCGTGGGCCTCGATACGTTCGCCGACCGCTATCCGCACATGCTGTCCGGAGGACAGCGCAAGCGTGTGGGTCTGGCGCAGGTATTGATCTGCGATCCGAAGATCCTACTGATGGACGAGCCGTTCGGTCCGCTCGATGCGCAGACACGGCAAATCATGGGCAACCTGCTGCTTGATCTGTGGACTGCAGATCGCAAAGCCGTCCTTTTTGTCACCCACGATCTTGAAGAGGCGATCGCCCTATCCGATCGGGTCGTGATCATGTCGGCGGGGCCGGCGGCACGCATTATTGGCGACTGGCGGGTACCGCTCCCACGCCCACGCGACATATCCGAGGTCAAGCTCGACCCAGTGTTTCACGAGTTGCATCGAGAAATCTGGCACAAGTTGAAAGCCGAAGTGATCAAAGGCTACGCCCAAAGCGAAGGGACCTGATGCGGATGGAATTTAGCTGCGCTAATATTGTTGATGATACGGACTACCAAGAAACAAAACGGAGGAAATGCAATGTTTGGAATACGTCAAACGCTCGTGGCTGCCGCGGGAATTCTGCTGCTGGCTGGGACTGCTCACGCAGCCGAAGTATTCACGATCACTTCGCCCGCCTTCAAGGATGGCACCCTGCTGGCGAAAAAGAACGCCGGCGCCAATAAGAGCAATCCGAACTGTGTCGGCGAAAACGTGTCACCGCCGCTTGAGTGGACGAATGTGCCCGCCGGTACCACCAGCTTCGCGCTGGTCATGACCGATCCAGAAGGCCGCGGCATCGGCGTCGATCACTGGATCGCCTATGGCATTCCGGCCTCGGTCACTTCATTCGCCGAAGGCGAGACCAGCAAGCCATCAGACAAATATGTCGGCGGCATCGGCACCGCGAAACAGAGCATCTATATGGGTCCCTGCACGCCGCCGGGATCACCGCATCACTACACCTTTGTCCTGATCGCGACGGATCTTGATCCGAAGGCGCTCCCGCCTGGTCTCACCAAGCTGGAGCTGTTCGATAAGCTCAACGGCCATGTGAAAGGTTCGACCGGCATCATCGGGCTGTTCAAGAATCCGCTCTAACGCTCCAGAAACGGGAGGAGCTTGATCGCAATGTCACGCATCAATCTCCTCCTGTTGCAGGTGCTGGTGGCAGTGGTGAGCGTCGCGCTCTGGTATGTGCTCACCACTTACCCCATCTTTGGCAAGCTTGTGCTGCCGCCATTCTTCTTCTCCAATCCAGTAGATGTGGCAACGCAGATTGCGGCCTGGTTTGCGAGTGGCGTGATCTGGAAGCACCTCTGGGTAACGTTGATTGAGTCGATCCTGGCCTTTGTATTCGGTTCGATCGGCGGGGTTCTAGTCGGCTTCTGGTTTGCGCTCCAGCCGCGGACCGCTGCCGTGTTCGATCCATATGTAAAGATGATCAACGCGCTGCCGCGCGTGGTGCTGGCGCCGATCTTTACGCTTTGGCTCGGCCTCGGCATCTGGTCGAAGGTCGCGCTCGGCTTTACGCTTGTCTTCTTCATTGTGTTCTTCAACGTCTATCAAGGTGTCAAGGAAGTCAGCCCCACGGTTCTGGCCAATGCGCGCATGCTGGGAATGAGCGAGCGTCAATTGATGCGCCACGTCTACTGGCCATCAGCGTTGTCGTGGATGTTCTCCTCGCTGCATACCGCGGTGGGCTTTGCTGTCGTGGGTGCGGTGGTGGGCGAATATCTGGGAGCGGCGGCTGGGCTCGGCTATCTGATCCAGCAGGCAGAGGGCGTGTTCGACGTTGCCGGCGTGTTTGCCGGCATGTTCGTGCTAGCCGTTTTCGTGATCGTGATCGACATAATCGTCAGCCTGATCGAGAAGCGGCTTTTGATTTGGCGGCCCGCTGTGGGCGACGCGCGGCCCTAGTCAGGTCGGGCAGGCTGGCTTATCGTTCGCTCCGAACGGCTGGCAAGGCCGCAGTTTCTTAAGGGAGGAATTCATGTCCGTGAAACTCATCCGGCGGTTCGGCGTTTCGCTCGCCGCGCTTGTCCTTTCGTCGGGCCTTGCGCTCGCGCAGTCGAAAGTGACGCTCGCCGTCGGCGGCGGGTCGTGCCTGTGCTACCTGCCCACGATGTTGGCGCAGGCGCTCGGCGAATATGAGAAGGCCGGCGTTAATGTCGAAGTGGTCGATTTCAAGGGCGGCTCGGAGTCGCTGAAGGCTGTGATCGGTGGCAGCGCTGATGTCGTCTCGGGTTATTTCGACCACTGCGTCAATCTCGCCGCCAAGGGCCAGCACCTGCAATCTTTCGTGGTTTATGACCGCTACCCAGGTTTCGCGCTGGTGGTATCGCCCAAGCACACTTCGGAAATCAATTCGATCAAGGACCTCGCCAACAAGAAAGTCGGTGTGAGTGCTCCGGGTTCTTCCACTGATTTCTTCCTCAAATACATGCTGAGCAAGAACGGTGTCGATCCGAATTCTGTCGGCGTAATCGGCGTTGGCCTTGGCGCCACCGCGGTCGCTGCCATGGAGCAGGGCACCATCGATGCCGCGATTATGCTCGACCCGGCCATTACTGTGTTGCAAGGTCATGACAAGCAACTCAAGATTCTCAGCGACACCCGCAGCCAAAAGGATACGCTGGCCGTATTTGGTGGCGAATATCCGGGCGGTGCGCTCTACACCAAGGCGGAATGGATCGCCACCCACGAAAAAGAAGTGCAGGCCTTGACCAATGCTATTGTCGCCACGCTGAAATGGATCCACTCCCACACGCCGGAAGAGATTACCAACAAGATGCCAGAGAATCTGGTCGGCAAGGACAAGGCACTCTACATCGCCGCGCTCAAGAATACGCTGCCAATGTATTCGGAGACCGGCCGCATGGATCCGAAGGGCGCTGCAGCGGTGTTGGCGGTATTCAGCCAATCGTCACCCGACGTGGCTAAGGCCAATATCGATCTGTCGAAAACATACACCAACGCGTTCGTTGACGCCGCCAACAAAAAGACCGGGATGAAGTAAGTCCGGCCGAGGACTAAGACAAGCGGCGGGGAGAGTTCCCCGCCGTTTCTGTTATTGTCGAAGTCATGAACATCCTGTCCATTCAGTCGCACGTTGCCTACGGCCATGTCGGAAATGCTGCGGCGGTTTTTCCCCTGCAACGAATGGGGGTGGAAGTATGGCCGATCCATACGGTCCAGTTCTCCAATCACACCGGATATGGAAGTTGGAAAGGCCGTGTGTTCGATGCCGGCATGATCAGTGAGGTTGTGGCCGGAATCGAACAGCGCGGCATCCTTGGGGCATGCGATGGCATCCTGTCAGGCTATATGGGGTCCTCCGATATTGGTGAGGCGGTTCTTGATGCGGTGATGACGGTGAAGCGAGCCAATCCGGCGGCAAAATATTGCTGCGACCCAGTGATTGGTGATGTCGGCCGCGGCATTTTTGTACGTGACGGCATTCCGGAATTCATGAAAAACAATGCGGTCCCGGCGGCCGATATTATTACGCCCAATCAGTTTGAACTGAACTATCTCACCAAGCGCAACAGCAATACATTGCTCCAAGCGCGCGATGCCGTAAAAGCAGTCCACGGTCTGGGGCCGCGCGCGGTCTTGGTCACATCGCTGCACACCGACGAGACGCCGAAAGATTCGATCGATCTGCTGGCGTCGAATGAGGGTGCCTGTTTTATATTGCGTACGCCAAAACTGCCGTTGGCGGTTAACGGCGCAGGCGACGCGATCGCAGCGCTCTTTTTCGCGCATTATCTGTCCAGCGGAGATATCGGTGACGCGCTTTCACGGGCGGCCTCGAGTGTGTTTGGGGTGCTGGCGAAAACGGCTGGCATCGGCGCGAGCGAAATCCAGCTGGTGGCCGCGCAGGACGAGATTGCCAGTCCGAGTCGGCTGTTCGAAGCGAAGGCGCTTCGGTTGTGAGCGAAGCGCCATTGATATTTCACGTTGATCGGCTGGAGCTGTCCTTCGTTCCAAAGCCGTGGACCTTCGCCATCGAACGCCGGTCAGAGATCGATGCCTTTTTTGCCGCCTTGCGGCGAGAGAAGCCGGCGATTTGGAATGGTCGCGTTCTGTTGATGTACCACCAGGTGGTCTCGGACGGCGTTTTCCGTGGCCAATATTTGGAAACCGATTATGCGAGCTTTGCCGCCTGGTGCCACTGGGATCGACCGCCTGCGAAGGTGCACGATTGCTTTAGCGCAGCGGCAATTTTAGGCGCAGATGGTGCATTCTTGCTTGGCGTGATGAGCTCGAGCACGTTCAATGCTGGACAAATCTATTTTCCCTGTGGGACGCCGGATCCTGACGACATCGTCGGCGACAAAGTCGATCTTGATCTGAGTGTCGGACGCGAACTCAACGAGGAGACCGGCCTCGATATCACCGAGTTTGCAATTGAGCCAGGCTGGACAACGGTCGTTGATGGTTCGTTGATCGTGCAGATAAAAGTTTTGCATTCGAAAGAGGACTCGGCTGCTTTGCGTAAGCGCATCCTCACGCACTTGACATCCGAGCAAGATCCGGAGCTTGCGGATATTTATATTGTACGCAAACGCGCCGATTTCGACACTGCCATGCCACGCTTCGTCACTGCGTTCTTGGCATCGCGATTGGGCAGCGGATAAGAATGCCGGTGGAAGCGCGCAGGAGACCTAAATGACGATTAGCAACATCACCAAACGCTTCCGCGTCGACAGCCCCGACAAATTTCGTCTGGCCGA
The DNA here is from genome assembly GCA_027307405.1 of Hyphomicrobiales bacterium. GTDB lineage: Bacteria > Pseudomonadota > Alphaproteobacteria > Rhizobiales > Xanthobacteraceae > Pseudolabrys. The sequence goes on along the minus strand of DAHUXA010000011.1, from coordinate 6,771 downwards.
ATGTGATCCCAATGATTGTCACGGACTTACCATAGACAAGAGCGAAGCCAAGGCCATGCTGGCCGAGGGCCTTGAGCAACTTGTCGAGCTGCAGGAGCGGCTTTACGCTGACGACCGTTGGTCAGTGCTGATTGTTTTGCAGGCAATGGATGCCGCCGGCAAAGACAGCGTCATCAAGCACGTGATGTCAGGCCTCAATCCTCAAGGCGTCGAGGTGCACTCCTTTAAACAGCCGAGTGTAGAGGAGCTGAACCACAATTTTCTTTGGCGTGCGGCGCAACGCCTGCCAGAGCGCGGTCGTATCGGCATTTTCAATCGCTCATATTACGAAGAGGTTCTGGTTGTTCGCGTCCATCCAGAGCTACTCGATCGCCAGAGGTTGCCAAATTCCTTGGCGGGAAAAGACATATGGCAACAACGTTTCGAAGACATCTGCGGCTTCGAGCGACATCTCGCTCGCAACGGCACGCGCATTATGAAGTTCTTCCTGCATGTATCGAAGGAGGAGCAACGTAAACGCTTTCTGGACCGCATCGACGAGCCGGCAAAACGCTGGAAGTTCTCTATGGGCGACGTTGCCGAGCGCAAGCTCTGGGACAAATACGAGCATGCCTATGAAGATTTGATTCGGCAGACCAGCCGGCCGGAGGCGCCTTGGTTTGTGGTGCCTGCCGACCACAAATGGTTCACACGCATGGTGGTGGCTGGCGCCTTGGTGCAGGAACTCCAGGCGCTCGGCCTCGATTTTCCGAAGATTGAGGGCAAGGCGTTCAAGGAGCTGCAAGAAGCGGCCAAAGCGCTGAAGGAGGAAAAGCCGTAAGCGCAGGCGGTCACCAGATCCCCGGGATCAGACGAAAGCGGGTGAGGCCGCAATACTCTGTGTAGCCTGGCAGGTTGCGTTTCAAAAAACGCTCCTCATCGAGCAGCCGCCAGGCCAGCACTGGGATTACTGGAACCAGGACCAAGTAGGTCCAGTACGATCCAAGTGCAGGTGGCGTGCAGATGAGTAACAGCAACGCCCCTGCATACAGCGGATGTCTCACGACCGCATAGAGGCCGGTGGAGACCACCGGCTGATCCGGCTCAACCCTGATGGTCGAGGCCGCGTAGCTGTTCTGCTTGAGCACCGCGAAGAAAATGCCGAAGCTGCATGCGACACCGGCATTCGCCAAGAGCACGAGCCATGATGGCACTGCGGACCAGTGCCAACGGTAGTCGAAGCCGGGAAGGGCCAGCAGCGCTACGAAACCCAGAGAAGTGATGGTCATGATGAGTTTTTGCGTGGGTTCTCGCTCGGCGGCAGGCCCGACGTGCATCCGGCGCTCGACAAGCTTGGGATCGTGCTTCAAAAAATAAATGCTGATCGCGATCGTTGACCCGACGAATACGAAACCGTAGAGCCACCCTGGCCAGAAGCGCAGTGAGCCCGCTGGGCCAAACAGCAGCACGGCCAGCCCAAGCGCGAACTTCGCCGATCTGGCCCACGTCCGACGACCAAGTGTGCTCACGCTGGCGGTCATATTTCACCCATCGGGCGAATTGGCAGCAGTTCTGACCTATCCGCTCTGCGCTTGATTTCTCCGGCCGCTTTCCGCTACAAGCGTGCCGCTGCGGTTAACGCGGACTTTACCCGAATCCGCCAGGTTAACCGACGAGACGAGGGTATAGCCATGTCGACGCGGCAGACCACCTGCGCGATCGAGCGGACGGCAAAACAAGCCGGTTCCGCGGCCACCCTCATTCTGGGCTCGCTCCTTCTCCTTATCCGCCCCTGAGGGCCGGCTGGGCAATTCGCGCCTGGGCACTCGGGGGGATCTGACGGAGAACCCACAGAGCGCCCTCAGCGGCGCATCCGACGAGAAGGAATAGTCCGATGAATTCAAAGAGTCAGTCCGAAAAGGACCGCGTCGTCATATTTGACACGACCTTGCGCGACGGCGAGCAATGTCCCGGAGCGACCATGACGCACGAAGAAAAGCTCGAGGTCGCCGAACTCCTCGATAATATGGGGGTGGACATCATCGAGGCGGGCTTCCCGATTGCCTCCGAAGGCGACTTTGCCGCCGTGCACGAGATAGCTCAGCGTTCAAAGAAAGCCGTTATTTGTGGTCTCTCGCGTGCCGCCTTCAAGGATATCGATCGCTGCGCCGAGGCCATCAAACCGGCCAAGCGCAAGCGCATCCACACATTCATCTCCACGTCACCGGTGCATATGAAATACAAGCTCCAGAAGGAGCCGCACGAGGTGTATGAGATGGTGGTGGGGCAGGTTACGCGCGCGCGCGGACATACCGATGACGTCGAATGGTCCGCAGAGGATGCCACCCGTACCGAGCATGACTTCCTCTGCCGTTGCGTGGAGGCTGCGATCAATGCCGGCGCCACCACGATCAATATCCCCGACACCGTCGGCTACACGGTGCCGGAGGAATATTTCGCGCTCATTGAAATGCTGCGCGCACGCGTTCCGAATGCGGACAAGGCGCGCTTCTCCACCCACTGCCATAACGATCTCGGCTTGGCAGTAGCCAATTCGCTCGAGGGCGTAAAAGCGGGTGCCCGACAGATCGAATGCACCATAAATGGCATCGGTGAGCGTGCAGGCAACGCCGCGCTCGAAGAAGTCGTAATGGCAATGAAGGTGCGCAATGACGTGTTGCCGTTCCATTGCGGTGTCGATGCAACGATGCTCACGCGTGCATCCAAACTAGTTGCGGCAGCGACATCCTTCCCGGTGCAATACAACAAGGCGATCGTTGGACGAAACGCGTTTGCGCACGAGAGTGGCATCCATCAGGACGGAATGCTCAAGAATGCTCAGACTTACGAAATCATGACGCCGGAATCCGTTGGTGTGAAGCAAACATCACTGGTGATGGGCAAGCATTCGGGACGCCATGCCTTCGTCCACAAGTTGGAAGAACTGGGTTACGAACTCGCCAGCAATCAGCTTGAGGACGCTTTTGTCCGCTTCAAGGCGCTGGCCGACCGCAAGAAGCAGATCTACGACGAAGATATCGAAGCGCTCGTAGACGAGGAAATCGCGCATGCTCACGACCGCATCAAGGTGCTGTCGTTGACGGTGATCGCCGGCACCATGGGCCCGCAAACCGCGACACTAACGCTCGATATCGACGGGGAGCACGTCACCACTCAGTCGACCGGCAATGGCCCAGTGGATGCGATCTTCAAGGCAATTCGTACACTCGTGCCGCATGAGGCGACGCTTGAGCTGTATCAGGTGCACGCCGTGACGGGTGGCACAGATGCCCAGGCGGAAGTATCAGTTAGACTTTCGGAGAGTGGACGCTCTTTCACCGCCAAGGGCGCTGATCCAGACACCTTGGTGGCATCGGCCAAGGCCTATCTCGGCGCCCTCAATAAGTTAATCAGTAAGCGCAACAAAACTGCATCGGTCGAGCGGCGAATTCATTCGACAGATGTTGGCTAAAGGCCTTCTCATTAAGATTAAAGACACAATGCCGCACTCGCAAAGGGCGCGGCATTGTTATTTCTGCTATGAATCGAGGCCTGAAACCCAATAAATCACATTTTGTCCGCATTTCGTACGCTTTGGGGGCCAAATTCCCGGCTACTGGCCTCCTCATAACCTAGGTAAACGCGGGGACTTCCGGAATGAAAATGATTTTATGCGCGGGCGTGTTCGCGCTCGCGACACTCGGTTTGTTGTCGGTTAGCGCCCCGGCGCGCGCGACAGAAATTGGCGCGCACGGAGATCAAGCGCAGACGACGGCTGCAATCAACATTGCGCGTATCAAGAGCGTGCTCAAACTCACACCGGCGCAGGAGCCTTATTGGGCTCCTGTCGAGACGGCGTTGCGCGAGCTTGCGCGCCAGCAAGCTCCGGTTGAGTCAACTGGTCTCGTGCACCGGGTCAGCCATCGCGTCGTGTCGGTCGTGCTTAACAGCGCTGCCGTACGACGGCTCGCGGTTGCCGCGCGGCCGCTGATCGCCATGCTGGATGCCGAGCAGATGCGCGCCGCGCACGGCTTGGCCCAAGAGATGGGCTTAGGGCCGGTTGTAGCCGCTCTCCGGTAAACGGCGGCGCTTCGCCGCACCCCGGTTCCCCTACTTAACGCTTAGGGCACGAACTTTTCCTGCGTAGTACTTGGAGCAACTCTTGTTGCCCGTAGTCTACTTGCCGGGAAACCTGTTTAGTGCCACCCTGATCGGCAGAAAAACAAGATAAAAGCCGATTTCGAGCGATTAACTGGAGGAATACGTCTATGCGCAAGTTACTTTTTGCGGCGGCTGCGGCCGCTATTTTCGTAGCTCCTGTCGCCGCAACGGCGCAGGAGCCGATCGTGATCAAGTTCAGTCACGTGGTGGCGCCGAATACGCCGAAGGGCAAGGGCGCCGACAAATTCAAGGAACTCGCCGAGAAATATACCAACGGCAAAGTCAAGGTTGAGGTCTATCCCAACTCGACGCTCTACAAGGACAAGGAAGAGCTGGAGGCTTTGCAGCTCGGCGCGGTGCAGATGCTCGCGCCGTCCAATTCCAAGTTCGGCCCTATGGGCATCAAGGACTTCGAAGTATTCGACCTGCCGTTCCTGCTGCCCAACCTGGCTTCGCTGCGCAAGGTGACCGAAGGCCCGATCGGCCAGAAGATGCTCAAGCTTCTGGAGCCGAAGGGCATGATCGGTCTTGCGTACTGGGACAACGGCTTCAAGCAGATGAGCGCCAACAAGCCACTGCACATGCCTGAGGATTACAAGGGACAGAAATTCCGCATTCAGTCATCGAAGGTGCTGGAAGCCCAGTTCCGCCTGCTTGGCGCGACACCGCAGGTGATGGCGTTCGGAGAAGTCTATCAGGCGTTGCAGACTGGCGTGGTCGACGGTCAGGAAAACACGCCGTCGAACATCTACACCCAGAAATTCTATGAAGTGCAGAAGTACACTGCGCTGACCAATCACGGCTATATCGGTTATGTGGTCGTCGTGAACAAGAAATTCTGGGAAGGTCTGCCCGCCGATATCCGTGGCCAGCTCGAGAAAGCGATGCACGAAGCGACCGTCTACGCCAACAAGATCTCGGAATCGGAAAACGCTGAAGCGCTGGACGAAATCAAGAAGTCGGGCAAGACGCAGATCATCAATCCGACTGGCGCCGAAATGGCCGCGATGCAGAAGGCCATGGAGCCGCTTTATCAAGACATGGCCAGCCGCGTCGGCAAGCAGCTGATCGACGACGTCCGCAAGACGGCGCAAGGCGTAACCAACTAACAAGAAACGGCGAGCCCCGGCGCAAATGCCGGAGCTCGTTTTACTTCCGGGGGGTGGGGGATTCCAAATTCGCTCGGGGTTGGGCGGCAGAAGTGGGCGCTGCTCAATTTGAATTTGGAATTGCCGGCCGCCAGGGCGAAAGTTTACCAGCCCTGAGCGCATGAGGCACAGGTGTTTCTTCGCATTCTTGACCGTCTCGAGGAAATTCTGATCGCGAGTTTGATCGCGGCGGCAACGCTGTTGATTTTCGCCGCCGTGGTGCAGCGCTACATGGTCGGTGTCCCGTTTCTCTACCCGCTCGTCTACAACATCAACCTGACCTGGGCGCAGGAACTGTGCATCTACATGTTCGTGTGGATGGCGAAGTTCGGCGCCGCCTACGGGGTGCGCACCGGCATCCATGTCGGCGTCGACGTCGTGGTCAATATGCTGGACCCCGGGCCACGCAAAAAGATCGTCATGCTCGGCCTGCTGTGCGGCGCGCTGTTCACCTTCGTGGTCGGCACAATGGGCGCGAAGTTTGTCATCGAGCTTTATCCCACCGACCAGGTTTCGCCCGACATGGAGATGCCGCGCTGGATCATCTTCCTCTGCGTGCCGCTCGGCTCTTATCTCATGTGCTTCCGTTTCCTCCAGGTCGCCTGGGCCTTCTGGCGTACTGGCGAACTGCCGCATCATGATCCCGGCCATGTCGAGGGCGTGGTCGAGAGCCCGGCCGCAGCCAGGGATTTGGTCCGATGAACAGCGCCATCATCTTTGGCCTGCTGATCGCGCTGATGCTCACCGGCATGCCGATCTCGATCGCGCTCGGCCTGACCGTGCTCAGCTTCCTGTTCGTGATGACCACGGTGCCGATCGAGGCCGTGGCACTCAAGCTCTTCACCGGCATCGAGAGCTTCGAGATCATGGCGATTCCGTTCTTTATTCTTGCCGGCAATTTCCTGACCCATGGCGGCGTCGCTCGTCGCATGATCCGGTTTGCCACCTCCATGATCGGCCACTGGTATGGTGGCATGGGTCTGGCTGGTGTGATGGCCTGCGCACTGTTTGCAGCCGTGTCGGGGTCCTCGCCCGCGACTGTCGTCGCAATCGGCTCGATTATCTTGCCGGCGATGGTACAGCAGGGTTATCCGAAACGTTTTGGCGCCGGTGTGATCGCGACCTCGGGCGCGCTCGGCATCTTGATTCCGCCCTCAATCGTGATGGTGCTCGTCGCGGTGGCCACGGGCGGCAGTGTGGCCTTCGATCCCGAGGGCAAGCGCGTGTTGTCGGCCTCGGTGGCGCAATTGTTTATGGCGGGTGTCGTTCCGGGTCTGATCCTGGCTTCCATGCTCGGCATGACCACGTTCTACCGCGCATGGAGGAACAACTATCCGCGCATGCAGAAGGCGAGCTGGCCGGAGGCGCTGATCGCCTTCCGCGATTATCACAGCACCACCCACGAGAATGGTGCCCTCAATCCAGCTGTCGAGGAGCATCCCGGATTGGCGAGTGTTGCTCCGTATCAAGGACTGCCCACTCT